>JBKPRS010000162.1:0-19447 GCA_046734695.1 Actinomycetota bacterium | reverse complement strand
TCCAGCGACCGCTCGTCCACGGCCGCCTTGGCCCGGGCGAGGACCCGGTCCGCCGTGGACCCGTGGCGCAGCACGTCGACCACCAGCGGCGCGCCCTCCTGGTGCAGCTCGCGCCTCGCCTGGTCCTGGAGCGCCAGGAGCCGGCGGGCCCGGGGTAGGAAGCGCTCACCCTCGGGCGTGAGCGACACCCGGCGGGTGGTCCGGGCCAGCAGCGCCACGCCGAGGTGGCGCTCCAGCCGGGCCACGTCCCGGCTCAGCGCCTGCTGGGCGATGTAGAGCCGGGCGGCGGCCCGCCCGAAGTGGAGCTCGTCCGCGACGGCCACGAAGTGGCGCACCAACCGCAGGTCGAGATCGTCCGGCACGCCGCGGGAACCTAACAACAACCGGGGCCGGTCAATCGGCGGGCAACAGGTGTTGGACCCGAGCGCGGTGCCCGGCGGATGGTGCGATCCATGAGCCCCCTCCGCATCGAGCGCATCCCCGGACAGGTCATGGCGGTCAACTCCTTCGTCGTCCACGGCCCCGAGGGCGTCGTGGTGGTCGACGGCATGCTCACCGTGTCCGACGCCGCCCTGGTCCGCGGCGCCGTCGAGCGCGCCGGCCGCCCGCTGGCCGGCGTGCTCGTCACCCACCCCCACCCCGACCACTACGCCGGCCTGGCCCACATCCTGGGGCCGGATCGGGTCCCCATCGTGGCCACCAGCGCGGTCGAGGCGGTGATCCGGCGCGACGACGCCCTGAAGGACACCGTCGTCGGTCCCCTGATGGGCGCCGAGTGGCCCCGCGAGCGCATCTTCCCGGACCACCTCGTGGAGGGCGGCGACGAGGTGACCCTGGGAGGCCTCACCTTCAGCGTCGAGGAGGTGGGCCCGGGCGAGTCCGACATGGACACGATCTGGTGGCTCGACCCGGCCACCGCGTTCGCCGGCGACCTCGCCTACAACGGGATGCACGCGTACCTGGCCGACGGTCGCTGGCAGGACTGGCTCGCCTCCCTGGAGGCCCTGGAGGCGCGCCTGGACGACGGCGTGACCCTGCACGTGGGGCACGGGGAGCCGGGCAGCAAGGCTCTCCTCGCCCGGCAGCGCCGCTACATCGAGACGTTCGTGGCTGCCCTGGACACCCACGCGGACGCAGTGGCCGGCGGTGACCACGCCCCGGTCCTGGCGGCCATGCAGGCGCTGCTGCCCGGCGACGACCTGCTGTTCCTCCTGGACCTGAGCATCGACCCGGTGCAGGCCGCCCGCACCTGACGGGCGCCGGTGGCCCGACCTCGGGCATCCTGGAGGCCGTGGGCCCGGAGCTGGACGAGGTCGGGCGTCGCGGCCGGCGTGGGCGCTGGCCCCTGGCGGTGGCGGTCGCGCTGGTCGCGGCCGCCGTCCTCGGCGCATGGGCCTGGTCCGTGGAGCTGCCCGGCTACCGGCCGGGCCTGCGGGCGGGTGAGCGCTACGGCGTCGACGTGTCCAGCCACCAGGGCGCCATCGACTGGGGGCAGGTCGCGGGAGACGACATCGACTTCGCCTACATCAAGGCGAGCGAGGGCGGGGACTTCGTCGACCAGCGGTTCCGGGAGAACTGGGAGGGTGCCGCCGCGGCGGGGCTGGACCGCGGCGCCTACCACTTCTTCACGTTCTGCCGCTCCGGCGCCGAGCAGGCCACCAACTTCCTGTCGGAGCTGCCGAGCGACCCCGACGCCCTCCCGCCCGCGGTGGACCTCGAGCTGGCCGGCAACTGCTCCGAGCGGCCGGATCGGGACTCGCTGCGGCGCGAGCTCGACACCTTCCTCGACCGGGTCGAGGAGGCCACCGGCCAGACGGTCGTCGTCTACGTGGGCGCCGACTTCGAGGGCCGGTACCAGGTGCGCGACGACCTGGACCGGCCCCTGTGGCACCGCCGGGTGCTGCGCCGCCCGGACGTCGAGGGCTGGTGGATCTGGCAGGCCTACGACCGCGCGTCGGTCGACGGCATCCACGGCGCCGTGGACCTCAACATCATGCGGGGGTGAGGCCCTCAGCGGTAGGGACGGAAGAAGGCCCGGATGTCGGCGGTGAGCAGGTCCGGCACCTCCATGGCCGGGAAGTGGCCGCCCTCCTCGAACTCGTTCCAGTGCTCCATGTGGCCCTCGTGGTTGAGGATGTAGCGCAGCATGTTGTCGGCCGCGAACACCGCCATCCCGGTGGGAGCAGGCGACATCGCGGTCCAGTCCTTCTCGGCGTGGGCAGCCTCGTAGATGAAGTTGGCGGCCGTCGGGCCCGTCCCGGTGAACCAGTAGATGCTGATGTTGGTGAGGAGCTGGTCCCGGTCGACCGCGTCCTCGGGCAGGGCGGCGGCCGGGTTGGTCCACTCCTGGAACTTCTCCACGATCCAGGCGAGCTGGGCGACCGGCGAGTCGGCCAGGCCGTACGCCAGGGTCTGGGGGCGCGTGGTCTGGATCTGCAGGTAGCCGCGCCCGTCGGCCTCCCACCGGCGCAGCACCCCGAGGCGGGCCTTCTGGGCGTCGCTCATGTCGTCGGACTCGTCGGGCAGCATCCCGCCGATCAGCGCCAGCGCGGTCGGATCGGTCGCGACGTGCGCGCCCACCACCGCCTCCGGGGCGTGGATGCCCAGGTCCCCGGACACGCCCGCGCCGATGTCGCCGCCGTGGGCGCCGTAGCGCTCATAGCCGAGCCGCGCCATCAGCTCGACCCAGGCCTTGGCGGTGCGCGTGAGCTCCCATCGCGCGTCGCTCAGGGGGGACGAGAACCCGAAGCCGGGCAGTGACGGAGCCACGACGTGGAAGGCGTCGGCGGGATCGCCGCCGTAGGCCCGGGGATCGGTCAGCGGCCCCAGGATCCCGGTCAGCTCGGCCACCGAGCTGGGGTAGCCGTGGGTGACGATCAACGGCAAGGCGTCCGGCTCGGGCGAGCGCACATGCAGGAAGTGGATCGTCTGCCCGTCGATCTCGGTCGTGAACTGGGGGAACTTGTTGAGCCCGGCCTCCTGCGCCCGCCAGTCGTAGCCGTCGCGCCAGTGGTCCGTGAGGGCCGCGAGGTAGTCGACGGGCACGCCCCGCTCCCACGGGGTCCCGGGCAGGGTGGCAGGCCAGCGCACCCGGGCCAGGCGATCGCGCAGGTCGTCCACGTCCGCCTGCGGGACATCGATGCGGAACTCTCGGATCGATTCTGTCTCCATGCGGGGCACCGTAGGTGCCATTGCGGAAGATTTGGTTCCGCCCTGATCAGTTCCTCCCCGAGGCGGAGGCCGATCCTCCCGAGGATGGAAGACAGCCGGTCGGTGGGGCGCATACCCTCGGCAGGTGGACCTCCTGGCCCGCTTCCGAGCTGATCTCCGGCGTCCCGAGGCGCCGAGCGACGACGACGACCGCTGGTTCAACGTAGTGGTCCCGGTGATCGTCGTCGCGATCACCCAGTTGCTCTACACCGGTCCGATCGGCTCGCTGCTCATGCTCGTGCCGGCCGTGGCCGCTTACTGGGTGCGCAGCCTGCGGGGGCTGCGCTCCGAGATCTTCGCCGCCGTCGTGTTCGCGTCGGTGGCGGCTGCCGTAGGCACGTCCGGAGACCTGGAGGGGTCGTTCTTCCTCATCGCCATCGCCGTGCTGTACACCTCGGCGTTCCTCGGCTCGACCACGCGGGCAGCCCTGGTCGCCGTCGTGGGCTCGCTTGTCGAGTGGGTGGTGGTCGTCAAGGTCGTCCCCGAGGCCGGGATCGTCTGGCAGCCGTGGGTGATGGCGAACGCGTTCACGTTCGTGCTCGGCCGCACGTTGCGCCACCAGCGCCTGCTCATCGAGCAGCTGGAGGAGACCCGGCGGGAGCTGGCGGACACAGCGGTGGCCGAGGAGCGCCGCCGGATCGCCCGTGACCTCCACGACCTGGCCGGGCACACCCTGGCCGCGGTGCTCCTGCACGTCACCGGCGCGCGACACGTGCTGCGCCGTGACATTGACGAGGCCGAGCGGGCGCTGCGGGACGCCGAGGCGGTCGGGCGGGCCAGCCTCGACCAGATCCGGGCCACCGTGGCCGCCCTGCGGGACGACGAGCGCGGGATCGATCCCGCGCTGCCCGGCGCGGCCGACCTCGCCCTGCTGGTCGAGGACTACCGGCGGGCCGGGCTCGACGTGCGCTACGACGCCGCGGGTCCGCTCGACGACCTGGACGGACCGGTCGGCACGGCGCTGCACCGCATCGCCCGGGAGGCCCTGACCAACGTCGCCCGCCACGCGCCGGGGAACCGTGTGACGGTGATCCTGGCCGCCGGCGACGACGCGGTCCTGCTGCGGGTGGTCGACTCCGGCACACCGGGTGGGGCCGCGCCCGCCACCGGGCCCCACTTCGGGCTCGTGGGCATGGCCGAGCGGGCCCGGGCCGTGGGCGGCGAGCTGGAGGCCGGGCCGTCGAAGGACGGCTGGCGGGTCGAGGCCCGGCTGCCGGTGCGGCGCCACCCGGAGGCGGCCCTGCCGTGACCCGGGTGCTGATCGTGGACGACCAGGCGGTCGTGCGGGCCGGCGTCGCCCGGATCCTGGGCCCCGACGACGGGTTCGAGGTCGTGGCCGAGTGCGACGACGGCGACCAGGTCCCCGCGGCGGTGGAGCAGCACCGGCCCGACGTCGTGCTGATGGACGTGCGCATGCGGCGCGTCGACGGCGTGGCCGCCACCCGGGCGCTGACGGCGGCCGGCCCGGGGCCGCCCGTGCTGATCCTGACGACCTTCGACGACGACGACGTGCTGTGGGGCGCGCTGGACGCCGGTGCCGCCGGGTTCGTGCTCAAGGACGCGTCGGCGGAGGAGATCATCGCCGCCACCCGCGCCGTGGCCGGGGGCGCCGCCTGGCTCGACCCCGCCGTCACCGAGCGGGTGCTGCGCCGGGGGCGGGGCGCGGCCACGCCGGCTGCACCGACCCGGATCCCCGCGCTCACCGACCGCGAGCACGACGTGCTGCGGCTGATGGCGAAGGGCGCCACCAACGTCGAGATCGCCCGGGCGCTCTATGTGAGCGAAGCCACCGTGAAGACCCACGTGGGGTCGATCTTCTCCAAGCTCGCCGTGCGGGACCGCGCCGCCGCCATCGTCTACGCCTACGACCACGGGGTGGTCGGCACCCAGCCCTGATCCCCCCAGGGGGCGAGCAGGTCCCGACCGTGCTCCGATGTGCGGGGCCGGGCCGCGGCGCACGCTGCGGGCATGACCACCAACGTCATCACCGAGGCCGCGGGGCCGCGAGCGCCGGCGGGCGCCGCGGTGCTGCAGGTCGACGGGCTCATCAAGCGCTACGGCGACCACGCCGTCGTCGACGGCGTCTCGTTCGAGGTGCGCCGGGGCGAGCTGTTCGGCCTGCTGGGCACCAACGGCGCGGGCAAGACCACCACCGTGGAGATCCTCCAGGGCCTGCGACGGGCCAGCGGCGGCTCGGTCGAGGTCCTGGGCCTCGACCCTGCGGCCGCCGGCGACCGGCTGCGGCGCCGGATCGGCTCCCAGCTGCAGGACGCGGCCCTGCCCGCCCGCATGCGGGTGGGCGAGGCGCTGCGGCTGTTCGCCTCGCTCCACCCCGATCCCCGGCCGCTCGCCGAGCTGGCCGAAGAGTGGAACCTGGGGGAGCTGCTGGGACGGCCGTTCGCCGCGCTGTCCGGCGGCGAGCGCCAGCGCCTGTTCGTCGCCCTGGCCCTGGTCGGCCGGCCCGAGGTCGTGTTCCTGGACGAGCTGACCCAGAACCTCGACCCGTCCGCCCGCCGCCAGACCTGGGACGTGGTCCGCCGGATCCGCGACCGGGGCACGACCGTCGTCCTCGTCACCCACGACGTCGAGGAGGCGGAGCGCCTCTGCGACCGGGTCGTGGTCATGCACCGGGGCCGGGTCGTGGCCGACGGCAGCCCGACCACCATCGTGGAGGCGCTGGGCGGCGCGGCCACGGTCCGCTTCACCGACGCCGACCTCGACGTCCGCCCGCTGCGCGGGCTGCCGGGCGTCGCCTCGGTCCAGCGCCACGGGCCCGAGGTCGCCATCACCGGCTCCGGTCCGATCCTCGCCCACGTGGGCGCCCACCTGGTCGCCGCCGGCCGCCCGGCGCTCGACCTGCGCCTCGACCGCCCCACCCTCGAAGACCGCTTCGTCGCCCTGACGCAGGAGGACCCGTCATGACCGCTGTCACCGTCACCGTCCCCGACCCGACCACCGCCGCCATTCGCTCCGGGCCGTCGAGCCTGCGCACGGCGATGCGCCTCGCCGCCACCGACCTGCGCCTGCTGGCCCGGGAGCCCGGCGTCCTCGTCGGCCTCGTCGCCTTCCCGGCCGTGACCGTGTTGATCCTGGCCGGGGTGTTCGGCACGGTCCCCGATCCCGACTTCGGGGGCGTGCGGCCCAGCGAGCACTACGTCGTCGGCTACCTCGGCGTCGTGATCGCCCAGCTGGGCCTGGTCACCCTGCCCGCCCACATCGCGACCCACCGCGAGCTGGGCGTGCTGCGCCGCTACCGCGCCTCGGGCGTCAGCGGCGCCACCCTGGCATTCAGCCAGGCGGCCGTCGGCGTGGTCCTCGGCCTGGCCGCCGCCGCCGTCGTCCTGGCCGCGGGCGGTGCGGTCTACGGCGTCCCGGCCCCGGACAACCTGGCCCTCACCGCCGGCTGGCTGCTGGCCGGCCTGGCCTGCTTCGTCGCCCTCGGCCTCGCCCTGGGCCTGCTCATGCCGAGCAGCCGCACCGCCAATGCCCTGGGGAACCTGGTGTTCATCCCGATGTTCCTCCTCGGCGGCGGCGGCCCGCCCCGCGACGTCATGACCGGACCGATGCAGACCATCTCGGACGTCCTCCCCCTCAGCCACGTGATCGGCGGCCTGCGCGGCGCCTGGCTCGGCAGCACGGGAGATCCCCACGCCCTCTGGTGGCCCGTCGCGGTCGCCGCCATCGCCCTCACCTTCGCCATCCGCTCGACCCGCCGCCGGGTGGCGTAGCCGGCTCACTAGCGTCCCGGGGGCATGAAGGTGTTCGTCACCGGTGGGACCGGCGCCATCGGCCGCCCTGCGGTCATGGCGCTGGTCGCCGCGGGCCACGGTGTCACTGCGGTGGCCCGGTCGGCAAAGAAGGCCGAGGAGCTGACCGCGATGGGAGCCGTGCCCGTCGCGGTCTCGATCTTCGACCGGGCCGGGCTCGCCGGCGCGATGGCGGGACACGCGGCGGTGGTGAACCTGGCGACGGCGATCCCGCCCATGACCCGGTTCATGCGCCGGAGCGCGTGGGCGGAGAACGATCGCATTCGGAGCGAGGGCTCGGCCGCCATCGTGGACGCAGCGCTCGACGCCGGGGTCGGCCGGGTGGTGCAGGAGTCGGTCTGCATGCTCTACCGGGACGGCGGGGCCGCGTGGGTCGACGAGGACACCGCGACGGACGCCTACCCGATGGCCCGGGGCAACCTGGCCGCCGAGGCCAGCGCCCAGTGGTTCTCCGAGGCGGGGGGCACAGGTGTCGTGCTGCGGTTCGGCTGGTTCTACGGCCCTGGGGCCGCCCACAGCGAGCAGTTGCTCGGGCTGGCCCGGCGGCACATCTGCGCCCAGCTGGGACCGGCCGGCGGCTACGTGTCGTCGATCCACGTGGCCGACGGCGGCACCGCGGTGGCCGCCGCGCTGCAGGCGCCGGCGGGGATCTACAACGTCGTGGACGACGAGCCGCTGACCAAGCGCGCCTTCGCCGATGCGCTCGGCGGGGCCGCGGGCGCACGCCCGTGGCTCCGGTTGCCGGGGCGGGCCGGCCTGCTGCTGGGCGACCGGTCGACCTCGCTGACCCGTTCGCTGCGGGTGAGCAACGCCAAGCTCCGCCGCGAGACCGGGTGGGCACCCCGCTACCGCTCGGCGCGCGAGGGCCTGATCGCCACCGCAAGCGCGCTGTCCGACCGTCGCTGACGGGCTGTGCCATCGTGGCGCCGTGACCGATGCACCGAGGCCGGGGACCGATGAGTGGCGGGCGCTGGTGGACGAGCCGATCGTCGATCCGGACCAGCGCATGATCGACGCCCACCATCACCTGTGGCCCCCGGGCGAGGGCATGGCCTACGGGGTGGCCGAGCTGGCCACCGACGCCGGGTGCGGGCACAACGTCGTGCGGACCGTGTTCGTCGAGTGCCGGTCGTCGTACCGGACCGACGGGCCGCCGGAGCTGGCTCCGCTGGGCGAGACCGAGTTCGTGGCCGCGGCGGCGGCCGAGGGCGGCGGGCTGATCGGCGGGATCGTGGCCCACGCCGACCTGCGGCTGCCGCAGCTCGACGACATCCTCGACGCCCACGAGGAGGCGGGCCGGGGGCTGTTCCGGGGCATCCGCCACTCCCTGTCCCGGGGGGCCCGGGCCGACGGCCTGACGATCCCCGGGCGGGCCCCGGAGGGCCTGTCCGAGGACCCGGCCTTCCGGGCCGGCGTGGCCCGCCTCGGCGAACGGGGCCTGACCTACGACACCTGGCAGTACCACTTCCAGGCCCGCGAGTTCCTCGACCTGGCCCGGGCCGTGCCCGACACGCTCATGGTCCTCGACCACTTCTGCACGCCGCTGGGGGTGGGCCGCTTCGAGGGCCGGCGCGACGAGCTGTTCGACCAGTGGCGCGACGACATCGCGGAGATCGCCCGCTGCGACAACGTCGTGGCCAAGCTGGGCGGCCTGGCCATGCCCGACAACGGCTTCGGCTGGAACACCGCCGCCCGCCCGCCGACGTCGGACGAGTTCGTCGCCGCCCAGAGTCGCTACTACCAGCACACGCTCGACTGCTTCGGCCCGGAGCGCTGCCTGTTCGAGTCCAACTTCCCGGTGGACCGCCTCTCGCTCTCCTACCGGACGCTGGGCAACGCCGTGAAGAAGATCGTGCAGGACTGCTCGCCCGACGAGCGCGACGCCGTCCTCTACGGCACGGCCGCCCGCGTCTACCGCCTATACGGCTGAGCCACCGCACCCGGCTCATACGCTGGTGGGCGGTGGACGCAGGCGAACGGGACTCGGGGCTTCGGCTGGCCGAGCTGGTCGCCGCGTTCTCGCTGGCGACCGATCTGGGCCTCGGCCAGCCGATGGAGCACGTCCTGCGCTCGTGGGTCATCGCGGCGCGGCTCGGTGACCATCTGGGCGTGGAGATCGACGCCCACCGTGCCCTGTACTACGTCGCCACCCTGGCCTGGGTCGGCTGCGTGGCGGACACACCTGAGGTGGCCGGCTGGTTCGGCGACGACATCGCTCTCCGGCGTGACAGCTTGCGTGTCGACCTGGCCGGGCTGCCCATGTTCGGCTTCATGATCCGCCACGTCGGGGCCGGGACCCCCGCCCTGCATCGGGCCAGCCTCGTGGCCAGGTTCGCCGCCACCGGGGGCGCGGCGGTCCAGCGCGGCCTGCGGGCCCACTGCCTCACCACCGCCCGGATGGCCGAGCGCCTCGGCCTCGGGAGCGACGTGTGCGATCCGCTGCAGCAGGTGTTCACCCGATGGGACGGCCGCGGGGTGCCGGGTGACGTCGCCGGGGACGACATCGCCCTGCCCATGCGGCTGTTCCATCTCGCCGAGGCGGTCGAGGTGTTCCACCGCACCGGAGGGAGCGGGGCCGCCGTCGACGTCGCTCGTGCCCGGCGCGGCACGCAGTTCGATCCGGGTGTCGTCGACGCGTTCTGCGCGGTGGCGGACGACGTGCTCGGTGACCCAGGGGCGGAGCCCGATTGGCTCGCCCTCATCGCCGACGAGCCCGCACTGCAGCGCCGCCTGAGCGAGGACGAGCTCGACGTCGCCCTGGAGGTGATCGCCGATTTCACCGACCTCCGGTCCGCCTCCCGAGCGGGTCACTCGCGGGGCGTCGCCGACCTGGCGGCGCGGGCCGCAGCCCAGGCCGGGCTCTCCGAGCCGGACAGCACGACGGTGCGACGAGCGGCGCTGCTGCACGACATCGGCATGCACGGCATCCCCGCCACGATCCTCGACAAACCGGGCCCCTTGTCGGCGTCCGAGGCGGAACGGATGCGCATGCACGCCTACTACACCGAGCGGATGCTGGCCCGCCCGGCGGCGCTCGCCCGGCTCGGCGCCGTCGCCTCGCTGGTCCGCGAACGCAGCGACGGGTCCGGCTATCACCGCGGGCTGAGCGGCGCGGCCATCCCGATGACCGCCCTGGTGCTCGCGTCCGCCTGCGCGTACCGGGCCATGAGCGAGCCGCGGCCGCAGCGTCCGCCGATGACCGCCAAGCACGCCGCCGCCGAGCTGGCCGCCGAGGTCCGGGCCGGGCGGCTCGACGCCGGAGCAGTGGACGCGGTGCTGGCCGCCGCGGGCCAGAGCCGCGGCAAGCGGCGCACCGGACCGGCGGGGCTGACCGGACGGGAGATCGAGGTCCTGACCCTGATCGCCCGCGGCGCGACAGCCCGCCAGGTCGCCCACCGGCTGGACATCTCACCCAAGACGGCCGAGACCCACATCGAGCGCATCTACGCCAAGACCGGTGCGTCCACCCGGGCCACGGCCACCCTGTTCGCCCTGCAGGCCGGCCTGCTCGACAGCCTCGACCCGCTCGATTTGTAGGGAGAACCCCGGACGACGGGGCCACCGCCCGTCCTTAGCGTCCTGGGGGAGCCGACCCGCGTTCACTCGCGCCCCAGGAGCACATCATGAGCACCAAAGCTGCCGTCAGCCTCACCACCGGCCTCGAGGACCCCGAGAAGGTCACCGTCGCCTTCCTCGTGGCGGTCGGCGCGGCCGAGACCGGCCGCGAGACGCTGATGTTCATGACCAAGGAAGCTGTCCGGCTGGCGGTCACCGGCGTCGCCACCGGCACCGCCTGCGACGGCTGCCCGCCCATCCCCGACCTGATCAGGCGGTTCCACGACGCCGGCGGCCGCTACTACGTCTGCCCGATCTGCTTCGACGCCCGCAAGCTCGACAAGGGCGACCTCATCCCCGACGCCGAGCTCGCCGGCACCATCCCGCTCTGGGAGTGGATCGGCGACGGCGCCACCACCTTCAGCTACTGACCGGCCTCCCGCCGAGACTCTCGACGGCCTGAGCCGGCGCTACCCCGGCATGGACATCAGCCCGTGTTGACGTGGATGGTGAAGCGGGCCCCGCGGGGCGCGGCCAGCGCCGTGCCGCGGTGGAACGTCTCGATGCGGTACGCAGCGACGGTCCCGGCCGGCCCGGCGGCGGCGACTTCGACGCCGTACAGGTGGGGCGACCCCTCGTCCGACACCCAGGCGGGATGCTCGACGTCGGTGACGCCGGGGCCCTCAGGCCGGGGCCCGGCGGGCGACCACGGCGACGGTGGCGGCCAACAGTCCCACCGCGAAGCCGGCCAGCACGATCCAGCCTGTGACCGGGCTGCCGGAGAAGGCCGGCGGGTGGCCGAGGTCGAGGGCCCGGCCCAGGGACTCGAACGCCCACCGGTTGGCCAGGCCGACGCTCATCACCTGGCCCGGGGTGGCCATGTCCGGGACCGGGACGATCGCCCCGGCGAACAGCACCTGCGGGAAGCACAGCATGGGCAGAGCCAGGGTGGCCTGGGCCACGTTCGTGACCGAGGCCGAGGCGAGCAGGCCGAGCGCCAGGGCGGCCAGGGACTCCAGCGTGAGGGTCACGAGCAGCCCGGCGTAGGCCCCGCCGCCGGCGGAGGGCAGCCGGTCGAGGGCCCGCAGGACGCCGAGCATCCCGACCGACACCCCGAGGAGGACGGGCGTGAGCACGGCCACCTTGGCGCCGACGTAGGCCGTCGCGCTCAGGCCGGCCAGCCGCTCCCGGCGGAGGATCGGCATCTCCCCGACGATCTGGAGCAGGCCGTAGGTGAGGCCGAAGAAGAACCCGGCGAACGCGAGCCAGAACATCGTCTGGGTCGCCTCGCCGGTCGTCGGGCCGTCGAACGCGCCGGGACGGAACAGCACGGCCATCATGGCGATGACCAGCGCCGGCGATCCCACCAGCACCGCCAGCGTCAGCCGGTTCCGGAACAGGAGGTCGGCGCTGCGGTGGGTGAGCACGGCCCACTGGCGCAGCGGTCCCGCCCGCCGGACGACCACCGGCGACCTCACAGCCACCGGGCTCGGAGCCGAGGGCGCCGGCCCGCGCACCGCCGCGAAGCGCTCTGCCCATGCCGCGGGGGTGTCCTCGCTGGCCAGGCGCTCGTAGGCGACGGTGAGATCCGTGGTCTCGAAGTACTGCCGCGCCTCGGCCGGGGTCCCGACGAAGGCCAGGTGGCCGTCACGGGCGAGGAACACGATGCGGTCGCACAGGTCGATGTCCGTCGGGCTGTGGGTGGTGAGGACGATCGTGGTGCCGTCCGCCGCCAGCCGCCGCAGCAGCCGGAGCACCTCGCGGGCCGTGGCCGGGTCGAGCCCGGACGTCGGCTCGTCGAGGAAGAAGACCGCGGGCCGGGTGAGCAGCTCCACCGCGATGCTGGCCCGCTTGCGCTGGCCGCCCGACAGCGCCCCCACGCGGACGTTCGCCCGCTCCGCGAGGTCGAGCGCGGCGAGGGTCCCGGACACCGTGCGGTCGACCACCTCAGGCGGCGTGCCCGCCGGGAGCCGCAGCTGGGCCGCGTACCGCAGCGTCCGGGCCAGCGGCAGGTCCCGATGGATGATGTCGTCCTGGGGCACGTAGCTGACGTCGGACCGGTCCTGGGCGCCCGCGATCCGGACGGCACCGCCGCTCGGCGGGCGGATGCCGATCATCGTCTCCAGCAGCGTCGTCTTGCCCGCGCCGCTGCCCCCGACGATGGCGACGACCTCGCCGGCGGCGACCGAGAACGAGACGTCGTGCAGGGTGGTGCGACCCTGGACCCGCTGCGACAGGTGGCAGACCTCGACCGCGGCCCCGCTCGCATCCGGGCCGGTGAGGCAATCGGTGGCGTGATCGACGATGGCGTGCATGGCCGCGATCGTGCGCCCGCCCCCGAGGACCAAGCTTGGAGGGGAACGGGAGGATCCGGGGAGGTTTCCGGAGGTGCCCTCAGCCCAGGTTGGACGACCGCGGGTACTGGTCGGCGGGATCGGTCAGCACGTTGACCAGGTAGGGGACCCCGGAGGCGAACCCCCGGGCGAGCGCGGGCCCGATCTCGTCCGGCTCGGTCACGGTCTCCCCCGCGCCGCCCAGCGCGGCCACCACCTGGTCGTAGCGGCAGCCGGGCTGCAGGTCGGCGGCCACGTCATAGCCGTAGAGCGCCTGCATCGGGTGCTTCTCGAGGCCCCAGATGCCGTTGTTGCCGACCACCATGACCACCGGCAGCTGGTGGCGCACCAGGGTGTCGGCGTCCATGAGCGAGAACCCGGCGGCGCCATCGCCGAGCAGGGCCACGACCTGGCGGTCGGGGTGCGCGACACGAGCCGCGATCGCGTAGCCCATCCCGGTGCCGAGGCAGCCGTAGGGCCCGCTGTCGAGCCAGCATCCGGGCTCGTACACCGACACGTAGCGCCCGGCGTAGGACACGAAGTCGCCGCCGTCGCACACCACGACCGCGTCGCGGTCCAGCTGGCGCGCCAGCTCGCCGTAGATCCGGGCGGGCAGGATCGGCGTGGCCGCCGCGTCCAGGCGCTCGCGGTCGGCCCCGGCGGCGGCCGCCTCCTGCTCCCGCAGCCGGGCGATCCAGGGCTCGTGATCGCGGCGCGGCCCCTCGTACGCGGCCAGGCCCGCGAGGCTCGTGCCCAGGTCACCGGCGAGCGTCAGCACGTCGACGTGCCCGGCCGCGGCCTCGGCGCTGTCCACGACGTGGACCACGGTGGCGTCGCCGAACGACCCGAACGAGAGCCGGAAGTCGAGCGGCGTGCCCACCACCACGACCAGGTCGGCGTCGCTCTTGAGCAGCCCCCGCGTGCGGCTGAGCGCCAGCGGATGGTCCGCCGGCAGGCAACCCCGCCCCTGGCCGTTGGTGAACGCGGGCACCCGCAGGTGCTCCAGGGCCGCCACCAGCGCGCCCTCGGCGCCGCCCCACCACACGTCGCTGCCGGCGATCAGCATCGGCCGCTCGGCCGTGGCCAGCATCCCCGCCACCCGGGCCACGACGTCGGGATCGGGGTCAGCCGCCGCCGGCATGACGGCTTCGGGGACCACGGCGCTGCCGTGCCGGAACACCACGTCCAACGGGAAGTCGAGGAACACCGGGCCGCGGTGGGGAGTGAGGGCGGCCACCGCGGCCTCGTGGACGGCCGCCGGGATGTCGTCGGTCGCCGTGACGGTCCGGGCCAGCTTGGTGACGCTGGCCAGCAGCGGGACGTGGTCGAGCTCCTGCAGTGACCCCGAGCCCCACCGGGCCTGGGGGGCGCGCCCACCGAGCACCACCACCGGCGAGGCGTTGAAGTGCGCCTGCGTCACCGCCGACATGCCGTTGGTGATGCCGGGACCGGCCGTGAGCACGGCCAGGCCCGGGCCGCGGGTGAGCCGGGCGTGGCCCTCGGCCGCGAACGTGGCCGTCGACTCGTGGCGCACGTCGACGAGGCGGACGGGCGGGTCGCGCTTGACGGCCGCGTCGTAGAAGGGGAAGACGTGGCCGCCCGACAGCGTGTACATCGTGTCGACGCCGAACGGGCGGAGCGCGGCCAGCGCCAGCTCACCGCCGTGGTCGGAGACCGTGGCCCCGGGATCTCGTGTCATCGACCAGGCAGTGTGGCAGCCTTCGACGGATGAAGGTCGGTGTGCAGATGATCTTCCAGTCCCACGGGTACGGCCCCGAGGTCGGCGACGGGCAGGTGGTCGCCGACGAGGTCCGTCTGGGGGTGCTGGCCGACGAGCTCGGCTTCGACGCCCTGTGGCCGGTCGAGCACCACTTCGAGGACTACGCGTTCTGCCCCGACAACACGCTGTTCCTGGCCCACATGGCGGGCCGGACCCGGCGCATCTCGTTGGGGACCGGCGCGGTGATCCTGCCCTGGAACGACCCGTTGCGGGTGGCGGAGAAGATCTCGCTGCTCGACCACCTCGCCGGCGGGCGGGTGCTGTTCGGCATCGGGCGAGGCCTGGCCCGCCGGGAGTACGCCGGCTTCGGCATCCCGATGGACGAGTCCCGCGACCGCTTCGACGAGGCCGCCCGCCTGGTGGTGGACGCGCTGGAGACCGGCTGGATCGAGGGCGACGGCCGCTACTACCACCAGCCCCGCACGCCGATCCGCCCGGCGCCGGCCGCCAGCTTCCGGGACCGGTTCTACTGCGTCGCCATGTCGCCCGACTCGGTGCTGGCGGCGGCGGACCTCGGGGCCCGGATGGTCACGTTCAGCCAGCGGCCCTGGGAGGACCAGGCCGTCGCCATGGCGACCTACCGCGAGCGCTTCGAGGCGGCCCATGGGCGGGCGCCCGCACCCCCGGTGACCTGCGACTTCGTCTACTGCGACACCGACGCGGCCCGGGCCGAGGACAAGGCGCAGGCCCACATCGCGGGCTACCTCACCAGCGTGATGCAGCACTACGAGCTGGAGTCCGACCACTTCAAGGAGGCCAAGGGATACGAGTCCTACGGCAGCGCGGTCGACCTGCTCAAGGCCATCGGGCTGGAGCGGCTGTGCGAGATGTACCTCGGCGTCCAGGCCTGGGGCACGCCCGACCAGGTGCTCGAGCGCCTGAGGGCGCGCCGCGAGATCATCGGCGACTTCGACCTCACCGCCTGCTTCCGCTACGCCGGTCTGCCCATGGAGGACGCGGAGCGCAGCATGCGCACGTTCGCCCGCGACGTGCTGCCCACGCTGCAGGCCGACCGCACCGCGGTGGGCTGAGACGGAGGACCGGTGGCCCAGCCCAGCCTGGAAGAGCGTTACGACCCCAAGATCGCCGACCGGCTGCTCGGCACGGAGCTGACGGCCGGGGGCCTGCCCGGCGTCCTCGGCATCGAGCACGTCCGCTTCGAGCCGGGGCGGATGTGGTGCCGGGCGACGATCGGCGACGAGCTGCTGACCCCGTTCGGCAACGCCCACGGCGGCGTGCTGGCGGCCATCGCCGACCACATCACCGGCATGGTCGTCTACCCGCTCATGCAGCGGGGGCAGTGGGCGGCGACGACCGAGATCAAGGTGAACTACATCGCCCCGGTCCAGGCCGGCGTGGTCGAGACCGAGTCGACCGTGCTCGCCATGACCAACCGCAGTGCGGTCGTCCGGGGGGAGATCCACTACCAGGGCCGCTTGGCGTGCGCCGCCCAGGGGACCCTGACGATCGTCGACCCTCGGTGAGCGCGGGCCCGGGCTCGGCCCAGGATCAGGTGCAGGCCCTGGTGCTGGAGGCGCCCCGGGCGCTGGAACGGCACGAGCTGCCGCTGCCGGACGTCGGCGACGACGACGGGATCCTGCGCGTCGAGGCGTGCGGGCTCTGCGGGACCGACCACGAGCTCTACACCGGGGTGATCGCGCCCGGCTTCCCGTTCGTGCCCGGGCACGAGACGGTCGGGGTGATCGAGGCCGTGGGTGACCGCGCCGCCTCACGCTGGGGTGTGGCGGTGGGCGACCGGGTCGCCGTCGAGGTCTTCCTGTCCTGCGGGGAGTGCGATTCGTGCCGGCAGGGCGAGTACCGGCGCTGCCGCCGCCACGGCCTGGCCGACATGTACGGGATGATCAGCACGGCCAAGGCGCCGGGGCTCTGGGGCGGGTATGCCACGTACCAGTACCTGGCGCCCGATTCGCTGCTGCTCCCGGTGCCGGGCTCGCTCCCGCCCGAGGTGGCGGTGGCGTTCAACCCGCTCGGTGCCGGCATCCGGTGGGCTGTGACGGTCCCCGGCACGCGGCCGGGCGACGTGGTGGCCGTGCTCGGCTGCGGCATCCGGGGCCTGTCGGCCGCGGCAGCCGCCAAGGCAGCGGGCGCCGCGTTCGTGATGGTCACCGGGGCGGGCCCGCACGACCATGCCCGGTTGGTGGAAGCCGCCCGCTTCGGCGCCGACCTGGCCGTCGACGTCCTGGAGGAGGATCCGGTGGCCCGCCTGCGGGCCGCAGCCGGCGTCCGTGGGGCCGACGTGGTGGTGGACGTCACGGCCAAGGCCCCGGCCGCGTTCGCGCAGGGCGTCGCGCTGGCGCGCGCGGGCGGCACCATGGTCGTGGCCGGCACCCGGGGCGGCGGGGGCACGCCCGGGTTCGACCCCGACCACCTCGTCTACAAGGAGCTGCGCCTCCAGGGGGCGCTCGGCGTCGACACCTCGGACTACCGCGCCGCGCTGGACCTGCTCGCCAGCGGGACCTATCCCTTCGCCGACCTGCCCCGCGTGACGGTCGGGCTGGACGGCGCGTCCGAGCTCCTGGAGACGATGGCCGGCGAGCGCGGCGTCCCGCCGGTCCACGCCGTGCTCATCCCCTAGGACGCGTCCACGCGCTGTCGGCCAGGGTGATCGGCCGGCGTTCGACGTCCGCGGTCTGGCCCCCGGCGGCGAGGAAGGCCTCCATGCGCTCGGCGGCCTCGGGGTCGGCGTTGCAGCGGGTGAACCGCTGCCACTCCCCCAGCAGGCCCGGCACCGGATCGGGCTCGGCCGCGGCCAGCGACGCCTTGGCCTCCGCCACCACCACGGCCGGCAGCGACGCGATCCGGGCCGCGAGGGCGTCGACGAACGGCCACACCTCGTCGGGCGGCAGCGCCCGGTTGACCAGCCCCCACTGGTCGGCCGTGTCGGCATCGACGTCGGCGCCCCCGAGCACGATCTCCGCAGCCCGGGCCCTGCCGACCAGCCGCGGCAGCCGCTGCGTCCCGCTCCCGCCGGGGATGATCCCGATCAGCGATTCGGGCTGGCCGAACACGGCCCGGCCCTGCGCCGCCACCCGGATGTCGAACGACGACACCATCTCGCAGCCCCCACCGCGGGCGATGCCCTCGACCACCGCGATGGTCGCCACCGGCATCGTCCGGAACCGGTCGACCATGGCGTGGAAGAACCCGAGCTCGGCGGGGGGCTCGGCCAGCGCCTCCCGGGGCAATTGGAGGATGGCCCCGACGTCCGCGTGGGCCACGAAGAACTCGGGGTTGGCCGACCGCACGACCAGCACCCCCACGTCCCGATCCGCCTCCAGCTCCCGCCCGAGCCGGTCGAGCTCGAGCATCAGCGGGACGTCGAGCAGGTTGATCGGCGGGTTGTCGATCGTGACCCGGCACTCCCGCCCGCCGACCTCCACCTGCAACAAGCTGTAGCCCTCGTATGCCATGCGGCGACGCTAGGCGCGGTGCCGGCTCGCCAGCGCCACGATGCTGACCAGGGCGAGACAGGTGAGAACTTCTCCGCATACGGCCCGCTCGGGGCGAACTTCGCCACGCCGCCGGCGATGAACCTGATCGCCAGCAGCCAGCACAGGTCGGTGAGGGGACGCACCACATCTGCCGATTTCGACACCCTCGACCAAGATCCTTCCCCTGCGACACCCCGTGGGGGATCATCATCACGGGAAGGAGGCCACGATGCGTGTGCTCACCCGGGTGTTCCTGGCCCTCGCGTTGGCGGTGCTGGCCCTGACGGTGGGCGCTCCCGCCGCCGGCGCGCAGGCCGAGAACGAGCCCGACAACATGATCGTCATCACCGGGCGGGTCGAGGTCCGCCAGGGCGAGACGGTCGACAACGTCATCATCGCCGACGGCGACGCCATCATCGACGGCACGGTGCGCGACGCGCTCGTCGCCCTCCACGGCGACGTTTTCATCAGCGGCACCGCCCGCGAGGACGTCGTCGCGGCCGACGGCCGCGTGTTCGTCGCGAGCGGCGGCCGGGTCCAGGGCGACATCGTGTCCCGCCACCGGCCCGTCGTGGAGAGCGGCGGGACGTTCGAGGGATCGTGGCAACGCTGGAACCCGCGGGCCTGGAGCAAGGCCTGGTCGGTCGTGAGTTGGCTGGCGCTGTGGTTCGCGGTCACGGTCTCGACCCTGATCCTCGGCCTGGTGCTCGGCCTCCTGGCGCCCCGCGCCGCCGCCGCGGTCGACGCCTCGGCGGACGACTGGGGGCCGGTGATCCTGTGGGGCATCGGCCTCTTGATCGGGCTGCCGATCGTCGCCGTCATCGCCATGGTGACCCTCGTCGGGTTCCCCCTCGGGCTCGGCCTGTTGCTGGCCCTGGGCCTGATCTACGCGATCGGCTACGTCGCCGGCGCCTGGGTCCTCGGCCGCCGGGTGGCGTCGGGCGCCTCGCCGATCCTCGCCTTCCTCGCCGGCTGGGGCATCCTGCGCGTGATCGCCCTCATCCCGTTCCTGGGTGGCCTGGCCTCGCTGGTCGCCACCGTGATCGGCCTGGGCGCCATCGTGGTCGCCGGTCGCCGCGCCCGCCGCGTGGTCGTCGTCACCGACGCCGAGCCCGCGCCTCCTCCACCGCCGCCTGCGGCCCCGCCGCCACCGGCCGAGACACCCGCGTAGACGCGGCGAATTACAGGCACCCTGATTTACGGGACGAAGTTCCGAAAACCTATGCTCGGCCGATGGACCGGGAGTTGGTGGCGCACCTCGCCATCACCCGCCTGCAGGGTCGCTACGCCGACATCGCCAGCCGCCAGGCGTGGTCGGAGCTGCAGTCGATCGTCCTGCCGGACGCGACC
>JBKPRS010000161.1:0-1992 GCA_046734695.1 Actinomycetota bacterium | reverse complement strand
CACCACCACCTGGCAGCCGGCGATCTTGCCCGGCTCGATGTAGCGGGTGCGGAGGTGGTCGTCGATCCGGGTGAGTCGCGTGGCGTCGAACCCGGCGGCGTCAGGGTCGATCTTGAAGGTCACGGCCGAAGGGTAACGCGGAGTAAGAGCGCGTGTCGGAGGATCTAATACGAGTGTTCCTCTGTCTCCTCTCCGTAACATGGCGGGCTGCGAACCGTGCCTGCCTCCCCCTCCCCCACTCCCTCCGCCGCCGGGCTCCGCTCCCGCCTCGCCGCGCTGACGCTGCACGACGAGCAGCGCCTGCGCCGCCGGCTCGACCGCGCCCGCACCGCGGCTGACGGCGACGAGGCGCTGGTCGCCCTGGCGGCCGAGGTGAGCGAGGCCGAGGAGCGGGTGGCCCGACGCCGCCTGGCCGTCCCCCAGGTCACCTACCCGGCCGAGCTGCCCATCACCGCTCGCCGGGACGAGCTGCTCGCCACCATCGCCGACCACCAGGTCGTGGTGGTGGCGGGCGAGACCGGCTCGGGCAAGAGCACCCAGATCCCCAAGCTGTGCCTGGAGCTGGGCCGGGGGATGCGGGGCCTGATCGGCCACACCCAGCCCCGGCGCCTCGCCGCCCGCACCGTGGCCGCCCGCATCGCCGACGAGCTGGGCACGTCGCTCGGGGAAGGCGTGGGCTACACGGTGCGCTTCACCGACCAGGTGGGCGAGCGCACCCTGGTCAAGCTGATGACCGACGGCATCCTGCTGGCCGAGCTGCAGCGCGACCGCCTGCTGCGCCGCTACGACACGCTCATCGTGGACGAGGCCCACGAGCGCAGCCTCAACATCGACTTCCTGCTCGGTTACCTGACGAACCTCCTCCCCCGCCGGCCCGACCTCAAGCTGATCGTCACGTCGGCCACGATCGACACCGAGCGCTTCGCCCGCCACTTCGACGCCCCCGTCGTCGAGGTGTCCGGCCGCACCTACCCGGTCGAGCTCCGCTACCGTCCGCTGGGCGACGAGTCCGCCGACCAGGTGGACGGGATCCGCCGGGCGGTCGACGAGCTGCGGGCCGAGGGGCCGGGTGACATCCTCGTGTTCCTCTCCGGCGAGAGGGAGATCCGCGACACGGCGACCGCGCTGGGCGAGGCCCGGCTGGCGGGCACGGAGATCCTCCCGCTGTACGCCCGGCTGTCGGCCGCCGAGCAGCAGCGGGCCTTCCGGCCGCACCAGGGCCGGCGCATCGTGCTGGCCACCAACGTGGCCGAGACGTCGATCACCGTGCCCGGCGTGCGCTACGTGGTCGACCCCGGCACCGCCCGCATCTCCCGCTACAGCCGGCGCACCAAGGTCCAGCGCCTGCCCATCGAGCCGGTCAGCCAGGCCTCGGCCGACCAGCGGGCCGGGCGCTGCGGCCGCGTCGCGCCCGGCATCTGCATCCGCCTCTACGACGAGGACGACTACCTCGCCCGCCCCGAGTTCACCGAGCCGGAGATCCTGCGCACCAACCTGGCCTCGGTCATCCTGCGCATGGCCGCGCTGGGCCTGGGCGAGGTGGAGTCGTTCCCGTTCGTGGACCCGCCCGACGCCCATGCCATCCGCGACGCGGTGGCGCTGCTGGGCGAGCTGGGCGCCATGGAGGACGGCCGCACGCTGACCCCGCTGGGCCGGCGGCTGGCCCGGCTCCCGATCGATCCCCGCTTCGGCCGCATGATCCTGGAGGCGGACGCCAACGGCTGCGCGCGCGAGGTGCTGATCATCGCCGCCGCCCTCTCGATCCAGGACGTGCGGGAGCGGCCGACCGGCCAGGAGGCCGAGGCCGACGAGCTCCACGCCCGCTTCGCCGACCCCGACTCGGACTTCACAGCGGTGCTCAACCTCTGGCACTACCTCGAGGCGGAGCAGCGGGCCCGCTCGTCCAGTGCGTTCCGGCGGCTGTGCCGGGCCGAGCACCTCCACCACGTACGGGTGCGGGAGTGGCAGGACCTGGTGCGCCAGCTGCGGGAC
>JBKPRS010000160.1:0-1215 GCA_046734695.1 Actinomycetota bacterium | reverse complement strand
CAGCTAGCCACAGCCGGCTAGGCCTTGGCCATCAGCCGGGGCTCCTCCACGGCGGTCGCCGGCCAGCGCTCGCGGCTCTTTGCCGCCAGCTTGTTCATCAGCGCGATGGCCCCCGGGTCCTCGTCGCCCGGGCGGGCGATGATCGACCCGTCGGCGATCATCCGGCTGATGATCTCCCGCCCCAGGTCGGTGCGCACGACGGTGAGGGTCCAGTCGTTGTCCTTGCCGATCCCGCCCGTGGAGATGTCGGCGTGCTCGGCGGCGAAGTCGGGGCAGTGGGTGCACCCCTCCCGGGTCCAGGCGTGGCACTCCTTCAGCGGGATCTCGTGGTAGCGCCCGTCCCGCATCCAGATCTGAAAGACGCCCTTGATGTTCATCTTGACCATGTCTTCCTTGGCCAGCCCGTACTTGGTCAGGAACAGCTCCTCGAAGATCGAGTCGTCGAACGTCTTGGAGCACAGCAGGCCGATGTTGAACAGGATGGGCTTGCCGATCTTGCCGGCCTTGCGGCTCCACATGATCGGCGGCACCGACGACTGGCACGACATCCCGACCAGCGCCAGCCGGGAGTACCCCCGCTCCAGCGCCTCGTTGATGGCCAGCGTGTTCGCCGAGTAGGTGTAGCGGCTGCCGGCGGCGTCGAGGATCTCCTCCTTGCTGGCCGCCACGCCCGGCCGGGCCTCCCACGACCGGCCGTCACCCTCCAGGTACGACACCAGGGCGGCGTCGATGTAGTCGTTCTCCTTGGCCCAGATGAGCAGCGCCGACACCAGCCCGCCGTCCTGTCCCATGCGGTGGACCATGTCCTCGCTGGCCCGGGTGAGCAGGATGTCCTGGTAGACGCCGGCCACCTCGTCGGGCCGCCGGGTGCGGGCGAAGAGGTGCTCGTCGGCCTGGGGCTCCCACGACCGGAACCGCGGGCAGGCCCGGGTGCAGCTGGTGCAGCCCTTCTCGCCGTGGACGCAGTTGTCGGCCCCCAGCTCCTCCTCGAGGTGGAAGGGCTTGTACGCGCCGGGCGCGTGCTCGTAGCCGATCACGTCGTGGGGGCAGGCGATGACGCACCCGGCGCACCCCGTGCACAGCCCCGACTGGATGACCTCGGAGTAGAGCTCCTTCCACTGCGCGGTCCACCGCGCCGGGCGGGCAGCGGGCGCGGCGTCCTCGGTGACCGTCATGACGGCAAGTTACCCGCCGGCCGCGCGGGCGACCCCACCC
>JBKPRS010000159.1:0-3562 GCA_046734695.1 Actinomycetota bacterium | reverse complement strand
GTCGGCCCGGTCCCAGATCAGATCCCGGACGTGCGAGTAGTTCCCGTCGACCACCCAGCGATCGCCGGCCACGATGGCCGACACCCGCTCGCGGAACTCCTCTCTCGGCAGCTCGGTCCAGCCCGGCTGGTGAAAGATGCTGTCGAGCTCGACGTAGGGCACGTCCAACGCGGCCCCCAGCTTGCGGCCCAGCGTGGTCTTGCCGGACCCGCTGTTGCCCACGACCGACACCCGCTGCACCGGTGCATGGTCGCATGTCCCCGGGACGCGCAACCGGCGCACCCCGGGGGGCGGGGGCGCCGGATGCTGGTTGGGGTGGCCGCACCGCCGCAGTCGGCCACTGGCGGATCACGGGTGTCGGGTTCGGTCGAGGGGGGATGACCGCACCCGCCCGGGCTCCGCAGCGACCACGCTAGGCGCGCTCAATGGCCGTGTAATGGCGGGAATGTGAACGCTGGATGTCTTCGGCACGAAGTTCAGGTGCGGGAGCGGGTGCCCGTCCGCTCCGTGGTGTATGCACCGTCGCCCGTGAACATCCCGCGGCGCCAGCGCCGGGGCGTGGCCACGAGAGCGCGGGGATAGTCCTCGAAGAGCCAGCGGGCGAAGTTGCGCCGGGTCCATCCGGTGGCCCCGGCCAGCCGCATCCCGGCGCGGAGGCCCTTGCGATGGCGGACCGCCCGGATGAGCAGGAGCGACATGCGATGGTCGGCCACCAGCGCGGCCCGGGCCCGCCGGCGGTAGGTCGCGGTCACCGTGCCCGGTCCCGGCCCGCCCAGGACCGCCTCGGCGGCCAGGATGCCGGTGAGCAGCGCCTGGCCGATCCCCTCACCGGTCAGCGGGTCGGTGGCGGCGGCGGCGTCGCCGACGAACAGGGTGCGGTGCCCGCTGAGCACCGCCTGGTCGACGCGGGCGGGGATGGGCCAGGCCCGGTGGGGCGACTCGGGCTCCGCCTCGTCGCCCAGCACGGCCCGGATGTGGGGCCGGTCGAGCAGCTCGCGCCAGATGCCGGCCATGTCCTGGATGCGGGCCACCTTGCCGCCCCGCTGGATGCCGAAGCCGACGTTGGCCCGCCCGTCCGGCAGGGGGAACGACCAGGCGTAGCCGGGCAGCAGGTCCGGCTCGAACCACACGACCAGGTCGGCGGCCCGGGGCCCCACGTTCGTGAAGTACTGGCGGAACGCGTGCCACTCGCCCCGGTAGCCCGGGGTGGCCAGGCCGAGGTGCTTGCGCACCGGTGACCACATCCCGTCGGCCGCCACCGCGTAGGGCGCCTCGACCTCCTCGTGGGTGTCGTCGTGGCCCTCGACGCCGATGACGACCCGGTCGGCGTGCTCGGCCGCCCCGGTGCAGCCGTGGCCTTCGAGGACCGTGACGCCCTCGGCCCGGGCCCGGTCCACCAGGGCGGCGTCGAGCTCGGTGCGCCGGGCGACCGCCGCGTAGGTGCCCCGACCGCGGGGCAGCGGGAAGGTGACCTGGTGGCCGGCCGGGCCCCGCACGACGACGTCGTCGACCGTCTGCCACGAGGGGATCGCCGCCGGGTCCAGCCCCAGGCCGTCCAGCAGCCGCAGGGCTCCGGTGGTCAGGCCGTCGCCGCAGATCTTGTCCCGGGGGAAGGTGGCCTTGTCCACCATCACGACGTCGCGCCCGCGGCGCGCCAGGGTGATGGCCGCCGCGGTCCCGGCCGGGCCGGCGCCGACGACGACCGCGTCTGCCCGCCTCAACAGGTCAGGCCCTCGCCCGGCCGGTAGGTGGCCTTGAACGTGTCGTTCGCGGTGTGGCCGTCGGGGAACGTGCGGGTGCGGGTCGTGGTCACGACGCGGCAAGCGCCCGACATCGACTCCGAGATGCCGGTCTGCGCCCCGGTGGCGAAGGGCGTGGAGTACAGCGTCACGGTGAGGCTCGTGCCCGTGTAGGTCGGCCAGATCAGGATCCCGTAGGGCGTGTTGTTGCGGATCCGGAGGTCGGGGGCGGGGAACCCCATGGTCGCCTCGCGGCCGGGCGGGTAGCGGGTGAATGACTCGCTGTGGGCCTGGTAGGTGAGGATGTCCAGCCCGGCGAAGTAGGCGGCGTTGAACGTCGTGGTGGCGAACTGGGACACACCCCCGCCCACCTCGTCGACGTGCTCGCCCTCACGGATGGCCCCGGCCTCCACGAAGCCCTTGGCGAGGGTGCGGGGGCCCACGTAGTCGTTGACCGAGAAGGTGTCGCCCGGCATGATCACCGCTCCCCGCACGATGTCGGCGATGCGGTGGATGTTGGTCACCCGGGGCTGGCCGGGGTCGTGATAGGTGGTGAAGCCGGGCCCGGCGGTGGTGGGAGCGCCGTTGCGCCAGGCGTTGTTGCCGCCGACCGCCTGGGTGATGCCGAGGGCCTGGGCCGCCTCGGTGGTGAGCGCGGGGTCGGTGACCTGGACCTCGAGGGCGGCGGGGGACTGCCCGTTGAGCAGCGCCTGCCAGATCACGTCGGCGCTGTTGGCGCCGCAGCAGGACACACCCTGCTTGGACGGGATCACCACCGGTACGCCGTTCTGGACGTCGAAGCTGGCGTTCACCGCCTGGGCCGACAGCGAGGCGAACAGGCCGGGCAGCGCCGCGGTCACCGCGTCGGGGTTGATGGCCAGGTCGAGCGCCCCGTTGGCGGTGGTGGGACCGATCCACGAGCGCAGCGTCTGGGGGTCCGCGTGCACGGTCGTGTCGCCGGCGGTGAGGTCGAGGCCGTTGGCCGTCGTCTGGTTGGCCCGGTCGGCGAGGGCCTGGGCGTCCTCGTCGGTGTACGGCGGCAGGACCGGGACCATCTCGGTGTGGATCTCGATGGTGCCGTCGGGCGTCTCGGCCGCCCGGCGGGGCAGCTGCGCGGCGATGTCGTCGGTGTCGATGCCCCGGCCCGGCACCCCGGGCACGGCCGTGAAGCCCTGGGCCCCGAGCTGGATGGTGGGCGGGTGCGGAGCGGTGAGGTCGGCGCCCTGGAGCTCGGACATCTTGGCCTGCACCTGGGACTGCATCACCGAATAGCGCACGTCCACCTGGCGCGGGCTGAAGAACGATCCCAGCCAGCGGAACGGGCGGATGAACAGCGAGTCGCTGCGCCCCGCGTCCAGCGCAGCCTTGGCAGTGGCCTCGGCGTCGATCGAGAGCCCCAGTTCGCCCGCGGTGGTCTCGTAGACCTTGTCCTGGGCGGGGGTCTGCACGGCATCGGCGGCGATCCCGATTGCCCCGGCGGTGGTGTTGCCGTCGCCGGCAGAGTCGCTGGCGGTGATCTTCACCTTGCGGGCAGCCAGCTCGTCGCCGATGTCCGCCATCACCTCGGGCAGGGACGCCTCACCCAGCCCCCCGACCGGCCGCCCCGCCACCTCCACGTTGCGCATGACCTGCCCGGACAGCGCCGCGGTGTCGACGGCCCAGCTCACGAGCAGCAGGATCACGACGGCGATGGGCAGCGCGATCCCCACCGCCGGCCACGACGGCCGCTGCCACCGGCCGGCCAGCCGTCCCGCCCCGACGCGCGCGGCCGAGAAGTGCCGGCCCGCACCGCCGGCGGCCGCCGCCTCGGCCTCGCCTTCGGC
>JBKPRS010000158.1:0-9979 GCA_046734695.1 Actinomycetota bacterium | reverse complement strand
GCGGAACCGCATCGAGAACGCCTGGGCCCAGATCGACGTCCAGCTCAAGCGGCGCTACGACCTCATCCCCAACCTGGTGGAGACCGTGAAGGGCTACGCCGCGCACGAGAGCGAGACGCTCGAGGCCGTGGTCGCCGCCCGCAACGCGGGCATGAACGCCCAGGGCCCGGCGGACCAGGCCCAGGCGGAGAACATGCTCACCGGGGCCCTGAAGTCCTTGTTCGCGCTGTCCGAGGCCTACCCGGACCTCAAGGCGAACCAGAACTTCTCCCAGCTCCAGGAGGAGCTGACGGGCACCGAGGGCCGCATCGCCTACGCCCGCCAGTTCTACAACGACACGGTGTACCGCTATAACACGAAGATCCAGAGCTTCCCCGCCAACCTGCTGGCGGGCATGTTCTCGTTCTCCGAGCGCGAGTACTTCCAGGCCGACGACGAGTCGCGCGGCCCGACCCGCGTCAGCTTCTGAGGGTGGCAGCCACGCTCCTCCCGTCCGGGGGCGCCGCCATGTACGACCAGGTCACCTCCAACAAGCGCCGCTCGTGGCTCCTGATCGCGGGCTTCGTGCTGTTCGTGGCCCTCGTGGCCACCGGCTTCGCCTACTTCCTCGGCTTCGGCCTCGTGGGCGTGGTGATCGCCGTCGTCATCAGCGTGGTCACCAGCCTGATCGCGTACTGGCAGTCCGACGCGGTGGCGCTGCGCATGAGCCGGGCCAAGCCGGCCACCGTCGACGAGTACGCCCGCTACCACAACATCGTCGAGGGCCTCTGCATCGCCTCGGGGCTGCCCAAGCCCCGGCTCTACGTCATCGACGATCCCGCTCCCAATGCCTTCGCGACCGGCCGCAACCCCCGCAACGCGGCCGTGGCCGTGACCACGGGGCTGCTGGAGAAGATGAACCGGATCGAGCTGGAGGGCGTGCTGGCGCACGAGCTGTCGCACGTCCGGAACTACGACATCCTCGTCTCGACCCTGGCCGTGACCATGGTCGGGGTCGTCGCCCTGCTGGCCGACATCGGGGTGCGGATGGCGTGGTGGGGCATGGGCCGCAACTCCCACCGCGACTTCGACCGCCGGCACGGCAACAACGGCGGGCCGATGGCCTTCCTGTCGATCTTCGGGTTCCTGCTGCTGGCCCTGTCGCCGCTCATCGCCACGGTCATGCAGCGGGCGGTGAGCCGCAAGCGGGAGACGCTGGCCGACGTGTCCGGCGTCGAGCTGACCCGCTACCCGCCGGGCCTCATCTCCGCCCTGGAGAAGCTGCGCGACGACACCACGGTCGTCCACGCCACCAGCCGGGCCACGGCCCATCTGTGGATCGAGCAGCCGTCGGCCCAGACCGAGCGCGAGGGCCGGCTGTCCCGCCTCAACCGCATGTTCGACACCCACCCGCCCATCGAGGAGCGCATCGCGCTGCTGCGCGAGCTATAACCGCGGTCCACTTGGGGTGGAAGTGGCTGGGGAGCGCGAGGGTGTGCGCTCGTAGACTGGCGGCATGACCGAGTCGGCCCCCACTCCCACTCCCGTCCCTGCTCACGACACCGGCACCCAGCGCGTCAAGCGCGGGCTGGCCGAGATGCTCAAGGGCGGGGTCATCATGGACGTGGTCACGGCCGAGCAGGCCAAGATCGCCGAAGACGCCGGCGCGGTCGCGGTCATGGCCCTGGAGCGGGTACCTGCCGACATCCGCCGCGACGGCGGCGTCGCCCGCATGAGCGACCCCGAGCTGGTCGAGGGGATCGTGGCCGCCGTGACCATCCCGGTCATGGCCAAGGCCCGCATCGGCCACTTCGTGGAGGCGCAGATCCTCCAGGCCCTCGGCGTCGACTACGTCGACGAGTCCGAGGTGCTCACCCCGGCCGACGAGGCCCACCACATCGACAAGTGGGCCTTCACCGTCCCGTTCGTGTGCGGGGCCACCAACCTGGGCGAGGCGCTGCGCCGCATCAGCGAGGGCGCGGCGATGATCCGCTCCAAGGGGGAGGCCGGCACCGGCAACATCGTGGAGGCGGTGCGCCACCTGCGCTCGATCCTGGGCGACATCCGCAAGATCACCCAGGCCGACTCGGCCGAGGTCTACGACTGGGCCAAGCAGCTGCAGGCCCCGGTGCCGCTCGTCCAGGAGGTGGCCCAGACCGGCACGCTGCCGGTCCCGCTGTTCTGCGCCGGTGGCATCGCCACCCCCGCCGACGCCGCGCTGGTCATGCAGCTCGGCGCCCAGGCCTGCTTCGTGGGCTCCGGCATCTTCAAGAGCGACGACCCCGCCCGGCGGGCCAAGGCCATCGTCGAGGCCACCGCCCACTACGACGACCCGGGCATCCTGGCCAAGATCAGCCGCGGCCTCGGCCCCGCCATGCGGGGCGACGAGATCGACGGCCTCGAGGTGCGCCTGGCCGAGCGCGGCTGGTAGCCGGGTAGCCGAGCTGCAGGCGCCGGCCTAGCGGTCGAGCCGGTCGGACTCCCATAGGCCGACCCGGCCGTAGTCGGTACCGGCCACGGTGACGTGGCCGTCCTCGTCGACGCTGACGCTGGACGCGGTCTGGTCGCCCGGGCCGCCCAGCGCGGTCTCGCCCTGGTCCCGCCGGGTGAGGTCGCCGTCGGCGGACAGCCGCCACAGGGCGATGTCGCGGGTGCCGCCCTCGGTGTCGACGCCGGCCACGATCCAGCCGTCGCCGTCGTCCCCGCCCGGGACCGCGGCCACCGCGCTGGCCCACTGGTCGCCGCCGCCACCCAGGGTGCCGGCCTCGACCTGGGTCCACTCCTTGCCGTCGGGCGAGGTCCAGATGCGGGCGTCCGTGTCGCCGCTGCCGTCGTCGGAGCCGACGATCACGAACCCCTCGGGCCCGGCCGCGCAGGCGTAGGCGACCTGGTTGCCGGGACCGCCGAACGAGCCGTCCTCGGCCGTGCCCACCGACCACACGCCGTCGGCGGGGTTGCGCCAGATCACGGCGGCCTCGTGCCCGCCGGTGGCGCCGGCCACGCCCACCGCCACCGCGGTGTCGTCGGGGCCGACGCACACGTCGCTGAGGCGCTGGTTGCCGGGCCCGCCGACGCCGGGCGACTCGCCCTGCAGGGTCGTGCCGTCGAGTGAGTAGAGCACGATCGGATCGGTGTCGTCGCCGGAGAACAGGGTGCCCACTGCGATGTACCCGTCGAGGAACGGGGCGACCGCGCTGAGCTCTCGGGTGCCGTCCCCGCCGGCCGGGGCCACGGATTCGGGCGGCAGGTCCGCCTCCAGCGCCACGATGGTCGCGGCGTTCTCCGGGTTGGGGTCGTCGAGGTACTGCAGGTAGGCGTCGTCGATGCGGGCGTCGGTGCTGCCGATGCGGCCCCAGGTCTTGCCGTCGGGCGAGATCCACACCATGCCGTCCGGTCCGTTGTCGCCGGAGATGTCCCTCTTGTTCGCCACCGAGAAGTCCTCGGTGCCGACGGCGGCGAAGCCTCCCTTGTAGGCGACCACGTCCAGCACCTGGCCGGACGCCAGCGCGTCGACGTTGACCGTGTCCCAATCGCCGCCACCGCCCTGGAGCCAGACCTCGCCCGCGAACGTCTCCCGCGCGTCGGCCGCGGCGGGTGGGCTGTAGAGGCCACCCGCAGCCACGGTCCCCTTGGACCCGGCCGCCACCGCCGAGGCGAACGGCTGCGTCCCGCCGCGGGGGAAGGCGTCGTTGGTTACGTCGTCCCAGCGGCGCTCGCCCAGCACCATCACCGTGGGGCCCGAGCCGATGGCGACGGCGTTGATGCCGTTGGCCGCGGCCGCGTCGTCGAGCCGCACGCCGTCCTTGTAGACCTCGCCGTGCACCGGCGACGGCACTGGGAGCCACGACGCCCCGCTGTCCACGGAGCGCCAGACGTCCGGGCGCCACCGGTCGCCGCCGGAGGCGAGGATCCCGGACGCGTCGACGCTGAGGGAGCGGATCGCCATGTCCGACGTTGCCGTGCGGGCGCTCGAGCTGGGCAGCAGCGGCGAGCCCGGGCTGGGGGCCCAGGTCCGGCCGTCCGGCGACAGCCACATGACCGACACGCCGGGGCCGTCGCCGGCGCTGAAGCCGCCCGCCACCAGCCCCGAGCCCGTGTCGACCACGGCGGTCACGTCCTGGCGGCCGGCGCCGCCGAGTGCGGGCGCGTCGACCTCCTCCCAGGTCTTGCCGTCGGGCGACAGCCACACGATGCCGTCCTGCTCGCCTTCGACGCGGCGCGAGCCGACGGCCACGAAGCCCGAGCCGAACGAGGCGATGTCGCGCACCGACTCCTCGCCGGTCTTGTCGAGCGGACCGCTGGGGCCGCCGTCCACCGATTCCCAGGTCTCGCCGTCGGCGCTGAACCACAGCCGGGCCCGCACCTCGCCCCACACGTTCTCGCCCCCGGCGACGAGGAAGCCGCCGGGGCCGCTGGCCACGTCGAAAGCCCACTGCTCGTGGTCGCCGCCCATGGCGTCCGGGCGGATCTGCTTCCAGTCGTCGCCGTCCTGGCGCCAGACGACCGCGTCCGAGTGGTCGCCGTCGCCCTGGCGGCCCACAGCGAGGATCCCGTGGTCGGTCGGCACCGCCGCGGCCATCGACTCGCCGAGGCCCGAGCGCATGGGCCGGATGTCCTCTCGCTTCCAGTCCTTGGCGTCGTCGGAGGTCCACACCGCGGCGACCGGCGCCCCCCGGTCGGGATCGAGCAGCGAGCCGACGATGGTCCACGGCTGGTCCTCGGCGGCCGGCGGCAGCAGGTCGGACGTCGTCGAGATCGGTTCGTCGAAGGCGATGTGGGAGCCCTCGGCCCGCCGGAAGGTCGGCTGCTCGGCGCCAACGGCCTGATCTGTCCCACCCGAGCAGGCGACGCTGGTGGCGGCAAGGCCGAGCGCCGACAGCGCGGTGATCAGGGTGCGGGTACTGCCGTGCACGGAGAACCTCCGGATAGCGGTTGGTGTCCCCCCGACGATCTCCCAGTCGACGGTGGATTCTCGCGTTCGGCGCCCTGCCCGTACAATCGGGGCCTCATGTCCGCAGGAACGAGGCCCCCAGGTGAAGGTCGGCGTGCTCGCGCTGCAGGGCGCGTCGGCGCGACATGCTTCCATGCTGACACGTCTCGGCGCGGAGCCGGTGACAGTCCGCTCACCGGCTGACCTCAGCGACATCTCGGCCCTGGTGCTGCCGGGCGGCGAGTCGACCACGATGTCGATGCTGCTCGAGTCCTCCGGCCTGTTCGAGCCGCTGTCCGAGCGCCTGGCGGACGGCCTGCCCGCCCTCGGCACCTGCGCCGGGATGATCCTGCTGGGCCGGGACATCCTCGACGGCCGGTCCGACCAGCGCTGCTTCGGCGCCATCGACATCGACGTGCGCCGCAACGCCTTCGGGCGCCAGGTCGACTCGTTCGAGGCCGACCTGGCCATCGAGGGCATGGGCGAGGGCGTGACCGACCAGCCGATGCATGCAGTGTTCATTCGGGCCCCGGTGGTCGAGCGGATCGGCACGGGTGTCGACGTGCTGGCTACCGTCGAGGGCCGGCCCGTCCTGTGCCGTCAGGGACCCGTGATCGTGGCGGCGTTCCATCCCGAGCTAGGCGACGACCCCCGGCTGCACGAGCTGTTCCTCAACGAGGTGGTGTGATGTCCGGCCATTCCAAGTGGGCGACCATCAAGCACAAGAAGGCCGCCAACGACAAGGCGCGCGGCAAGCTGTTCGCCAAGCTGCTGCGCCAGGTCGAGGTGGCGGCGCGCGAGGGCGGGGGCGACCCCGAGACCAACCCCACGCTGCGCACCATGTTCCAGAAGGCCCGCGACAACTCGATCCCCCTCGACACCATCGACCGGGCCGTCAAGCGGGGCACGGGCGAGCTCGAAGGCGTCACCTACAGCCAGATCACCTACGAGGGCTACGCCCCCGGCTCGGTGGCGCTGATGGTCGAGGTGCTGACCGACAACCGCAACCGCACCGGCGCCGAGGTGCGCAACATCTTCACCAAGAACGGCGGCTCGATCTCCGAGCCCGGTGCGGTGGCCTGGCAGTTCTCCCGCAAGGGCCAGATCATCGTGCCCCGCTCGGTGGACGAGGAGGAGCTGATGCTGACCTCCCTCGACGCCGGGGCCGAGGACATCGTCGACGACGGCGACAGCTGGCGGGTCACGACCCCGCCCACCGACCTGCACGCCGTGCGCACCGCGCTCGACGCGGCCGAGATCCCCGTGGAGTCGTCCGACCTGATCATGGTCCCGTCGACCACGGTGGCGCTGGACACAGCCGAGAGTGCCAAGAAGGTGCTGCGGCTCATCGACGCGCTGGACGACCACGACGACGTCCAGGCCGTGCACTCCAACTTCGACATCCCCGACACGATCCTGGAAATGGTGGAGGCGGGTTGAACGTGAGGGAGCGCAAGCGAGTGAACCAGAGACACAGTGCGTTACTCGCCGCTGTGCGGCGATCACTCACTGGCGGGCCGCAGGCACGCCGGTGAGCGGTCCCACGGTGGGGGACAAGGCCCCCGATTTCACGTTGGCAGGCACGGACGGCACCGACGAGGGCCACCGTGACTACACGCTGGCCGAGTACAAGGGTCAGCCCGTCGTCCTGGCGTTCTACCCCGGCGACAACACGTCCGTGTGCACGCGCCAGCTCAACAGCTACACGGCCGAGATCGACCAGTTCCGCGACGTGGACGCCGTCGTGCTGGCCATCAGCCCTCAGAGCGTGGAGAGCCACGACGGCTTCTCCGACAAGCAGGGCGGGTTCGCCTTTCCGCTGCTGTCGGACCATGACAAGCAGGTGGGCAAGCAGTACGGGATCCTCGGGCCGGTCGGCTTCTACCGCCGCTCGATCTTCGTGATCGACGGCGAGGGCGTCGTGCGCTACGTCCACCGGGCGGTCGCAGGGCTCTCGTTCCGCCCCGCCGACGAGGTGGTGGCGGCCGTCTCGGCCGCCCGCGCTTAGGGGTGCCAAGGGTCCACCCCGGGCGGGGGAGGACCGGCTAGGGTCCGAACCCATGTTCGTGCTCGGCATCGACCCGGGACTGTCGCGCTGTGGCTACGGCTTGGTCGAGCGCGCCGGCCGCCGGCCGCGGGCCGTCGCCGCGGGCGTGCTGCGCACCGATCCCGCCCTGGACGTGCCTCGGCGCCTGGCCGCCCTGCAGGCCGACCTGCGGGCCCTGCTGGCCGAGCACCGGCCCGACGTGGTGGCGATCGAGCGGGTCCTGTTCCAGGTCAATGCCCGCACGGCCATCCCGGTGGCGCAGGCGGCGGGGGTGGCCATGGTCGAGGCCGTGGCCGCCGGGTGCGAGGTGGTCGAGTACTCGCCCAACCAGGTCAAGCAGGCCGTCGCCGGGTTCGGCGCCGCCGGCAAGGACCAGATCGAGCGCATGGTCCAGGCGCTGCTCGGCATCGCCACCCCGCTGCGCCCGGTGGACGCCGCCGACGCCGTGGCCCTGGCCCTGTGCCACCTGGCCCACGCCCCGCTCCGCGCCCGGCTCACGGAGGCCACCCGATGATCGGCTCGCTGCGAGGACGGCTGCTCCACCGGGGCGCGGGCGACGTGCTCGTGGAGGTGGGCGGGGTCGGCTACGTGGTCGTCGTGTCACCCACCACCGCGGTGTCGCTGGGCGACGTGGGCGACGAGGTGTTCGTGTGGACCCACCACCACGTGCGCGAGGACGCCGAGGTGCTCTACGGGTTCCCCGCCCGCGACGAGCGCGTCACGTTCGAGGCGCTGCTGGGGGCGCACGGCGTGGGACCGGCGCTGGCGCTGGCCATCCTCTCGGTGCACGCGCCCGCGGCGCTGGTGCGCATCCTGGCCGAGGACGACGTGGGCGCGCTGTGCCTGGTTCCCGGGGTGGGCAAGAAGACGGCCGCCCGCCTGCTGGTCGAGCTCAAGTCCCGCCTCCACATCGACGACGGCGGGGGAGTCCCCGCGCCCGCGGCCGGGGCGGCCACCGGCGAGCGCAGCGCCGCGGCGGACGTCCGCGAGGCGCTGGCCGGGCTGGGCTACTCCGCCGAGGAGATCCGCATGGCGACGGCCGAGCTGGCGGGCGACGGCGACCCGTCGGCGCTGCTGCGGACCGCCCTTCAGCGCCTGGCGGCCGCCCGATGACCCGCGAGGAGCTGCTCGACCCGGGCAACCGTCCCGAGGACGCCGACGAGGTCGTCGCCGAGAGCACCCTGCGGCCGCGACGGCTCGACGACTTCGTGGGCCAGGCCGAGCTCAAGGCCCACCTCGGGATCGTGCTCGAGGCCGCCCGCCGCCGGGGCCAGGCCCCCGACCACCTGCTGTTCTCCGGGCCGCCGGGCCTGGGCAAGACCACGCTGGCCTGCATCATCGCCCACGAGCTGGGCGCCCACCTGCAGACCACGTCGGGCCCGGCGCTGGAGCGGGCCGGCGACCTCGCCGCCATCCTCACCCAGCTCGACGACGGCGACGTGCTGTTCGTGGACGAGATCCACCGCCTGCCCCGGGCGGTGGAGGAGGTCCTCTACCCGGCGATGGAGGACTTCCAGCTCGACATCGTGCTGGGCAAGGGCCCGGCCGCCCGCTCGATCCGCCTCGACCTGCCCCGCTTCACGCTGGTGGGGGCCACTACCCGCACCGGGTCCATCACCGGCCCGCTGCGCGACCGCTTCGGGCTGGTGGCCCGGCTCGACTACTACACGGCGACCGACCTGGAGGCCATCGTGGCCCGCGCCGCCGGCATCCTGGGCGTCGCCATCGACGGTCCGGGCTGTGCCGAGATCGCCCGCCGGGCCCGGGGCACGCCCCGGATCGCCAACCGGCTGCTGCGCCGGGTGCGCGACTACGCCGAGGTCACCGCCGACGGCACGGTCGACCGGGCCACCGCCGAGCGGGGGCTGGCCCTGTTCGGGGTGGACGACCGCGGCCTGGACAAGGTCGACCGGGCCATCCTCAGCGCCCTGTGCCAGCGCTTCGGGGGCGGGCCGGTGGGCCTGTCCACCCTGGCCATCAGCGTGGGGGAGCAGACCGAGACCGTCGAGGACGTCTACGAGCCGTTCCTGCTCCAGCAGGGTCTGCTCATGCGCACGCCCCGGGGCCGGGTGGCCCTGCCCGCGGCCTGGCACCACCTCGACCTGGTCCCGCCGCCGGCAGCCGGCCCGACCGGCGTCAGCCCCACGCTCTGGGGGTGACGCCAGAGCGCCGCAGGCAGTGGACCGGTCGCGTGCGCCGGTAGGTTTGACCAGCCCATGGACCTCGCCGACGTCGACTACCACCTGCCGGAACGGGCGATCGCCCAGCGGCCGGCCGAGCCCCGCGACGCGGCCCGGCTGCTGGTGGATGCGCCGCTGGGCGGCGGGCGGGTGGCCCACCGCACCATCGCCGACCTGGGAGACTACGTGCGGCCCGGCGACGTGCTGGTGGTCAACACGACCCGGGTGCTGCCCGCGCGGCTGCGGCTGCGCAAGGAGACCGGTGGCGAGGTCGAGGTCCTGCTGCTGGAGCGCGACCCGGCCGGCAGCTGGGAGGCCCTGGTCCGCCCCAGCCGGCGGGTCCGGCCCGGCAGCCGGTTCGCGGCCGGCCCCGACCTCGAGGTCGAGGTGGGCGGCGAGGGCACGGGCGACGGCACCCGGCGGGTCACGCTGCGGGTGACGGCGGGCGAGGACGAGCTGGTCGTGCTCGACCGCTACGGCGCCGTCCCGCTGCCTCCCTACATCCACACGCCCCTGGCCGATCCCGAGCGCTACCAGACGGTCTTCGCCGACCGGCCCGGATCGGTGGCCGCGCCCACCGCGGGCCTCCACCTCACCCCCGAGGTCCTGGCCCGCTGCCGGGACGCGGGGGCCCGCATCGAATCCGTCGACCTCATGGTGGGCGTGGGCACGTTCCGGCCCATCGCCACGGACAAGGTCGAGGACCACCACATGCACGCCGAGCGCTATGCCGTGCCCGCAGCCACGATGGCCGTGGTCGAGGAGGCACGGGCTGGCGGAGGGCGGGTGATCACGGTGGGCACCACGAGCGTCCGGGCCCTGGAGTCGGCGGCCGCCTCGGGC
>JBKPRS010000157.1:0-4581 GCA_046734695.1 Actinomycetota bacterium | reverse complement strand
CGTGGGCGCCGCCGGCGACCCCTGCGGGTAGCCCTCAGTCCCCCGGCCAGTCCTCCACGCCGTCGGGTAGCCCTCAGTCCCCCGGCCAGTCCTCTACGCCGTCGGGTAGCCCTCAGTCCCCCGGCCAGTCCTCTACGCCGTCGGGCAGCCCTCAGTCCCCCGGCCAGTCCTCTACGCCGTCGGGTAGCTGGCCCACCGCGGGTGGTCCGTCCACGCCCGGCACGGACGGCACGCCTTCGGGCGAATCCCCCGCCGCCTCCCCCAGCGACGCGCCGGGTGGCGCGATCCCGCTCGGCGCGGCCGGGAGTACCGGCCCGGCCACCGGCGACACCCCGGACACCAGTCGCGCCGGCAACGGTGAGCCCGCGTCCACGCCCACCAACGGCGGGACCAGCGCGAGCCCGACCGCCGGATCGACCACGGGCTACACCGGCGGATCGACCACCGGCGGCTCGCCCACCTCGTCCACCGAGTCCGCCTCCGGCTCGCCGGCCGCCGGTCCGTTCTCGCCCGGCGGGGGCGGGGCGACCCCCGGCGCTGCCGCCCCGCAGCAACAGGCGGCCGGCAGCGGTTACGAGCCCCAGTGGGACGCGGCCCGCAACACCTACATCGTCTGGGAGCCGAACCGCCGCCAGTGGCTCGGCTGGGACGACTCCGCCAAGGAGTGGCGTCCCCTCTGACCTGTTCAGCTCCGGTGGAGGGCGTTGACCGACCGGAGCCGCCGCTCCAGGTGGGTCTCGAGCGCCCGCACCACCAGGTGGTCCACCTCGGACACCACCTGCGGTCGGCGCTCGTTGAGCGCGCTGCCCAGCCGCCCGCCGAGCATGTCCTGGAGCACCACCACCGCGTCCTGGCTCAGCGCCGGGCCCTGGCGGTGGGCGGCGCAGCGCAGCCCGCCCTCCTCCAGCGCCCATGACACGAGCGGCCCCGGGCTCCCGCACGCCACACACACGTCGACCTGGGGCCGGAAGCCCTCCAGCGCCAGGGCCTTGAGGAAGAAGCCGGGCACGACCAGCGGGGCGTCCTGGTCGGCCAGTGTGCGCAGCGCGCCCACGAGCATGTCGTAGAGCGCCCGGTTGGCGTGGCGCTCCAGGGCCAGCTGGTCCGCCGCCTCCAGCATGGACACGGCCTGGGCCAGACGGTCGAGGTCGTCGCGCAGCGGGCGAAAGTGGTCGATGGTCTCGGCCTGCGACACGATGTCGAGCTCACCCCGGCCCTCGTAGAACAGGAGCTGGACGTGGCTGGGCGGCTCCAACCGCCCGCCGAAGCGGCTCTTGGTCTTGCGCACCCCCTTGGCCACGGCCCGCACCTTGCCGTGGTCCCGGGTGAGGAAGGACACGATCCTGTCGGCCTCGCCCAACTTGTGCGTGCGCAACGCCACGCCTCGGTCGTGGTAGAGCGGCACGCCGGGCTCAGCCTCCCGCCGTCATCGGGACTTCACGCCCCCGAAGCGCCGGCTGCGGCCCTGGAACTCCCGGACCGCGTCGAACAGGTGCTCGCGCCGGAAGTCCGGCCACAGCACGTCGGTGAAGATCAGCTCGCTGTAGGCCAGCTCCCACAGCAGGAAGTTGGAGAGGCGGTACTCGCCCGAGGTCCGGATCATCAGCTCGGGATCGGGCATGTCGGGGGCGTAGAGGTGGTTCCGCAGCCGCTTCTCGGTGACCTTGTCGGCGGGCACACCGGACGCCACGAGCGAGCGCACGGCGTCCACGATCTCGGCCCGCCCGCCGTAGTTGAAGGCCAGGTTGAGCGTCATCCGCCGGTTCTTCCGGGTCATCTCGATGGCCTCGTCGATGTGGCGCTGCACCCGCCGGGGCACGCGCCAGTCCCGCCGGCCGATGTAGCGGACCCGCACCTGCTTCTCATGCAGCTCGTCCCGCCGCCGCAGCAGCAGCGTCTCGTTGAACCCCATGAGGAACCGGACCTCGTCCGCCGGCCGGCGCCAGTTCTCCGTGGAGAAGGCGTAGACGGTCAGCCACTCGATGCCCAGATCCAGAGCGCCCTCGACCACGTCGAACAGGGCCTCCTCGCCCTTGGTGTGGCCCTCGGTGCGCGGCAGGCCCCGGCTCTCCGCCCAGCGGCCGTTGCCATCCATGACGCAGGCCACGTGGACGGGGATGCGCGCGGGGTCGATGCCGTCGGGTATCACCTGCGCAACCTACCCGCTACGGGGGTAGTGGAAGGATGTGGCCTGCGCCCCGTGGCGCAGCGAGGAGCAGCCGTGTTCGACCGCCTGTGTGAGCGTTTCCCCTGGCTGCGCACGCCGCTGGCCGTGCACCAGCGGGTGGGCGACGTAGGCGGAGGGCCGCTGGCGTCGTCGATCGCGCTGGCGGGCTTCCTGTCGCTGTTCCCCCTACTGCTGGTGGGCATATCGGTGGTCGGGTTCGTGGCCTCGGGCCAGACCGACTTCGCCGACAAGGTCATCGAGAGCCTGGGATTGACCGGCCGGGCCGCCCAGGAGGTCCTGGGCGTCATCGACAAGGCCGAGCAGAGCAAGCGCACGGCCTCTGTGATCGGCTTGATCGGTCTGCTGTGGGGCGGTCTCGGCATCGTGGGCACGTTGGAGCAGGCACTGAATGCCACCTGGCAGGTGAAGGGCCGGGGCATGATCACCAAGCTCATCGGCCTGATGTGGCTGGTGGGAGCAGGGGCGCTCTTCCTGCTGTCGATGTCGCTGGGACCGCTGGTGGCCAAGCTGCCGGGGCCCGCCACAGTCCCGACCGTGGTCGTGGGCCTCGCCCTCGACATCGTGCTGTTCCTGTGGATGTTCCGGACGTTGACCCACGTGCCGCTGCCGTGGACCGCACACCTGCCGGGGGCGATCGTGGGCGGTGTGGGCCTGGAGCTCCTCAAGCTGATCGGCACCGTGTACATACCCCGGGCCGTGGCCTCGGCCTCTGCGCTGTACGGGTCGCTCGGGACCGTGTTCGCCATCCTGGCCTGGCTGGCACTGGGCGCCCGGCTGGTGCTCTACGCGACGGCGTTCAACGTCGTCCGATGGGAGCGCGGGCACGGGACCGTGACCGTCGGGATCGAGGTGCCGCGGATCGAAGGCGAAGTCCCGCTGGAGGCCAGCCGGAGCGGCGCGGTGAGCGAGACGGCGGCAGAGCCTCATCCCTCCTGACTGTCACACCCCGTGCGTACCCTTCCTTGAGTGCCCCTCGAGGTCCTGTCGACTCCCTACGGCCGTCCCGCGCTGGAGCGGTTGCGCGCCTCCATAGCCGCCGCCAAGGGCAGCGATCCGCTGGCCCCGGTCGGCGTCGTCGTGCCCAGCAACCACGTCGGCGTGACCGCCCGTCGGGTCCTGGCGTCCGGGGGGCTGGGGCCGGGCACCCGGGCCGGGGTGGCGGCCGTGACGTTCCTCACCGCCTATCGGCTGGCCGAGCTGCTCGGGGCCCCATCGCTGGCCGCGGCCGGTCGCCGCCCGGTGTCGACGCCGGTCATCGCCGCCGCGCTGCGCCGAGCCCTGCGGGACGACCCGGGCATCTTCCGTCCGGTCGCCGAGCACCCCGCCACCGAGACCGCGCTGGTCGCCACCTTCGCCGAGCTGTCCGACGTGAGCGAGGACGGGCTCTTCGCCCTGGCCGGCGACGGCCGCCGGGCGCACGACGTCGTCGGCCTCTACCAGCGGGCCCGCGACCGGCTGGCCGGCGACTGGTACCACGAGTCCGACCTGACCGATGCCGCCATCGCCGCGCTGGCCACGGCCGAGGGCCGGGCGCTGGCGGCCGAGCTGGGCCACGTCGTCGTCTACCTCCCCCAGGACCTGCTCCAGCGCCAGGCCGCACTGCTGGCCGCCCTGGCCTCGGCGTGCCCCACGACGGTCATCGCCGGCCTGACCGGACGGCCCGATGCCGACGTGGGCGTGCTGCGCTCGCTGGCCCGCCTGGGCGCTGCACCACCTCCGTCGCCCCCGCCTGGCTCCTCGCCACCGGAGGTCGGTCCGGGGCGGACCCGCATCCTCAGCGCCTCCGACGCCGACGACGAGGTGCGTGCGGCCGTGCGCCACGTCGTCCAGGCGGCGCTGGACGGCACCCCGCTGGAGCGCATCGCGATCCTCTACGGCACGCCCCAGCCCTACGGCCGCCTGGTGCACGAGCACCTGGCGGCCGCCGGCGTCCCGCGCAACGGCGCCAGCATCCGGCCCCTGGCCGCCAGCGTGGTGGGCCGCACCCTGCTCGACGTGCTGGCCCTACCCGACCACGACTTCCGCCGGGCCGATGTCCTGGGCGTGCTGGCCCGCGCCCCCGGCCGCGCCACCGCCCCCCTCGCCACGTGGGAACGCCAGTCCCGCCAGGCGGGCGTCGTCGCCGGCCGAGCCCAATGGGACCGCCTCCTCGACCGCCTCGCCCGCGAGCACGACCACCGCGCCGACCTGCTGCAGGAGTCCTACGACGAGTACGTGGCCGAGATGGAGCCCGACGACGACGTCGGCGACACCCCACCTGAGCGCGACGCGGTCACCCAGGGCGGGGCAGGCCGCGAGCCGGCCGCCGGCGACGCGGTCACCGAGGCTGCAGCCGGAGGCGTCGCGGATCCGGAGGCGCCCGGCGAGGCCGAGCCCCCTGTTCCCCCCAGCGG
>JBKPRS010000156.1:0-1665 GCA_046734695.1 Actinomycetota bacterium | reverse complement strand
GTCAGGCGGCGAGCGCGGCGTCGACCAGCGCCCGCAGCTCCCCGTCGCTGACCGCCGCCGCGTCCTCCGGCCGCAGCCGGATGGTGCCCTTGCCGGTGACCAGGTCCGGATGGCGGGCGCCGAAGCCGCCGTCGCGGTCCTGGCCCCAGCCGTAGAGCGAGATCCCGTGCTTCCACGCCCCCAGATAGAGGCGCCGCCGGCCGACCGTGTACGTCGGTATCCCGTAGGAGATGGAGACCGCCGCGTCGGGCTGCGCCGCCAGGATCAGCCCGTGGACCCGGTCGAACAGCGCCCGGTGCGCGACCGGCACGCCCTCGACGTAGGCCCGGACCGCGTCGTCCATCGCGGCTTACGCCGGAGCGGCCGTGACCTGGTGGAGCTCCACCATGTTCCCGGCCGGGTCGGACAGGAACGCCTGCTGGCTCGTGCCCACCGGCCGGGGGTCGCTCACGTCGATGCCCCGCCGGCGCAGCTCGGACACGGTGGCGGCGAGGTCCTCCACCTGGAGCGCGAAGTGCTGGCCCACCGCGCTGGGCGGCGTGCCCTCGATCAGGTGGACCTGCTGGCCGCCGGCATCGAGCCACGCGCCTGCGAACGGGAAGTCCGGTCTGTCACCCCGGGCGTCGAGACCCAGGACCTCCGTGTAGAAGCCGAGGGCGGCCTCGACGTCGTCGACGTTGATGGACACGTGGTGCACAGCGAGCGGTCGCACCCCACCAGTCAACTAGGCCGGGCAGGCGTCGCGCTCGCTGCCGAGTGACACATCGGTGTCGCCCGGCTCGAAGCGGTGGCGGAACGTGAACGCCACCGGCGTGGGGCCCTGCGCCCGCAGGTGCTCCAGCCGGGCGAGGGCCTCGGCCGGGGTGGGCAGCGTGCCCTCCGGGATCCACCACAGGCACAGGATGGGCAGGCTGGGCGGCTCGAACCACTCGCGGCGCCGCCGCAGGATCTCGCGGTGGTCGCTGCGGTAGGCGAAGTCGGCCAGCGCGTCGATCGAGGTCCACACCGTGAGGTTGATGATCTCCAGGTCGTCGTCGAACACCTTGATGCCGGTGGCGTCGCCGGACTCGTCCTGGAGGCGCCACACGAAGCCGGGGCTGGCCTCTGCCAGGGCGTTGATGCGCTCCAGGTTGGTCCGGAAGCCGTCGCTGCTGGGGTCCTCGAGCGGCGCCCGCAGCCGGCCGATGTTCAGCTGGGCGAGGTGCATGGCCCCACTGTAAGGAGGGGCCGCCTTCAGTTCCGGGCGAACGGGTAGGCCCCGCCCGCGATCGGGTCGTACGGTAGGGAGCCGATGACGATCCGGGTGGCGTTGACCACGATGCCCTCACCGTCGGCCGCGCAGCGGGCCGGGACGGGGCGGCCGTTGAGCCGCAGCTCACCCTCCCGCACCTCGGCCACCCCCGCGTAGGCGTTCACGTACCAGCCGGGCGCGGCCGCGATCCGCTCCGGGCGCAGCGGGTCGGCGCCCCGCTGCCGGCCCGTGACCGCCGCAACGATGTCGAGCGCGTAGCCCGCCGGGTGGCTGAAGAGGGCGGCGGCCGACCAGCCCGCCTCCGGGTCCACCACCCACGCCGAGCCGTGGCCACCCTCGCCCCCGCCGCCGTGGGCCAGCAGGCGCGTCCCGTAGCGGTCGTCGACGAAGAACCCGCCCCCGAGGTGCTGCCC
>JBKPRS010000155.1:0-21035 GCA_046734695.1 Actinomycetota bacterium | reverse complement strand
GTGGACCAGCTCGCCGCCCGGCGGCCGAGCTCACCGGTGGCCTGGTCGGTGTAGTAGCCCTCGCTGCTCGGCTCGTCCCCCAGGACCTCGAGCAGCGCGGGGTACATGCCCTTGCCGCCGAACCAGACCTGGAGCAGCTCGTCGTCGGCGCAGCGGTACAGGAAGGCGGGGAAGGTCGAGCCCTTCTCCCAGTAGCCCTCGATCTCGGGCGCGGCCCGCTCGGACCGACCGATCATGCAGCCGAGGGTGGTGAGCATGCCGTCGTAGAGCGAGGTCTCGGCCCAGCCGCCCTCGCCGGTGAGCGCCCGGCGCCGCAGTAGGGCGAGCGCCGCGGTGGTGAGCAGCAGCGCCGTGCCCGCCCCGGGCGCCCGCACGTCCACGAAGATCGGACCGGGCCGGTGTCCCTTCAGCTGGGTGCAGAACCCCGAGCGGGCCTCCACCAGCAGCCCGTAGTCCTCGACCGTACCGGTGGCGGTGCGGCTGGGCCGGCAGCGGGCGTAGACGAGCCCGGGATGGGCGTCGCGCCGGTCCCGCCAGCCGAGGCCCCGAGCCTCGACGAGGGCCTCGGGCCCGTACACGAAGGCCACGTCGGCGTCCTGCAGCAGGGCGGCGATGTCCGCCGCGCTCTCGAGGGCGACGACGCGCTTGTCCCGGTGCCACGCCCGGCCCCACGACAGCTCCTCGTCCAGGGGCGCGGGCGTCCCGCCCACGACGCGGGTCACCGAGGCTCCCAGGTCGGCCAGCACCATGCCGGGCACCCCGCCCGCCAGGCCGAGCCCGAGGTCGCTCACGCCCACGGCCACCTCGACGACGCGCAACCCGGCCAAGGGGACGCTCACGACAGCCTCCCGGCGGCCACCGGCAGGGTCAGCCGGGGCAGGACCTCCTGGGCGGCCAGGGTGACCACCTCCAGCGTGTCGGCCGGCGCGGCCGGGGCGACGACGAAGTGCCGGACCCCGGCGTCGACGTAGGCCTGGAACCGCCCCGCCACCTCCTCGGGCGTGCCGGCGGGGGCGATGCGCTCCAGCAGCGACGCGGGCTTGTCGCCGTAGGCCCGGCCGAGGAACCGGGCGACGTCGTCACGCGCCCGGTCGCCGTCGCGCCGGATCGAGCAGTACACGAACAGCAGCCACTCGAAGCCGGCCAGGTCCCGATCCGCCCGCGCCGCCTCGGCCCGGATGGTCTCGACCGAGCGGGCGTAGGCAGCGGGCGACATCAGGTAGGGCATCCAGCCGTCGCCCAGGCGGGCGGCCCGGCGCATGGCCGGAGGCTTGCGGCCCGAGACCAGCAGCGGCGGCCCGCCGGCGCGGCCGGACGGCGCCACCGGGACGAGCGTCACGTCGTCGAGGGGGAAGAACCGGCCGCGGTGGGTGACCGGGTCGCCGGTCCACAGGGAGCGCAACACGCCCATGGCCTCGTCGCTGCGCGGGCCGCGCTCGGCCGGCGGCACCCCCAGCGCCTCGAATTCCTGGGGGAACTCGCCGCCGACGCCCACGCCCAGCGACACGCGGCCCCCGGACCAGGCGTCCAGGTCGGCGACCTGCTTGGCCAGGACGACCGGGTGGTACAGGGGCAGCAGCACGACGGACGTGCCCACTCGCACCCGCTCGGTCCACGCGGTCAGGAGGGCGAGCCGGGTGATCGCCTCGCCGGTGGGCGTGCGGGGCAGGATGTGGCCGCCCTGCCAGAGAGACTCGATGGGCAGCCGCTCGGCCGCCGCCAGCCAGTCGCGCTCGGGCTCGGGGAGCGCGGCGGCTCCGAAGATGATGCGATCGCCGGGCACAGGCCCCAAAGGTAGCAACTGTTCACTCACTAACAGAGACTTGGCAATCCTCTATGGTGAAACTACATTCTCGTGCACTGAGAGTGACACTCGCTGATGGGGAGGCCGGGCAGGGCCAGTGCGAGTCAATGAAGACGCGACAACCGGCATCCCTCCTGGAGTCACGGACGAGACCGCTCCCTTCTGGGACGCGGCCCGGGACGGGCGCCTGGTGGTCGAGCGCTGCGCCGCCTGCGGGAGCGACACCTTCCCGCCGCGCGGGATGTGCCGGGCGTGTCGCGGCCGCGATCTGGCGCCCGTCGAGGTCACCGGCCGCGGGGTGATCTACAGCTACACCGTCAACCACCAGCGCTGGCTCCCCGACCTGGAGGTGCCGTACGCGATCGTGCTGGTCGAGTTCCCCGCCCATCCCGGTGTGCGGGTGGCCGGGCGGCTGCGGGGCATCGATCCCGGAGACGTCAGCGTCGGCGCCGAGGTCGAGATCGGCTTCGACCCCGGCCCGGGGGGCTTCGCCATCCCCAGCTTCACCGTGCCGGCATCGGGCGGCACCAGCGACGTCGCTGTGGGTGGCGGCGGGTGAGGGCGACCGACCTGCTGGAGAGGCGGGCCGTGATCTCGGGCGTGGGCCAGTCGGCGATCGGCCGCCAGGTCGACCGCTCCGGCTTCCAGCTCACCCTGGACGCCATCCTGGCCGCGGTCGAAGACGCCGGCCTGACCGTGGACGACATCGACGGCCTCGCCATGTTCCCCGGCGGCGGCAAGGCCAACCTGCCGGGCTACGCCAACGGCGACCTGTACGAGGTGCAGGACGCGCTGCGGGTCAGCACCACCTGGCGGCAGGGCCAGGTCGAGGGCATGAGCCTGCCGTTCTACGGCGCGGTCATGGCCGTGGCCACCGGCCAGGCCCGCCACGCGGTGGTGTGGCGCACGGTCAAGGAGGGCAGCGCCGCCCGCAACGCCGGCGGCCGGCCCGCGTACGGGTCGATCCACCCCGAGGCCGAGGGCCCGCTCGCCTGGCTGCTGCCGGTGGGCATGCTCTCGCCCGTCTGCCAGGTGGCCCCGTTCGCCACCCGGTACATGCACGACCACGGCCTGACCCGCGAGCAACTCGGCTGGATCGCCGTGACCCAGCGGGCCCATGCGGGGCTCAACCCCGACGCCGTCTACCGCGCCCCGCTCACGATCGAGGACTACCTAACGGCGCGCATGATCTCGTGGCCGCTCTGCCTCTTCGATTGCGACGTGCCGGTGGACGGAGCCACCGCCGTCGTCGTGTCGGCGGCCGACACCGCGGCCGACCTGCGGGCGCCGGTCCGCATCGAGGCCATGGCCGGCGTGATCGACAGCCGGCCCTCGTGGGACCAGTGGGAGGACATGAGCCGCGTCGGCCACGCCACCGGCGCGGCGCTGTGGGCCCGCACCGACCTGCGGCCGGCGGACGTCGACGCCGCGCAGCTCTACGACGGCTTCTCCATCGAGGTCGTGTGGTGGCTGGAGGCCATGGGCTTCTGCGGGACCGGCGAGGCGGGCTCGTTCGTCGACGGTGGCAAGCGCATCGCCCGCGACGGCGACCTCCCGCTCAACACGTGGGGCGGCCAGCTGTCGGGGGGCCGGCTGCACGCCGGCTTCGGCCACACCGCCGAGGCCGTCCGCCAGCTTCGGGGCGAGGCCGGGGACCGGCAGGTCGCCGGGGCCGAAGTCGTGGCGATAACCAACGTGGGGGGCATCGAGGCTGGGGCGGCGCTGCTCACCCGTTGACCGGGTCGGCGCCAGACAACGACACACCAAGGGAAGGGTGCTATGGGGGAACGTGCCGGCCGCGTCGACGGCAAGGTCGCGATCGTCACCGGAGCAGGATCGACGCCGGGGCCCGGCGTCGGCACCGGGAAGGCCACCGCGGTGGTGCTCGCGCGCGAAGGCGCCCGGGTGCTGCTCGTCGACCTGCACGCGGAGCGGGCCGAGGACACGCTGCGCATGATCGAGGACGAGGGCGGCGAGGCCGCGGTGTTCGCCGGCGACGCCACCCGGGCCGCCGACTGCGAGGCCATGGTCCAGGCGGCGCTGGACGGCTTCGGCCGCCTCGACATCCTGGTCAACAACATCGGGCTGGCGTCGGTGGGCACGGTCGTCGACACGAGCGAGGAAGCCTGGGACCGGGCCTTCGCCATCAACCTGCGGACCGCCTTCCTGGCCTGCAAGTACTCGGTGCCGCCCATGGCCGCCCAGGGTGGCGGCGCCATCGTCAACATCTCCTCGATCTCCGCCCTGCGGGGCGACGGCACCGTGGCCTACTCGGCCGCAAAGGGCGGGCTCAGCGCCATGACCGTCGACATGGCGTACTCGCACGGCCGCCAGGGGATCCGCGTCAACGCCGTCGCTCCCGGCCACATCACCACGCCGATGGTGCTGTCGGTGTCGGGCCAGGGGCCGCGGACCGAGTACATGAACACGCTGCGCAACGAGGCAGGCCTGCTCGGCACCCCCGGCACCGGCTGGGACGTCGGCTGGGCGGCCACCTTCCTCGCCAGCGACGAAGCCCGGTGGATCACCGGCGTCACCCTTCCCGTCGACTCGGGCGTCCTGAGCGTGACGCCCCTGATGATGGCGCAGCACCTGCGCGCCGTCCCGGAGCCGTAGATGCGCCTGCCCATTCGCCTGAAGCTCGCCCTGGCCCTGTCGGTCCCCCTGGTGGCCATGGGGATCGTGACCGTGATCGAGGTCACCGGCCTGGCGTCCAAGGCCAGCGAGGTGCGCGACCAGACCAACCTCGCCGCCGCCACCATCGGGCCCAACGGCCTCATCACCGCGCTCCAGAACGAGCGCAACTGGGCCACCGCCTACCTCGTCGGGGTCCAGAGCCAGCTGCGGCTGGAGGTCTCCGGCTTCGACGAGACCCGGGCCGCCACCGACGAGGCGCTCGACCAGTTCGAGGCCGAGCTCGACCGCCGGGGCGAGGCGGCACGCGCCGCCTTCGCCCCCGCCCTGGACGGCCTCGCCGAGCGCGACGAGCTGCGGCGCCGGATCGACGAGGACGTGGCGGGCACCACGCTCGACCTGGAGAACATCGGGACGAGCACCGGGGTGTTCGACGAGTTCACCGCCCTGATCGAGCCGTTCCTGGGCGGCATGTCGCGGATCTCGGTGGCGATGGACGACCCCGAGCTGCGCCAGGGCGCGCGCCTGACCGAGACCGTCACCCGCCAGCTGGAGATCGTCCCCCAGCTGGCCAACGCCCTCGTGTTCCCGGCAACGGTGCCGACCGCGCCGGGCGACGTGCCCGGCTTCAACCAGCCGAGCGAGATCGCCGACGTCGCCAAGCTGTCGAACGCCTTCGCCCGCTATTCCGAGCAGCTGCAGTACCCGAAGGGGTCCTTCGCCGAGATCGCGGCCGAGCAGTTCCCCACGGCCTTCACGCAGGTCCTCGACGAGCAGTCCGCCCAGGCCATCTCCACCGGCAACATCGACGTGAACACCCTCCTGACGGGCCTCGACGTGCCCGACGACCAGCAGCTGGCCTACGTCGGCTATCGCGACGACGTGGCCAAGGCGCTGCAGCACCGCGCCGACGAGCTCAACGCCGACGCGTCCAGCCGGGAGAAGCGGCTCGGGGTCGTGATGGTACTGACCTTCGGGGCCGCCGTGGCCCTGACCGTGGTCGTGTCGCTGTCGATCACCCGGCCGCTGCGTTCACTGACCCGCCAGGCCAAGGACATGGCCGAGCGCCGGCTGCCGATGGCCGTGGCCCACATCCTGGACACGCCCTTCGGGGAGGACGTCCATGTCCCCGAGGTCGTCCCCGTGGACGTCACGACCCGGGACGAGGTGGCGGACGTGGCCGCGGCGCTCAACACCGTCCAGGACTCGGCGCTGGACCTCGCCATCGAGCAGGCGGTGCTGCGCCGCAACATCGCCGACAGCTTCGTGAACCTGGGCCGGCGCAACCAGAACCTGCTCGGCCGCCAGCTCGACTTCATCACCGAGCTGGAGACCCACGAGGCCGATCCGGACGTCCTGGGCAACCTGTTCCGGCTCGACCACCTCGCCACCCGCATGCGCCGCAACGCCGAGTCGCTGCTCGTGCTGGCGGGCATCGACCCGCCCCGGCGCTGGGTCGAGCCGCTGCGGGTGTCCGACGTGGTACGGGCCGCGGTGGGCGAGGTCGAGGACTTCCAGCGGGTCGTCCTCCACGTCGATTCCACCGCCACGATCTCGGGCTCGGCCGCCGCCGACCTGGCGCACCTGCTGGCCGAGCTCATCGAGAACGCTCTGGTGTTCTCGCCGCCGGACCGCAAGGTCGAGGTCCACGGGGCCCCGCGGCACGGCGGCTACGCGGTGGCCGTGGTCGACTCCGGGCTCGGCATGCCCAGCGAGGAGATCGAGGCCGCCAACCGGCGCCTGGCCGGGGCCGAGTCGTTCACCATCGCGCCGTCCAAGTACCTCGGGCACTACGTGGCCGGGAACCTGGCGGCCCGCCACGGCATCACGGTCAAGCTGCACTGCACCCGCGGCTTCGGCGTGACCGCCACGGTCGAGCTGCCCGACGAGCTCCTCGTGAACAACCGGGCCGTCCCCTGGCCCACGAGCGCCCCGTTGCGGACGATCGGGCCGGCGACACTATAGTAAGTGAGCGAACACTCGCTTAGCCCCATAGGGGTCCAGAGGCACGGGAGCAGGCATGGCCGACCACGAGACAGGGGTCCCCCTCTGCGAGCGCTACGCCGTGGCCGACGTCGACTCGCACATCATCGAGCCGGCCGACCTGTGGACCTCGCGCGTCCCCTCGCACTGGGGCGACCTGGTGCCCCACGTGCGGTTCCACGAGCGCCGCCAGGAGGACTACTGGTACATCGGCGACCAGAAGCTCTACGGCGCCGGCGCCTTCGCCCAGGCCCGCTGGCCCGAGTACCCCCCGTCGCACCCGCGGCGGCTGGAGGATGCGTTCCTGCCCGCGGTCGACGCCAAGGCCCGGCTCGACTACATGGACGAGGTGGGCGTCTACTACCAGCTGCTGTACCCCAACATCCTGGGGTTCCACAGCCACGTCTTCCTCAACAACATGCCGCCCGAGCTGGCCACCGAGTGCGTGCGGGCCTACAACGACTGGCTGGCGGAGTGGTGCTCGGCCGACAGCCGCCGGCTGATCCCCATGATGATGCTGCCGTTCTGGGACATCGACGCCTCGGTGGCCGAGATGCGCCGGGCTCACGGGCTGGGCCACAAGGGCGTGCTGTTCGCCGCCCGCTACGACAAGGTCGGCCTGCCCCGCCTGGTGGACGACCACTGGGAGCCACTGCTGGGCCAGGCCCAGGAGATGGGGCTCAGCATGAACTTCCACGTCGGGTTCCTGTCCAGCCCCGACGACCTCAAGGGCGCGGTGGACCAGTCCAAGAAGATGGACTTCACCCGCGAGAGCTCGCTCGTGCTGCTGGGCAACGCCCAGAACATCGCCGAGGTGGTGCTGAGCGGCGTGTGCCACCGCTACCCCGACCTCAAGTTCGTGTCGGTCGAGAACGGCGCCGGCTGGTTGCCATTCCTGGGCGAGAGCATGGACTGGCAGTGGCTCAACGTGGGGGCGCACAAGGACTACCCCGACCGGCTGCTGCCGAGCGAGTACCTCTACCGCCAGGTCTACGGCATGTACTGGTTCGAGCGGGACTCCGTGCGGGCCGTGATCGACAAGCTGGCCGACAACCTCATGTTCGAGACCGACTTCCCCCACGCCACCAGCCTCTCGCCGGGCCCGGCGTCGGAGTCGCCCAGCCCCCGCGACGTGATCGAGCGCTCGCTGGAGGGCATCCCGGACGAGATCGTGGGCAAGGTGCTCCAGCGGACCGCCACCGCGCTGTACCAGCTGGATCCGCCCGTCCGGGCCTGAGCCGTCCGCGAGTCAGCGGCGGAGCAGGCGGCCCGGGGCGGCGTCGGGGACGTCCTCCCCGGCGCGACGGGTGGCGACCCCGTTGACCCAGACGTGCTCGACACCGGTGCTGCGTACGACCAGGCGGTCGGCGCCGCCGGGCTGGTCGGCCACGCGTTCGACCGGGGTGCAGCCCACCTGATCCGGGTCGAAGGCGACGAGGTCGGCGTAGAAGCCGTCCTGGACCAGCCCGCGGCCCGCGATCCGGAAGGCCCGGTGGGGATGGCCCGTGAGCCGCCACACCGCCTGCTCCAGCGTCAGCGCCTCGCGTTCGCGCACCCAGTGGCCCAGCAGGTGGGTCGAGAAGCACGCGTCGCAGAGCTGGCTGGCGTGGGCCCCGGCGTCGGACAGGCCGAGCAGCGTGCGGGGGTCGGCCAGCAGGCCTGCGATCTCGTCGTCGCCGTCGTTGTCGAGGACGATCCGGTAGCGGGTGGCCATGCCGTCGCTCAGCGCCAGGTCGAGCAAGAGGTCGAACGGCGTGGTGCCCCGCTCCTCGGCCAGCCGGTCAAGGGGGATGCCGACCGTGCCGGGATGGGCGCAGGTCTCCTCGACGCTGGTCTTGGGCCAGCGGTGGCTCCAGGCGGCGAGGGTGGCCGGGCGGGCCCGGTCGCGCCAGGCGGCGTCTGCGTAGAGGGCGGCCCGCTCGGCCCGGGGCAGGGCCAGCGCCTCCTTCCACTCGTCGATCTCCGCCAGGGGCACGGGATCGGACATCGTGATCTGCATGACGATCGGCCGGCACGCGATCTGGGGGTAGACCTCGCCGGGCAGGGCGGCGCCCCGCTCGACGGTGCGCAGGGCCGCGCCCGGTTTGTCCGCCCGGGCCACCAGCGCGGTCCACGTGACCGGCACGCCGTGGGCCACCGCCAGCTCCGAGAACTGGTCGACGAACAGTCCGGGGCCGATGGACACCTGCACGACGCCCCGGCCCAGCTCGCCCAGCACGCCGGCCAGCGCGTAGACCTCGTCCGTCTCGGCGAACCGGCTGGGCACGGGCCGGCCGTAGGCGCCCTGGTGCGCGGGCTGGCGCGAGGTGGAGAACCCGAGCGCGCCGGCGTCGATCGCCTCGTGCACGATGCGGCACATCCGGTCGAGCTCGTCGCCGGTGGCGGCCCGCTCCTCGCCGCCCAGCACGTAGAGCCGCAGCGGCGTGTGGCCGATGAAGGCGCCGGCGTTGAGGCGCATGGGCCGGCGCGCCAGCGCGGCCATGTACTCGGGGAAGGTCTCGAAGCACCAGTCGATCCCGGCGTTGAGCGCCTCGGTCGACATGCCCTCGACGTTCTCCAGCGTGCGCACGACCGTGTCGCGGTGCTCGGGCCTGGTGGGGGCCACGCCGAAGCCGCAGTTGCCCATGACCACGCTCGTCACCCCGTGCCAGGACGAGGGCGTGAGGTCGGGGTCCCACAGGATCTGGGCGTCGTAGTGGGTGTGGACGTCGATGAACCCGGGGGCCAGGGTCAAGCCGTCGAGCTCGACCACCTCGGCCCGCGGGGACGGCGGCGGCACCTCGCCGGGGGGCCCGACGGCCGAGATGCGATAACCCGACACGGCGACGTCGGCCATGCGGGCCGGAGCGCCCGTGCCGTCGATCAGGGATGCATCCCGCAGCAAGAGGTCCACCCCAGCAATTTAGCGAGCGTTCGCTCAGTATGGTAGCCAGGACCGGCGTGGACGACCGGTTGATGCGCAGGCGGGAGCTCTACGTCGACGGGCGGTGGGTGGCCCCTGGCGGCGGCGGGACGTTCCCCGTCGTCTCGCCGTCGACCGAGGAGGTAGTGGGCGAGGCGCCGCTGGCCTCGGCAGCGGACATCGACCGCGCCGTCGCCGCCGCCCGCGCCGCGTTCGACAGCGGTCCCTGGCCCCGCACGGCGCCGGAAGACCGTGCCGCGGTGCTGGCCCGGGCCGCCGACCTCCTGGGCAAGCGGGCGGCCGACATCGCCGGGGTGACCGTCGACGAGATGGGCTGCCCCGTCAGCCAGGCGACCGCGTCCCAGACCGGCCTGGTGGCCCCGGTGTTCGCCTACTACGCCGAGCTGATCCGCAGCTTCGCCTTCGAGCGCCGGGTGGAGGCGGGCGCCCGCGCCGGCCTCGTGACCCAGGAGCCGGTGGGCGTCGTCGCCGCCGTCGTGCCCTGGAACTCCCCGGTCATGCTGTCCGCCTGGAAGCTGGCCCCCGCCCTGGCGGCCGGCTGCACCGCGGTGGTCAAGCCGCCGCCGGAGGCCCCGATCAGCAACTTCGTGCTGGCCGAGGCCCTCGACGAGGCGGGCCTGCCCCCCGGCGTGGTCAACATGGTCCCCGGCGGGCGCGAGCTGGGCGAGCACCTGGTGACCCACGCGGGGATCGACAAGGTCGCGTTCACCGGCTCGACCGCGGCGGGGCAGCGGATCATGGCCCTGTGCGCCGACCAGGTGAAGCGGGTCTCGTTGGAGCTGGGCGGCAAGTCAGCCTCCATCCTGCTCGACGACGCCGACCTCGGCACCGTCGTCCCCCGGGTCGTGGGCGCGACCATGCACCTCTCCGGGCAGTCGTGCGGCGCCCACACCCGCCTGCTGGTGCCGCGCTCGCGCTACGTCGAGGCGCTCGACGCCGCGGCCGCCGCCGCCTCGGCGCTCCCCTACGGCGACCCCCACGACCCGGCCACTGTGGTCGGCCCGCTGGTGGCCGAGCGGCAGCGGGACCGGGTCGAGGGCTACATCCGCTCCGCGGTCGAGGCCGGCGCCCGGGTGGCGGCGGGAGGCGGGCGGCCGGCGCACCTGCCCAAGGGCTGGTACGTGCCACCGACCATCCTCGGCGACGTGGACAACGACATGCGCGTGGCACGCGAGGAGATCTTCGGGCCGGTGCTGTGCCTGATCCCCTACACGGACGAGGACGAGGCCGTGCGCATCGCCAACGATTCGCAGTACGGGCTGTCCGGGGGCGTGTGGAGCGCGGACGACGGACGGGCGCTGGCCATGGCCCGGCGTGTGCGCACCGGGAGCATCGCGGTCAACGGCAGCTACCCGCCGTTCCCGGCGGTGCCGTTCGGCGGGTTCAAGCAGTCGGGCCTGGGCCGTGAGCTGGGCCCGGAAGGCCTGGCCGGGTACCTCGAACCGAGGAGCATCGGGCTGCCTCCGGGCCTCTGAAGAGGCCTCTGAGAAAGTGATCGCTCACATGTTAAGGTGACGCGATGCTGTCCGCCGAGTGGTGCGCGCACCGCTTCGACCACACCTCTCCGGAGCTGGCGCAGAACCTGCACGAAACCCTGGCCACCATGCGGGCCGACCACCCGGTGGCGTGGAGCGAGGAGCACGGCGGGTTCTGGGTCATGACCCGCTACGAGGACGTGCTGCGGGTGGCGCAGGACTGGCGCACCTTCAGCTCGGCCCAGGGCGTGTCGGTGCCCGGGACCAAGATGGTCGTACGGGCCATCCCCGAGCACCTCGACCCGCCCCTGCACCGCGAGTTCAAGCGGCTGATCAACGCCTGGTTCACCCCGGCGGTGGTGGCCGGCTACGAGGAGCCGACCCGGGCGCTCGTCACCCGGCTGATCGACGGCTTCGTGGAGGCCGGGACCTGCGACTTCCTCACCGACTTCGCCCGGCCCTTCCCCGGGCTGGCTTTCTTCGACCTCGTGCTCAACGCGCCGCCGGAGGAGGTGGCCGCGATCAACGACAAGGCGACGTCGGCGTCGGTGCCCAACAACCCCGACGCCCGCGAGGCGTGGGCCTACATGTACCGCTGGATCAGCGAGCTCCTGGAGCAGCGCCGCCACGAGCCACCCAACGGTGACGTGGTCGATGCCGTGCTGGCCGCCGAGATCGAGGGCCGGCCCATCACCGACGAGGAGGCGATCGGGGTCATCCAGCTCCTGATCCTCGGCGGGCTCGACACCACCGCCGGCGCCCTGGGCCAGATGATGATCCGCTTCTGCCAGGAGCCTGAGATACCAGCCCTGCTGCGGCGGGAGCCCGAGCGCATCCCCGACGCGGTCGAGGAGCTGCTCCGGTTGGAGACGTCGTTCGTCGCCATCGCCCGCACCGCCACCTGCGACACCGAGATCGACGGCCGCCGGATACGCGAGGGTGACAAGGTGCTCATCTACTGGGCGTCGGCCAACCGGGACGAGGGCGAGTTCGCGTGCCCCGCCGACTTCGACCCGGACCGGGCCAGCAACCGCCACCTCACCTTCGGCGCCGGGCCCCACCGCTGCGCCGGGTCCAACCTGGCCCGCATGAACATCCGGATCGCACTGGAGGAGGTGGTGACCCGGCTCGACGACCTGCGCCTGGCCAACTACGAGCCGATCCGCTTCCACTCGGTGCTCAACCGGGCGCCGCTCTCCGTCCCCATCAGCTTCACCCCCGGGCCCCGGTCGTCATGACCGCGCCCGACCGCACGCTGCTGGCGAACGCCCGGGTCGTGACCTGCTCGGGCGATCCGGCCGAGCGGCCGTTCGACGGCGACGTCCTCATCGAGGGCGAGCGCATCGCCGGGGTGTTCGCGGGCCGGGCGCCGGTCGACCCCGCGTCGGCCCGGGTGGTGGACCTGGCCGGGGCCACGGTCATCCCCGGCCTGTGCGACGCCCACACCCACATCTCCTGGCCGCTCGACTTCGTGTTCGACCACCCCGAGATCGCGGCCATGCCCGACGACGAGCACGCTCTCGAGGTCGCCGCGGTCGTGGCCACGTACCTGCGCTGGGGCTACACGCTGCTCATCGGGGCCGGGGCGCTCAAGCCCCGGGTCGATGTGATCATCCAGCGGGCCATCGACCGCGGCCGGATCCCGGGGCCGCGGCTGTGGCCGTCGGGCGACATGATCACCCAGCGGGGCGCCATCGGCTCCCCCACCCTGACCGAGGTCGCCAGCGCCGAGGAGATGCGCCGGGTCGTCGGTGCCCAGTGCGAGCTGGGCGTGCGGGTCATCAAGCTCATGGTGTCGGGGGACGGGGTCGTGCCCGAGCACCCGTCCCAGGTCACCTACATGGACGACGCCATGGTGGGCGCGGCCGTGGACGAGGCGGCCGCGCACGGCGCCTTCGTGACGGCCCACGCCCGCAGCACCGAGGGCGTCCGCATGGCCGTGCGCAACGGCGTGCGCATCGTCCACCACGCCACCTACCTCGACGACGCGGCCATCACCGAGCTGACCGCCGCCCGCGACGACGTCTGGGTGTGCCCCGGGCTGCACTACCTGCGGGCCGTGGTGGAGGGCGCGGCCGGGCCCTACGGGATCGACCGGGAGCGCGTCGAGCACGCGCTCTACCCCGAGGAGCTGCAGGCGTCGATCGACGGCTACCGCAAGCTGCACAGCAACGGCGTGCGCCTGGTGGCCGGGGGCGACTTCGGCCACCAGTGGACCCGGCACGGGACCTACGCGGCCGAGCTGGCCGCCTACGTCGAGCTGATCGGCTTCTCACCCCTGGAGGCACTGCTGACCGCCACGACCAACGCCGGACCGCTCGTCGGCGAGCGCCTGGGCCGCATCGAAGACGGCTACCTGGCCGACCTGGTGGTCGTGGACGGCGACCCCACCGCCGACATCCGGGTGCTGCTGGACCCCGAGCGCGTGGGCACGGTGGTCAAGGGGGGCGTGCCGGTGGCGGGCTGGGCATGAGGGTCGCGGTCGCCTACGAGCCCGGACAGCCGCTGGTGGTCGAGGACCTGGAGCCCCGGCCGATCGGTCCCCGGGACGTGCTGGTCCGCATCGCGGCCAGCGGGATCTGCCACACCGACCTCACCGTGATCGCCGGGCGCTCGCCGCTGACGCTGCCGATCGTGCCCGGCCACGAGGCCTGCGGCCTGGTCGAGGAGGTCGGCCCCGAGGTGCGGCGGGTGCGCCCGGGCGAGCGGGTGCTGGCCGCGGTGTCGCCCGCCTGTGGCAACTGCTGGTCGTGCGTCAACGGCATGTCCAACCACTGCGAGCGGGGCCCCGGCATCCTGGCCACGCCCCGGTTCGACCTGCCCGACGGCCGCGACGCCCGGGCGGTGTGCGGCTGCGGCTCGTTCGCCGAGGCGATGGTGGTGGACGAGGCCTCGCTGATCCCGGTCGAGACCGACCTGCCCGACGACCAGCTCGCCCTGCTGGGTTGCGGCGTCACCACCGGCCTCGGCGCCGCGCTGGTCACCGCCGGCGTCACGCCCGGGTCCAGCGTGGCCGTGATCGGCTGCGGGGGCGTGGGCCAGTCCGTGATCCAGGGCGCTCACATCGCGGGGGCGGCCACGATCGTGGCCGTCGATCCCGAGGCCTCCCGGCGCGAGGCCGGCCTGGCCGTGGGCGCCACCCACGCGGTCGACCCGACCGCCGGGGACCCGGTCGCCGCGGTCAAGGACCTGACCGGCGGGCGGGGCGCCGACTTCACGTTCGAGGTCGTGGGCCGGCCGGAGCTCATGGTCCAGGCCTGGGACATGGCCCGGATCGAGGGCAACGTCACGCTGGTCGGGATGCCGTCGGTCGGCGAGACCATCACGCTGCCGGCCATGAGCGCCGTGTTCTCCGGCAAGCGCCTGATGGGCGCGGCCGTGGGCGGGGCCCAGATCCTGCGCGACATCCCCCGGTTCATCCGCCTGGCCGAGACCGGCCGCCTGGACCTCGGCTCGCTCGTGTCCCGGCACATCAAGCTCGACGAGATCAACGACGGGATCGAGGGTCTCGGCCGCGCCGAGGGCACCCGCACAGTGATGGTCTGAATGCGAACGCTCACCCACTGCGGTTCTGTATCTTGGCGCGGGGAGTAGCCAGGAGGACCCATGGCCAAGCAATCCCCGCGCTCGTCCCGCAAGGCCAGCGGCCTGCCGCGGGCCCGCCGCCTCACCGCCGACGCGCGGCGCAAGTCGATCCTGCAGGCCGCCCGGCGTGCGTTCACGGAGACCGGTGACATGAACGGCACCACGATCCGCCACATCGCCGACCGCGGCGGGTTCAGCGAGGGCGTGATCTACCGCCACTTCGAGAGCAAGGACCAGCTGTTCATCGAGGCCGTGGTCGAGCCGCTCCAGGAGGCGGTGGACAAGCTCGTCGCCGCGTCCCAGGTCGTGGACCGGGACGAGCCGCTCACGCCCGCCCGCCAGGTCGAGACGATGAACGGGCTGTACCGCCAGCTGATCGCCACGCTGGAGGAGATCCTGCCGCTGCTCGGCCTCGTGCTGTTCGGCGACCCCAAGGTCGCCCGCCGCTTCTACCGGGAGAACTTCGCGGTCGCGATGGACCAGCTGGCCGCGGCCTGGCGGGAGGTCGAGGCCCGCTACGGGTTCGAGGGCGAGTCGCCGGACATCTCGGCCCGCGCGGTCATGGGCATCGCCCTCATGCTGGCCCTGGAGGACCGTCACACCAGCGGATTCGACCGTGACCGGGCAGTGCGTCTGGCCAGCGAAGGCACGTTCCACGGGTTCTTCCCGAGCCTGCAGCCGGCCGGGGACCAGCGTTTGACAGGGTAGCCGCCCCGGCTATGCTAATAATTGTGCGTTCACTTTCTTCGGTGGGCTACCCGCTGATCGACGCTGACGGGCACTACTACGAGCCGGACGACTGCTTCACGCGCCACATCGAGTCCCGCTTCCGCGACGACACGGTGCGCGTCGACCGCAGCCGCGACGGCCTGGGCCGCGTCTACATCCAGGGCCGGCGCACGCTCATGAGCGTCATGCCCGGCGACTACGCGTCCGCCCCCGGAGCGCTGCAGGGCCTGTTCGTCGGCGCGGTCGCCGACGGCTTCACCCACCGCGAGGTGATCAACGCCAAGGACCACCCCGCCTTCATCGAGCGCACGGCCCGGCTGGCGCTGATGGACGACCAGGGCGTCGAGGCGGCGGTCATGCTGCCCACCCTGGGCGTGGCGGTCGAGCACGACATGGCGGACGACGTGGAGCTGACCTACGCCAGCCTGCGGGCCTTCAACCGCTGGCTCGAGGAGGACTGGGGCTACGGCGCCGACTGCCGCACCTTCGGCGTTCCCATGCTGTCGCTGCTCGACGTCGACCGGGGCGTGGCCGAGCTGCGCCGGGTGATCGACGCCGGCGCCCGGCTGGTCCACCTGCGGCCCGGCCCGGTGGGCGGCCGCTCCCCCGCCCACCCCGACCACGACGCGTTCTGGGCCACCGCCAGCGAGGCCGGTGTGGGCGTGGTCTTCCACGTCTCCAACAGCGGCTACAACGACTTCTACGGCACCCACTGGTCCGAGGACCCGGCCAACCCCTCCCACCGGCAGTCGCCGCTCCAGTGGGCGCTGTGCAACACCGAGCGCCCGATCATCGACACGCTCATCGCGATCACGCTGCACAACCTGTTCGGGCGCCACCCGGACCTCAAGGTCCTGTCCATCGAGAACGGCAGCGCCTGGGTGCGGGCCCTGTTCAAGACGGTGGACAAGGCGGCCGCCCTGGGCCGCCGCGGCCCGATGATCGGCGGCACGCTGCCGGCCCGGCCCAGCGAGGCCCTGGCCGAGCACCTGTGGGTGTGCCCGTTCCCCGAGGACGACGTGCTCGACCTCATCGGCGTGCTGGGCGCCGACCACGTCCTGTTCGGCTCGGACTACCCACACCCGGAGGGCCTGCGCGAGCCCGCGGACTATGTGGACCGGCTGGCGGACTGCGACCCGCTCGTCACCCGCAAGGTGCTGCGCGGCAACACGGCCGACCTGCTGGGCCTGGTCGCGTGAACCCGGCCGAGGTGGTGCGCGAGCTGGCGCGGCGCTTCCAGGCCGGCGACCGGGACGGCGCCCGCGCCCTGATGCACCCGGACATCCGGGTCGAACAACCCGCGTCGCTGCCCCACGGCGGCGTCCACTCCGGCCACGCGGGCCTCGACCGGATGGGTGCCGCCTTCGCCGAGCACTGGGACCGCACCATCGGCGGCTCCCGCATCCTCGACTCCGACCCGGTCGTGCAGGTCACGACCCAGACCTGGACCGCCCACGCCACCGGCCGCTCGGCCACGGTCGACGTGCTGGAGCTGATCACGGTGGCCGACGGCCAGGTGACCGGGATCCGGGTGTTCCCCCACGACACCCACCTCCTGCTCGCCCTGCTCGACTGACGTGGCCGAACGCCCGCCGGCCGTCGTCCTCAAGCGGGTCGAGTGCGCCGAGGAGGCGACCTGGGCGCAGGAGGTCCTGAGCCGCATCGAGCCCGACGGGTTCCGGGTCGCGACGCCGGTGCGGGCCACCTCGGGGGCGTGGGTCCACGAGGGGTGGATCGCCCATCGGTTCATCGACGGGCTGCGCCCGCTGGCGCCGGCGTGGGACGAGATCATCGCCGCGGGCCTGGCGTTCGGCGATGCCGCCACCCGGGTCTGGCCCGACGAGCAGGCGGATGCGCTCACGACCCGCGGCCATCGCTGGGCCGTGGCCGACCGGGTCGCCTGGGGCGAGGCCTCCGTGGCGGCCCCACCCGAGGTCGAGGACGTCTGCGCCCAGTTGCGGGCGCTGTGTGGTCCGGTCGAGGGGCCGCGGCAGGTGATCCACGGCGACCTCAGCGGGAACGTGTTCGTGGATCCCGACGGAGTGCCGGTCGTGCTCGACTTCTCGCCCTACCTGCGGCCCCGCCTGTGGGCGGCAGCCATCGTCGTCACCGACGCCGTGCTGTGGCACGGAGCGCCTCCGGCGTGGCTCGACCGCTCCCCGGATCTCGCCGCCCGTGCCCTGCTGTTCCGGCTCGTCGCCGACCTGCTGGCGCCGGGGAGCGATCCGGGCCGCTACCTCGGGAGCTACCGCACCGCGGTCGGGGCGCTCAGTCGGTCCTGATCCAAACGGCCTTGGTGGTCAGGTACTCGTCGAGGGCATGGGGGCCGCATTCGTGGCCCCAGCCGCTGGACTTGTAGCCGCCGAACGGGACGGCCGGGTCGAAGAGGTTGTAGGTGTTGACCCAGACTGTGCCGGTGCGCAGCTCCTGGGCCAGGCGGTGGGCCTTGCCCACGTCGCGGGTCCAGACTCCGCCGGCGAGGCCGTAGTCGCTCGCGTTGGCGCGGGTCGCCACCTCCTCGATGGTGTCGAACGGCATCACGCAGGCCACCGGGCCGAAGATCTCCTCCTGGGCCACCCGCATGCCGTCCTCCACGTCGACCAGGACCGTGGGGGCGACGAAGTAGCCGGCGGCCAGGTCGCCGTCCTCCAGCCGGCCGCCGCCGGCCACGGCGCGGGCGCCCTCCGCGCGGCCGATGTCCAGGTAGCCGGTGATCCGGGCCAGCTGCTGGGAGGACACGACCGGGCCGATGCGGGTCTCGGGGTCGAGGCTGTTGCCGACCTTGAGCTTGGCCGCGTACCGGCAGGCGGAGTCGACGAACTCGTCGTAGATCGGGCGCTCCACGAAGATGCGGGTGCCCGCGCAGCAGGCCTGGCCCGAGTTGGCGAACACGCCCATGGCCGCCCCGGGCACGGCCCGGCGCAGGTCCGCATCGGCGAACACGACGTCGGGCGACTTGCCGCCCAGCTCCAGCGTGACCCGCTTGAGGTTGCCGGCCGCGGCCCGGACGATGTGGCGCCCCACCTCGGTCGAGCCGGTGAAGGCGACCTTGTCCACGCCGGGATGCTCGGTGAGGCGGGCGCCGGCGGTCTCCCCCATCCCGGTCACGATGTTGACCACCCCGTCGGGGACGCCCGCGCCGGCCAGCAGCTCGCCGATGCGCAGGGCGACCAGGCTCGCCTCCTCGGCCGGCTTGAGGACCATCGTGCAGCCCGAGGCCAGCACCGGCGCGAGCTTCCACAGCACGTTGTTGATCGGGCTGTTCCAGGGGATGATCGACGCCACCACGCCGACCGGCTCGCGCAGCGTGTAGGTGAACACCGACCACGGCATCGAGTTGGGCAGGGTCTCGCCGTTGAGCTTGGTGGCCCAGCCGGCGAAGTAGCGCAGCACCTCGACCGCCTGGGACGCGCCCGCCCCCGGGGCGCGGCCGAGCGGCAGGCCCATGTCGATGGCCTCGAGCCGGCGCAGCTCCTCGTAGTGGGCCTCGACCGCGTCGGCCACGGCCCAGACGATCGACTGGCGGGCGGCCGGGGTCAGCGTGCGCCACGGTCCCTCGAACGCCTCGCGGGCGGCGACCACGGCGCGATCGGCGTCCTCGGCGTCGCCCGCGGCCAGCTCGGCGATGAGCTCGCCGGTCGACGGGTTGATGCTCGGGAACGTCTTGCCGGACGCCGCCGGCACCCACTCCCCGCCGATCAGCAGCTGCTTCGTCGTGGTCGACATCGCCCGAATGATAGCGTGCGTTCACTTACTTCTCGGGTGGAGGACCGGCCCACGCCCCGGTAGGGTCACGGCGCCATGACCACCTCGGAGCGGCGCAAGTACGACAGCCCGGTGCGGCGCCGGCAGGCGGCCGAGACCCGCGAGCGCATCCTCGCCGCGGGCTCCGAGCTGGTCCACGGCTTCCCCCGCTGGGACTGGCGCGAGCTGACCGTGAGGGCGGTGGCCCAGCGGGCCGGGGTCAACGAGCGCACGGTCTACCGGCACTTCTCCAGTGAGCGGGAGCTGCACGAGGCGGTGATCCGTCGCTTGCAGGAGGAGGTCGGCAACCCGCTCGACGGGCTCACGCTGGACGGCTTCGGCGACGTCGTCGCCCAGCTGTTCGACTACCTCGCGTCCTTCGCGGCGTCGCCTCGCCAGACCACCGACCCCACGTTCGTGGCGGTGGACGAGCGCCGCCGCCAGGCGCTGGTCGCCGCGGTCGAGCCGGGGACCGCGGCCTGGTCCGACGCCGATCGCGAGATGGCGGCGGCCCTGCTCGACGCGCTGTGGAGCGTCCCCACCTACGAGCGGCTGGTCGGCGTCTGGGGCCTCGACACCGAGCGGGCCACCGAGGCGGTCACCGGGCTGATCAGCCTGCTGGTGCGGTCGATCCAGGACGGTCGCCGCCCCTGGCTCGAGGAGTGACGGCCGGGACGATCTCGCGCAGGTACAGCGACCACGTCTCGACCCACAGCGGGCGGCCCGCGTCCGGCCGGGCCGCGAACCAGGCGCCCCGCCGGCGCAGGTCGGCGAAGCGGTCGAACCACACCTCGTTGACCGCGTCCAGGGGCCGGTCGGCACCGTCGAGCGCGAGCGGGTGGTTCTGGGCGTAGGCCTGGCCCCGCACGGCCTCCGGGATCTCCTCGGCCCCCAGCCGGCCCGCGTCCCGGCGCCATCGGGCGGACAGTTCCGAGGCCGCCATGGCCGGGTCGCGGCGCCCGCAGGAGATCATCTTGTAGCGCTCGCCGCCGGCGGCCCAGCGGGCGTCGAGCCAGTCCTCGCCCCGGAGCACGACCTCCTCGGCCACCACCCGCAGCGACCCGGGAGCCGCGCCCAGGTCCGGGCCCGCGGCCCGCAGCCAGGCCTCGTTCACCTCCGCCTCCACGGCGCCGGCGAACCACTGGCAGTCCACGGCCGCGAAGCGCGGTGCCGGTAGCCCGGACACGACCAGCGGCACGCCCAGCGCCACCCGGTCCGGCCGGCCCGGGCCCGGGACCCCGGCGAGGGCGGCGGCCCACCCGGAGGTGAGCGCCTCGGCCCGGGCCGGACCGCCCGCGTGGAAGCGGACGACCTTGACGGCCGTGCTCATACCGGCGCGACCTCGGCGCGCCAGCGGGCGATGGCGGCGCTCTTGATGTCCTCGTACCCCTTGATCGCCTGCACGCTGCGGGCCAGGTCCACCGCCGCGTCATACCCGGCGGGCCTGAGCCCGGCCAGCGCCGCCTGCATCAGCGCCTCGTACTCGCCCGCCAGCTCACGCTCCTCCCGCCGGTGGCGGGCGTAGCCGAAGACGTCGAGCGGCGTGCCCCGCACGTGCCGCAGGGCGGCCAGGCCCCGGAACATGACCCGGCCGGTGCGGCCCCCGACGGCGATCTTGCGGTCCATCCCCAGGCGCCGCAGCACGGGCGGGTGGAGGTGGTAGCGCACCCGCTTCCCCCGCCCGAGGTCGAGCCGCAGGTGCAGGCGGCCCACCTCGTACTCGTCCTTGTAGGTGAGCAGCTTGAACCAGCCCTCGGCCACCGCCCGGGTCAGGGCGTGGTCGTGGCCGGCGTCGTCGACCGCGGCGGCGCTCGCCACCAGGTCCAGCCAGCGCCGGGCGCGGGCCGGGCCCTGGTAGTCGAGGACCTGGGCGCAGCGGCGCTCCAGCAGGCCGCCGAGCTCCGGGGGCAGCCGACGCTCGGCCACCAGGGCCCGGGCGCGCTCGGTGCTGCGGGCCGTGGGGTCCCACAGGCTGGCCTGCGCGGGCCGGGACACTGCCGCGGCCACCGCTTCGGGGTCGGCCGCCAGCCAGCGGCCCCAGGTGAAGGCCTCGTGGTTCATCGCCGCCGCCGGCTGCTCGTCGATGGCGCGGTGCAGAGCATCGAGCGGGAGCGGCAGGGCACCCCGCTGCCAGGCCGCACCGAGCAGCACGACGTTG
>JBKPRS010000154.1:0-9125 GCA_046734695.1 Actinomycetota bacterium | reverse complement strand
CGCACCGTGGCCCCCCGCTGGCCGAGCATGTCGGCGATGCGCTTGACGGTGGCGTCGATCACCTCGTCGTCGAGCTCGGCGTCGATGATGACCATGAGTTCATAGGCTCGCATGGCGAGCGCTCACCTCCCTTCGGACCCGACGCGAGGCCGGGGCCCCGCGTGTGCGGAGCAGGGCGAATATGGACTCGGGAACTGTAGCGGGCCGCGGCGGATTTCCTCACATCCCCGATGATGCCAAGGGGGTGTGACACTTACGGGATGGCCCCCGCATCCCAGATCCCTCCGACCTCCTCGGAGCATCCGGCGACGTGGAAGTTCGACCTTCCCGTCTACCATCCGCCGGACCTGGCGGCCTGGCGTGCCTGGCTGGAGGCGCACCATGCCGGCCGGGGTGTGTGGGTCGCATCGTGGCGCAAGGCCAGCGGCCGGGACCCGGTCCCCTACGAGGACCTCGTGGAGGAGGCGATCTGCTTCGGCTGGATCGACTCGACGGTGAACATCCTCGACGACGATCGGGGCCTTCAGCTCATGACGCCGCGCAAGCCGAAGAGCGGCTGGACACGGCTGAACCGGCAGCGGGTCGCGGCCATGGAGGCGCAGGGGCGGATGACCGCTGCGGGTCGCCGGGTCGTCGAGGCAGCCCAAGCCAACGGCTATTGGACGATCTACGACCCGGTCGAGGACCTGCTCGAACCCGACGACCTGACGGCCGCCCTCGCGACCTCGCCCTCCGCCCGCACCGCGTGGGACGGCTTCCCACCGTCGGCCCGCAAGCAGATGCTGTGGTGGGTCATCAGCGCGGGCAGGCCGGAGACGCGGGCCGGCCGCATCGCCCGGATCGTCTCCCAGGCCGAGCTCGGCCGGCGCGCGATGGGCTGAGCCCGAACCCGCTCAAGCCTGCGGGCAGTCGCCCCCGACGGTGAGCTTCGAGCCCGGACCGGCGCCCATGGTGGCCAGGTCGCCCTGGAAGGTCTCCAGCGCGAAGCGGTAGTCGCCCTCGGGGTAGTAGGTGGGGCACAGGTCCGAGTCCTCGCACGGCGCCATCTCGGCTGAGGACACGAACGAGCCGTCCGCCGCGTACCAGGCGATCGAGAGCGGCGTCGGGGTGTTGCGCATCCAGAAGCCGCCCCCGGTGTCCGCGTCCCACACGAACAGCATCCCCCGGTAGCCGTGGAGGTCGGTGACCTCCATGAGGCCGCGCTCGCGCTGCTCGGGGCTGGCCGCCACCATCACGCAGCAGGCGGTCACGTTGCCGGCGGCGTCGGTGATGGTGATGACGGTCTCGCCCACGTTGTCGACCGGCGCCGGTCCGGTGGGAGGCTCGGCGACCTCGACGTCGCTCTCCTTGACCGCGGAGGCGCCGCCGGTCGCGGTCGTCAGGTCCTCGATGCTCATCGGGCCGCTCGGCCCCTCCGGCGCGTCGGTGACCGGCGGAGCCGTGGACTCGGTGGTCGTGCCGGCCCCCGAAGCGCCGCCCGACCCGCCGCCGTCCGAGCAGGCCGTGGCCGCGACCGCCAGCACGACGGCCAGCGCCGCGGCGCGGGCGACCCGGCGGCCGGTGCCCCCGTGCGAGATCATCGGAGCATCCTGCCACCACCGGGCGGCACCGCGCCGCTCCGGCGCGTGCTACGAGGGCTGCGACGGGCTCTGGTACAGGCTCAGCGCCTCGGCCACCTCGGCCGACAGGTGGTAGCTCTCGCTGTCGTCGGGGAAGCGACCGGCGCGCACGTCGTCGGCGTACGCGGCGAGGGCCTCGACCGAGGCCGAGCCCAGCTCGGCGTAGCGGCGCACGAACTTGGGGACGAGGCGCTCCTCCAGGCCGAGCAGGTCGTGGTACACGAGCACCTGGCCGTCGACGTCGCCCCCGGCGCCGATGCCGATGGTGGGCACGTCCACGGCTTCGGTGACCAGCCGGGCCACGTCGTCGGGCACCGCCTCCAGCACGATGGCGAAGCAGCCGGCTGCGGCCAGCGCCTTGGCGTCGTCCCGCAGGGCCAGCGCCGCGTCGTGCTGGCGGCCCTGGACCTTGAACCCGCCCAGCGCGTGCACCGACTGCGGCGTGAGGCCCAGATGCCCCATCACCGGGATCTCGGCGTCGACGATGGCCTCGATCACGCCGAGCCGCTTGCGCCCGCCCTCGAGCTTGACGGCCTGGGCGCCGGCCCGGATGAGGGTGGCCGCGTTGTGCACGGCGTCGTGGCGGGACGTGTGGTAGCTCATCCACGGCAGGTCGCCGATGACGAGCGGGCGGGGCCCCTCGGCGGTCGAGGCGGCCAGGCCCCGGCGCACCGCGGCGGTGTGGTGGGCGATGTCGTCGGTGGTGACGCCCAGGGTGTCCTCGTAGCCGAGGACCACCATGGCCAGGGTGTCGCCCACGAGGATGAGGTCGACGCCCGCGGCGTGCGCCTGGCGGGCGCCCGGCGCGTCGTAGGCGGTGACCATGACCAAGGGATCGGAACCGGCTCGTACCTTCGACGAGCGGATCGCGGGAACGGTCAGAGTGCGCATCGGCACTTAGCCTCCTTGTCCGTCCAGCGCCTGGATGGCTGCCGGCGGTAGGGCCGAAGGTAGCGGGATCGCTAGCGTCAACGCCATGCCGGCGTCCCCGCATTCCCCCGATTCCGGTCCGTGCGACTCGTGCGGTGCCGACGCCGACGATCTGGCGTCCGTCCACCGGGTCTACGTCACCCCCGAGGCGTGGGACACCGAGGAGCGCGTCGAGGTGGTCGACGAGGTCGAGCGCTGGTGCTTCCCGTGCCGCAGCCAGTACCCGCACCAGCCCCTCGCGGGCTGAGGCGTCGGGGCCGATCAGCCCGCGCCGCGGGCCGGCTTACCCGTTGGGCCGGGTTCCGCCGTTCGTGGGGGTTGTGATCGGCCCCCCGGTGACGGGAGGCTCGGTACTGGGTGGCGGCAACGTCGGCAGGGTGAACGTCGGACGGGTGTTGTCCGGTCCGCCACCGCCACCGCCTCCACCGCCGCCGTTGCCGTTGCCGTCGGTGTTGGGCGGCCCGCCCGGCCCCGGATCCGGGGGGACCGTGGTCTCGTCCGTGGTGAACAGCTCGTTCTTGTTGATGATCGTGCCGAGGTTGATCTGCTGGTCCGTCGGCACGACGAAGCTGTCGTTCATCCCATCGGTGGCGAAGTCCATGTACTTCTTCCAGATGGTGGCCGGGAACGAGCCGCCCGTGGCCACCTTGCCGTGCACCAGCCGGCCCTTGTTGTTCATGGGCCACAACAGACCGTCGAAGTCCGGGGTGTCGGGGTCGTCCCAGCCCGTCTCGCCCGCGTCCGGATAGCCCATCCACACGACCGTGGTGAGCTTGGGCACGAAGCCGGCGAACCACGCGTTGCGGTTCTCCTGCGAGGTGCCGGTCTTGCCCGCGGTGTCCTTGCCCAGGTTGGCGCCCGGCGCCGTGCCGCCCTGGCTGACCGGGAAGGTGAGCGCGTGGGTCACGAGGTCGGCCTCGGTCTCGCTCAGGATCTGGGTGGGCTGGGGTTGGTAGGCCCACAGCGTCGTGCTGTTGCCTTCCTGGTCGACCTGCTCGACACGGGTGATGATCGACGGCCGCTTGTAGTAGCCCCGGTTGGCGAACGTGGAGTACACGCCGGCCATCTGCAGCGGCGTGGCGTTGACGGTGCCCAGCACCATCGACGGCACCCGCTGGTCCTCGGGGATGCCCGCATCCCCGCCGACGCCCATCTTGATCGCGAGCTCGGCCACGTTGTTGGGGCCCTCGGGTACGGAAACGCCGTTGCCGTCCGGGTCCACCGCGTCCGTCCCCAGCGAGAGCATGAGCTGGGCGTAGGCGCTGTTCGACGACTGCCCGGTCGCCTGCATGAGGTTGAGGACGCCCTGGTTCTGGGTCTCGTTGTAGTTGCTGACCTTCCACGGCTTGCCGTCGGTCTTCCACTGCGGGAACTCGATGGGGCTCTTGGCGTCGAAGCGGGACTTCAGCGAGATCTGCTCCCGCATCGCCTCGGCCAGCACCAGGGGCTTGAAGGTGGAGCCCGGCTCGCGCGCGGCCAGGGCGTAGTTGTTCTCGTACCCTGGCTGCCCGTCGGTGGGCGTCAGCGCCGCGGGGTGGAACACGTGGCGGGACCCGACCATGGCCCGGATCAGTCCCTGGTCGTCGACCGACACGAGCGCGGCCTCGGGGTCGCCCTCGTAGGCGGGCGTGTTGGGATCGTCCTCCCGATCGAGCGTCGAGGTGACCGCCTGCCAGGCGGCGCGCTGCTTGTCGTAGTTGATCGACGTGTAGATGCGCAGGCCGCCGTGGTCGATCTTCTCGTCGGTGAACAGGACCGGGTCGATGCGCTTGACCTCTTCCCGGATGTAGGCCGACAGGTAATCGGTGCCCATGTAGTCCGGGTCGCCGACGCCGCCCCGACGGACATCGACCTCCTTGACCGACGAGTAGGGCTTGATCCACGGCTCGGCCACCGGGATGGTGTCGAGGGTCGTGAACTGGTCCGGGGTGATGTATCCCTCTTCCTTCATGGCCACCAGCGCGGTGTGGCGGCGCCGGGTGGCCTCCTCCGGGTGGGTGATCGGCTCGGCCGACGCCGGCGCCCGGATCTCCCCGGCCAGCAGCGCCGCCTCGGACTCGGTGATCTGGCTCAGGTCCATGCCGAAGTAGGCCTGGGCGGCGGCCCTCACGCCGTAGGCGCCCCGGCCGAAGTAGATGGTGTTGAGGTAGCCCTCGAGGATCTCGTCCTTCGACATCTGCTGCTCGAGCTTGATGCTGAGGACGGCTTCTTTGATCTTGCGGCTGAAGGCCCGCTCGGTCGACAGCTTGAAGGCGTTCTTGACGTACTGCTGGGTGATGGTCGAGCCACCCTGGGACACCCCGCCGCCCTTGATGTTCTGGAAGGCGGCGCGGGCGATGCCCAGCGGGTTGACGCCGTCGTGCTCGTAGAAGTCGCGGTCCTCCATGGCGATGACCGCGTGGATCATCGCCGGCGGGACGTCCGCCAGCTTCACGTTCGTGCGGTTCTCGTCCTTGGTCAGGCGGGCCATCGCCGTCTGGTCGGTGCAGCCCTCGGGCGTCACGTCGTCGGCGCAGACGAGGGACGTCTGGTAGAGGGCGTCGATCTGGGGCAACTCGGTCTGGGCGAAGACCACCGCCACACCGGTCATGCCGGCCAGCATGGCCAGGGCGATCAGGAACAGAGGCCGGCGCCAGCGCCAGACGATGCTGCGCTTGCGGGGCTTGTGCGGCGCGGGGTGGCGCGGCCCTCCGGGGCCTCCGGCCCGGCGGGCCGGGACAGGCGGGGCCCCGAAGTCGTCGAACTCGTCGAACTCGTCGTGGTCGCCGTAGTCGTCGCCCCCGTCGTCGAGGGGACCGAGGAAGTCGTCGTCACCGTCGTCACCGCCGCCACCGCCGCCGCGGCCACCACCGCCCGGGCCGTGCCCGGGGGGCCGGCGACCGGGACCGCCGGGCAGGGGGGCTCCACCGCCGCCGAAGCCTCCTCCGAGCCCGCCCCCGAGTCCGCCGGGGCCGACCGCACCACCGGAGCCACCGGGCCGCGGGGTGCCGGGACCGTTCGGGCCCGGGAACGGAGGCCGGGAAGAGGCTCGGGGCCGGGAGCCTTGCGTCCGGCTGGACGGCGCGGGCCGGTCGAGCCTGTCCGTGCCGCGGGGCCGCGCCGGGCGATCGAGCTCATCCGTGGCCCCGCGCGGGGTCCCGTCGCCGGGACGGCGTCCAGGTCGGTCGCCATCGGGGCGCGGACGCGGGCGCGCGCCCGGAAGTCGGGTCTGTCGGGTAGGCCCAGCCATCTGCGGACTGAAGACTAACGACTCAGGGGCCCGGTGCGGTACCGGCTGGTCACGAACCGCCGACCTGGAACACCCGGGTCAGGTGGTTCCAGGCGCACCCTGGGCACACCTCGACGACGTAGCAGGACACCTGCGCGTCCCCCCGGGCGAGCCGGGCCATCTCCTTGGCCGTGCTGATGCAGCGGCCGCCGGCCGGGAGCCGGGGCCCGAAGGCGTAGGTCACGAGGATCAGCGCCTCTTCCTCGCAGATGGGGCAGGGCTCGCTGGTGGTCGTGCCCGCTCCGGCCGCGGCCCGCTGCAGCTCCGGGTGGGCGTCGCAGACGTCGAGGCGCGACAGCCGGCCCTTGTGGTACTCCCGCACCACGGCCTGGCGGGTCAGGCGGTAGTCGACGACGCCGCCGTTCCCGTTCGCTCCTCGGATCGCCTCCGGCCGGAAGCTCATGGGCAGCGAGGGTAGCGGGATCGGCGGGCGAACGGCGCCGGGACAGGGCCCGAACTCACGTTCATCCAGGGGTCCGTCCGCCCCGAATAGATGGTGTGCGGATCGACCCTGACCGATATGCCCAGCGGGCCACCCGGCTCGACCTGACCGGCATCGACTTCGACGAGTTCCGCACGCGACCCCTGGACGCCGCGGTCCTGCGCTGCCTGCGCTACATGCACGACGTCGAGCACCACACCGTCTGCTACCTGCGCGACCTGCTGGTCACGCCCGCGCACAAGGATCCCCGGATCACCACGTTCCTGACGGTGTGGAGCTACGAGGAGATGTGGCACGGCGAGGCCATCGGTCGCGTGCTCGCGGCCCACGGCGAGGACGCCGGCGCTCCCCGGATCGCCCGGCTTCGGCGCGGGCTCGGCCTGAAGGACCGCCTCGCTCCCCCGCTCCACGCCATCGGCTCGGCCGTCGCCGGCAGCGCCTTCGGGGCGCTCCACATGACCTGGGGCGCGGTCAACGAGTGGACCACCCAGGCCGGCTACGCCCGGCTCATCGACCGGGCTCAGCATCCCGTCCTCACCGAGCTGCTCAACCGGATCATGCGCCAGGAGGGCAACCACATCGCCTTCTACGCGGGCGAGGCGGCCGACCGGTTGGCCGACCACCCCCGCGCCCGGCGGATCGTGCGCTGGGCGCTGCGCCGGCTCTGGCGGCCGGTCGGGGCGGGCGTGATGCCCTCGGACGAGGTCGCGTTCATGGTGCAGACCCTGTTCGGGGACGAGCCCGGCCAGGACATGGCCGCCCGCATCGACCGGCGCATCGACCGGTTGCCCGGGCTCGCCGACCTGCGCCTGGTCTCGGGCGTGCTCGATCGCTACGGCGCACCCGTCGCCCACATCGGTCCGGGGGGACCCACGGCGAGCGCGGCGTGACGCCCCTGGTCCGGTCCGTACGTGCCGCCGATTACCGTGGCGGCCCGGGATGGGGTCCGCGACCCATGAGGGGATGTCCGACGCCGGGCTCGCCGCCGCCGTGGCGCGCCACGACGGGCGCGCCCTCGCGGAGGCCTACCGGCGCCACGGTGGGGCGGTCTGGGCGCTGGCCCGCCGAGTGCTGCGGGACGACCACCTGGCCGAAGAGGTGTGCCAGACCGTGTTCTGCGCTCTGTGGGAGCAGCCGGCCCGCTTCGATCCCGAGCGAGGATCCTTGCGCTCGTGGCTGTTGGCGCAGGCCCACGGCCGTAGCGTGGACGTCGTGCGGTCCGAGGAGGCGCGCCGGCGGCGAGACGAGCGGGACGGTCGCTACGGCTCGACGCCCGGCCCCGAGTTCGACGTGGAGGCGACGGTCCAGGAGCTGGACCTGGCCACCCACGTCCGCCGGGCGCTCGACGGGCTCAGCCCGGACGAGCGGGACCCGATCGTGCTGGCCTACTTCGGCGGGCGCAGCTACCGGGACACCGCGCTGGCGCTCGGCCAGCCCGAAGGGACGGTCAAGAGCCGCATCCGCTCCGGCCTGGGCAAGCTCCGGCGCGCCCTGGAAGCCGAGGGGGTGACACCGTGAGTGACGAGCATCCCCTCGACGAGCTGGCGGTCTACGCCCTCGACGCCCTGGACGACGACGAGCGCCTGGTCGTCGAGGCCCACCTGGCCCGCTGCCCCGCCTGCGCCACCATCGTGGACGAGCACCGGGCGACGCTGGCCGCGATGACCGCGGACGAGCCGCCCCCGCCCGCGGTGTGGCAGCGCATCGCGGCCCAGACCGGGGCGGGCGACGTCCCGACCCCGCTGGCGGTCATGCCGTCCGCCCCTGCGACCCCGGCTGCCCCCGGGCCCTCGATCCCCGCCCCGGCCCAGCCGCCGCCGGCTCCGCCGACCCACCTGCGCCCCCGCAGGTCCCGGGGCTCGCGGGGATCCGGGGGCTCCGCCCCGCCAAGGCGTTGGGCGGCGATCTCGGGCGTGGCCGCCGCGGCGGCGCTGGTCGTGGGCGGGGTCGTGGGCGTGGCCATCGCGAGCCGCGACGACGAGCCCGCCAACCTGGCCGAGCTGGCCGCGGCCGCCATGGAGCAGCCGGGCGCCTCGGTGGCCACGCTGGCGGCCTCCGACGACGGCCGCGACGCAGCGCGGGTGGTTGCGGACGGCTCGACCGGCTACATCGTCCTGGACGACCTGCCCAGGCTCCCGTCCGGGCAGGCGTACCAGCTCTGGCGGTTGGGCGGCGACGCCCCCATCTCGCTGGGTGTCATCGGCGACGGCCGCCAGCACGTGGCCACTGTGGGCATCCCGGCGGGCACGGACATGCTCGCTCTCAGCACCGAGCCCGCGGACGGCTCCGTCGCCCCCACGGGCGACATCGTCGCCACGGGCAGCTTCGCCTAGCCGGCAGGCAGGGCCAGGAGGGCGAGGACGGCCATGTCGTCGGCCGGATCATCGTCCACGAAGCTGACCGCCTCGGCCTCGATCAGGCGGGCCAGCCCGGCGGCGGACAGGCCCTTGCCCTGGTATATGGCCTTGACGATGCCCTCCTCGCCGAACGCCCGCTTGCCGGTGCGCCGGTCCATGAGGCCGTCCGTGTAGCAGACGAGGGCCTCTCCCGGGTCCAGGTGCACGACGCTGTCGGTGAGGCTCAGGTCCTCGGTGACCCCCAGCAGCGTGCCGGGCACGCCGACCGGATCGACCCGGCCCACGGCCCGGCTGACCAGCGGGAGCGGGTGGCCGCCGGAGCAGAGGATGATGTCGACGCCGCGATCCGTCGGCTGGACGGCTCCCACGAGCACCGTGCAGAACCGGGGGCTGACCGGGACCCGGTCGTCGTCCACCACATCGCGCTCGGCGTCGGCCCGCAGCAGCATCTGGTTGAGGTGGGTCAGCACCGCCGAAGGCATCACCCCACCCACGGCCGCGGACCGGAT
>JBKPRS010000153.1:0-7757 GCA_046734695.1 Actinomycetota bacterium | reverse complement strand
GATGCCGGCCGCCGCGATGCTGAGCGAGCCGATGATCCTCCACAACATGCGCTGGCCCATCCGCGACACGTTACGTGCTGCCGGGCCGAGCGATGAGCCACGACCCCCGCGCTAGCTTTCGCCGATGCGCGCCGACCGCTTCGATCCCCTTCCGGACGACGTGGCGGCGCGCTGGTCCACGTTCGGGCGCTGGGAGCGGACCTACTTCCCCAAGCTGGTCGGGCTGGTGGTCGAGGAGCACAAGGTCGACTACTGCCGGATGCGCCTGCCCTACCGGCCCGAGCTGGAGCAGGTCGCCGGGGTCGTCCACGGAGGCGCCATCGCCACGCTCATCGACACCGTGGTCGTGCCCGCGGTGGGCGCGGCCTACGACCGCGACTGGGGCTACGTCACCGTCGCCATGGACATCCAGTACCTCGGGGCCGTCACGGGTGAGGACGCCGTGGCGGAGGGCTGGGTGACCCAGCGGGGCCGGTCGATCGTCTTCTGCAAGGCCGAGGTGGCCACCGCCAGCGGCCGACCGGCGGCCACGGGCAGCCTGATCTTCAAGATCACGCCGCCGCGTTAGGTGCCCGGCAGCCGCACCACGGAGATGAAGAAGTCGTCGATCTGGCGGATGACCTCGACGAAGCGGTCGAAGTCCACCGGCTTGGTGACATAGGCGTTGGCGTGGAGGTCGTAGCTGCGCAGCACGTCCTCCTCGGCCTCGGAGGTGGTGAGCACGACGATCGGGATGCGGCGCAGGTCCGGGTCGGCCTTGACCTCCTCCAGCACCTGGCGACCATCGCGCTTGGGCAGGTTGAGGTCGAGCAGGACCAAGTCGGGCCGCGTCGCGTCGGCGTAGGGCTGCTCACGGCGCAGGTAGGCGATGGCCTCGACCCCGTCGCCGACGACGCTGAGCCGGTTGAACACCTTGCCCTCGTCGAGGGCCTCTCTGGTCATGAGCACGTCCCCCTCGTCGTCCTCGACGAGGAGCACTTCGATGGGACGTACGGCTTCAGCCAACATCGGCGGATTCTTTCTGTCCGTGCACGGTGGCGGGTAGTGCGAGCTTGAACGTGGCACCCGGCGGCGGCGTCGGCTCCAGCCAGATGCGGCCCCCGTGGAACTCGACGATCTTCTTCGAGAGCGCGAGCCCTATACCGGTACCCGGATACTCGCTCTTCGAGTGAAGCCGTTTGAAGATGGTGAAGATCTGCTCTCCGTAGTCGGGATCCACGCCGATGCCGTTGTCCGCGACCGAGATCACCCACTCGTCCCCAGCGGCACCGTCGGTGAGCGTAGCGTCGATCCTGACGACCGGGTCCTGGGGCCCCCGGAACTTGAGGGCGTTGCCGATGAGGTTCTGCAGCGTGGCGCCCAGCAACCGGCGGTCGCCCCGGACCTCCGGCAGGTCGCCGACGGTCACCGTGGCGCCGGTCTCCTCGATGGCCGGGCCGAGCACCTCGACGGCCTGGTCCGCCAGATCGTCCAGGTCCACCAGCTCGAACGATTCCGTGGTGCGGCCCACCCGGGAGAACGCCAGCAGGTCGTTGATGAGGTCCTGCATGCGCTTGGCCCCGTCCACCGCGAAGTGGATGTACTCGTTGGCGCGCTCGTCGAGCTGCTCGGCGTAGCGCATCTGCAGGAGCTGGCAGAAGCCCGACACCTTGCGGAGAGGCTCCTGCAGGTCGTGGGAGGCCACGTAGGCGAACTGCTCGAGGTCGTCGTTCGACCGGGCCAGCTCCTCGGCCTGGACGGCCAGGTCGCCGGTGGCCGCGTTGAGCTGGACGACCTCGTCGAGGATCCGCCGGCGCATGCCGTCCACATCGGCGCCCAGCCGCACCATGTCGGGCGAGCCGTCGCCCCGCACCTCGTGGTCCAGGTCGCCGGACGCGACGGTGCGGGCGTCGGCCCCGAGCCGGGCGAGCGGGCCGGTGACCAGCCGGGTCAGGCCGACGGCGATGAGCACCCCCGAGGCCAGCAGGCCCACGACCTGCAGGATCATCGCCGCGGTCGCCCCGCGGGCGGCGGCCTCCAGCTGGTCGACGGCGGCGGTCCGAGTCTCGGCCATCACGGCCTCGACCTGGTTGATGGCCGTCCGCAGGGCCTCGAACTGCTGGCGGGCCTCGTCCTCGCTCGCCGGCGTGGTGTCGGCGCCCGCGTTGCCCGCCTCCACCGACGGGATCGCGGTCTCCTCGCGCCACGTGCGCAGGCGGTCCTCGACCTCGGCCAGCGCGTCGGAGGCCTCGTCGTCGGACCCCACGGCGGTGTGCAGGCGGTCGAGGGCCGCGTCGGCGGCGTCGCGCCCCCGCCCGTACGGCTCGAGGAAGCGCTGGTCGCGGGTGAGCACGAAGCCCCGGACGCCCGTCTCCTGGTCGAGCACCGCGGCCCGCAGGTCCGCCACCGTCTCCCGGGCCGGGTCGATGCGGTTGAGCAGGTCGTTGCGGATGTCGCGCTGGCGTGCCTGCAGCGTGAGCTGGGTCACCAGCGTGGCGGTCATGAGGATCCCCGCCGCCCCGAGCAGCAGCAGCAGGCGCGTGCGCAGCGGCCAGCGGGCGGGACCCTTCGGCTCCGCCTCAGCCATCGACCCGCGACGGGATCGACACGAGGCAGAGCGCCACGTCGTCGGTGAGCGGCCCGCCGTTGCGTCGCATCGCCTCGGCGAGCAGCCCGTCGAGCAGGGCCGTGTCGGGCCGATCGCCGTTGGGTGACGCGGCGGTCAGGTCGTCGGTCAGCGCCAGGAGGCCCTCGATCCCGACCCGCTCGCGGGCCGCCGGCTCGATGCGGCCCTCGATGAGCCCGTCTGTGTACAGGAGCAGGCGGGCGCCCTCACCCAAGGGGACCTCGACCGGGTTCCAGACAGGCGCAGGCATCACGCCCAGCAGGTGGCCGAACTTGCCGTCTCCGACCGGCCGGGCCGGCGGCCCCAGCAGCAGGGGCGGCGGGTGGCCGGCCATCAGCAACCGGCCCACCTGGCGGTCCGGGCAGATGACCAGCGTCGACACCGTTGCGAACGTGAGTGACTCGACCTCGGTGCGCATGAAGGCATCGAGCGTGGTCAGTACCCGATGCTGGTCGAGACCAGCCAGCGTGAGCGCGCGCCAGGCGCTGCGCAGGCGGGCGGCCAGCGCGGCCGCGTCGGGCCCGTGGCCGGCCACGTCGCCGATCAGGACGGAGATCTCCCTGTCGGGCGACTCGACCGCGTCGTAGAAGTCGCCGCCCAGCTCGGCGCCCTCCCGGCCTGCCCGGTAGCGCACCGCGAGCCGTACGTCCGACGAGTGCAGCTGGAGCGGCGGGGTCAGCGCCCGCTCCATGCGGGTGTTGTCGGCCCGGCGGCGCTCGGCCTCGAAGAGGTCCCGGGTCAGCCGGGCCGCCCGCTGGCGCTCGATGGCGTAGCGCACCGAGCGGGCCAGGAGCTGGTCGTCGACCCGCCCCTTGACCAGGTAGTCCTGCGCTCCCGCGGCCACTGCGCCCACGCCGAGGCGCTCGCTGGCGGCACCGGTGAGGACCACCACCGCGGTGTCCGGCGCCTCGGCCACCAGCTGCTCGACGCTGGCGATCCCCTCGCCGTCGGGCAGGCCCATGTCCAGCAGCACGCAGTCGACGAACCGGGCGGCGCGCCGGGCGTCGGCCAGGTTCGTGACGCGCTCGACCCGGGCGCCCGGCAGCCCGTCGGCGAGCAGCTCGCGCACCAGCAGCGCGTCGCCGTCGTCGTCCTCTACCACCAGGAGCTGCCAGCCCATGGCCGGGTCGAGGTCGGAGGCGAGCTGGCCCAGGGTGGCGGCGTCGTGCCCGTGCCCGTGCGCGTGCACGTGGGCGTGCGTCGACGCCACGGCCCGCTCCGGGCTCACCACGCGACCCGTCCAGGGTCGGTTGGATGCCGGCGAGCTCCCACAGCCCGCCCGATCTTGCTGTCCAGCTGGTCCTCCCTGGAACCGGGTCCCTGCGCGCTGGCATCCTCTCATGTGGGGACACGCGAACGAATACCGCGTTGCAGGTACGCGTCCCTCACCCACCACGCGGCTGCGGTAGGCGACGCCAGGGTACTCCTTAGGGCATGGCCGACCATTCCGTGCAGGGTCCGGTACGAATCGTGCTGGCCAACGACGACCACATCATCATCGAGGGGCTGCGGGCGATGCTGACGCCCTACGACGACCAGGTGCGGGTCGTGGCCACCGCCGCGGGGGACCCCGAGATCGTCATCGCGGCCGAGGTGGCCGAGAACGTCGACGTCATGATGATCGACGCCTTCTCCCGGACCGCGGGCGGGATCGACGCCGCGGTCAAGGTCCTGGCCACGGACCCGGAGTTCGCGGTGGCGATCTTCACCGATGCCGACGACCTGCGGCTCATGCTCCAGGCCCTGCGGGTCGGGGTGCGGGGCTACCTGCTGAAGTCGGCCAAGCCGCCGGAGCTGGTCGAGATGGTGGTGCGGCTGGCCGCGGGCGAGGTCGTCGTCGACCCCCGCCTGGCCACCGAGGCCGCCCTCATGGCCGCCCGCACGATCGACCTGGGGGACTGGCCGGGCGCGCACCTGGGCCTGACCCGGCGCGAGGCCGAGCTGCTGGCGCTGCTGGGCCAGGGCATCGCCCCCCGGGTCGCGGCCGAGAAGATGGGCCTGTCCAACGAGACGGTCCGCACCCACACCCGCAACCTGTACCGCAAGCTCCAGGTGGGCGACCGCGCCTCCGCCGTGGCCATCGCCTGGCGCGAGGGCCTCGTGCGCTGAGATGTAGTCAGCGAAGCGTGATGGTGTCGATGAGGTGGGGCTCGGGCGGCCGCCGGGTGGGCTCGATCCACGACGCTTCGACGTCGGCCGCGTCCGGCACTGCCCGCCAGTGGCGCCGCTTCACCGCCCGGGGGATGGCGATGGCGTAGACGGTGAGCCGGCCGTCGGTGCCGATGTGGAGGCGCAGGAAGTTCTTGTAGCCGGTGATGCGGGCGGCCGCGAACGCCTCGTTGGGATGGGCCTCGATGCCGGGGATGGCGATGGCGGCCGCCAGGTAGAGGCCCAGCACCGTGGCCCCGACCAAGCCCCCGAGCACCAGGGCCACCGCGCTCGCCACCAGGGCGAAGGCGATGCTGCCGCGGCCCGACGCCAGCGTGAGCGCGACCAGCATCACGGTCACGATGGCGGCCAGCTGCAGCGCCAGGTGGAGCGCGGCCATGACGGTCTTCACGATCCAGCGCGGCCAGCCCTGGGCCGCCCAGGGCGGGGTCTTGGCGAAGGCCCACAGCCCGCCGAACAGGATCAGGACGACCAGGCCCGCCGACGACGTGCGCACCAGACCCCCGGCCAGGTCGGTCCAGCCCCAGTGGGCGCCGGCCTCGGCGAACCCGTCCTGGGGACGCTCCAGCGTGCGCAGCCCGTACTGCACGCTCCACAGCAGCGCCAGCGTCACCAGCCCGGGGATGGCGCAGAAGCTGGGGTTGCGCAGCGCCAGCCCGATGGCGGACAGCGACAGCAGCCGGGACCGAGGCCGGCTCGGGTAGGTGACCTGCATCTCGTAGCCGGTCACGTCGTCGAGGTCGTCGGGGGTCACGCCGATCGACGTCTGCCCGGGCAGCACGTGGGTGGGATGGAGGAACGCGCCGCCACCCCCGCTGGTGATCTTGTGGGTGGGGCCGATGTCCTCCTCGGCGCCCAGCTGCTGGTAGCGGGAGTAGTGGTGCGAGTCGCCCGCCAGCGTCAGCTTGAGCCGGACGCCCGCCGGGCGCAGCACGGCCCGCTCCAGGTAGGCCAGGTTGCGGTAGGCCTGCGGGTTGCGGTCGAGCAGGGTCCAGCTGGGGACGGCGGTGGCCAGGACCAGCTTGTCGCCCGGCTGGGCCCGCTCGGCCACCCGGGTGAAGAAGTCGAGCTGGGGCTCGTCGATCAGGGCTTCGGACTGGATGTCCACGCCCCACAGCCACCAGCGGTGCGGCAGCTGGGCCGCGAAGTAGCTGCGGGTCTGATGGGTCTGCCACCCACCGATCCAGCGGCCCTGGCCGAACAGCCGCATGAACCCGGTGAGCCCGTCGAACCAGTCGTGGTTGCCGGGGATGGCGTAGAGCGTGCCCGACGGCGGCTCGGACCAGGGCAGGGCCGCCCGCCACGGGCCCTCCAGCCGGTGGTCGTACCCCTCGGGGCTGGCCACCGGGTACACCTCGTCGCCCCCGAACACCAGGATCCGCCCCCGGGGCAGCGGCCGGTCCACGCCCGGGACCACCAGCTCGCGCCGGGCCACCACCGAGGCGACGGTGGCGGTGGCCTCGAAGCCGTCGCCGGTGTCGGCGACGTAGTCGAACCACAGCTCGTCCGCGTGGGCGAAGCGCAGGTCGGGACCGGCGGGCTTGGACGACTGCAGCTCGCGCTTGTCCAGGAACGACCCGAACACCGAGGCCACGCCCACCCGCAGGCCCGACGCGGTCAGCACCCCGGGCGAGAACCACCGCACCGCGGGCTGCGGCTCGAACCTCAGCTCGTGGGGCGTGAAGTGCGCCGGCCGCGCCGGCGGGACCTCCTCCCCGGGGACGCGCCGCCGCCAGCGGGGGCGGGGGTCGTCGGCATCCATCCCGAGATTGTGGACGGCCTATGTGACAGTCTGGCGGACCCCTCGCGCGATCTCGACGTCTTCGCGCGCGGCGATGACGAGGACACGGGCGTGCGAGCCGGGAGCGGTGATGTCGGCGTCGGGGACGGCCGTGGCGTTGGCCTCGTGGTCGTAGGCCACGCCGAGGTGGTGCAGCCCGCCCGCGGCCCCGGCCCGGATCGCGGGGGCGTTCTCGCCCACCCCGCCGGTGAAAACCAGGGTGTCGAGGCCGCCCAGGCTCGCCACCATCGCCGCGATCTCCGCCCGGAGCCGATGGAGGTAGGCGCCCAGCGCCAGTCCCGCCTCCCCGTCGCCGCCCTCCGCCCGGGTGACGATCTCGCGCATGTCGGCCGTGCCGGCCAGTCCGAGCAGGCCCGAGCGGTGCTCCAGCGCGTCGGTGACGTCCTCGGCCCCCAGGCCGGCGTGGGTCACCAGCCACAGCACCGCGCCAGGGTCGACGGTCCCCGAGCGGGTGGCCATCACCAGGCCCTCCAGCGGCGTGAACCCCATGGTGGTGTCGACCGAGCGACCGTCGCGCACCGCGCACAGCGAGGCGCCTGCGCCCAGGTGGCACACCACGACGTGGCGCGGGTCGCCCCCCATGGCCACGGCCCGGCGGGAGGCGTAGGCGTGGGACAGCCCGTGGAAGCCGTAGCGCCGTACGCCCAGGTCCTCGCGCCACTCGCGGGGCAGCGCGTACACCGACGCCTCGGGGGGCAGGGTGGCGTGGAACGCGGTGTCGAAGCACGCGACCGCGGGCAGGCCCGGCACCGCCCGGCCCACGGCGTCCAGCGCGGCCAGCGAGCGGGGCTGGTGCAGCGGCGCCAGCGGGGTCAGCGCCGCGATCCGGTCCCGCACGTCCCCCTCGACCAGGACCGGCTGCTGGAACTCATGGCCGCCGTGCACCACCCGGTGCCCCACCGCGTCGTAGGGCGCCAGGCCGTCGAGCTCGCGGGCCAGGTCCGCGGGCGGGATCTGCTCGACGGCGGGCAGATCGGCGCGGGCGACGACCTCGTCGCCGTCGTCGACCACCCGCAGCTTGAGGGTCGAGGACCCCGCGTTGACCACCAGGACGCGCACGCCCGCCGCCGCCGGTCAGTAGGGCCAGGTCCAGTCCCGCACCGCGGGCAGGTCCTCGCCCGCCGCCCGAGTGTGTTCCCGGGCCTCGCGCCGCAGGGCCTCCATCTCGTCGCGCACCTCGGC
>JBKPRS010000152.1:0-6060 GCA_046734695.1 Actinomycetota bacterium | reverse complement strand
TCTCGATGTCGAGCAGGTCGCCGGGCTCGGCACCCTCGATGTACACGGGGCCGGTCAGCGGGTGCACCACGTCGAGGTTCGGCGCGGCCACCACGTCCAGCGTGACGTCTGGCCCCATCTGCCCGTCGAAGGCGTCGCGGGTCTCGAGGACCACCTCGTCGCCAGGCTCGCACCGGACGACCGGGGGGATGTCGGGGTGCCAGCGGTTGTGCCCGGTGCCGGGCTCCTCGAGCAGCGTCTTGCTCCGGTCGATTCGGATCTCCCGCGTGGTCGTCATCGTGTTCCTCCTCGGCTGGAGATCCGCCGCTGATCGGGTCCTGGCCGGTCGCTGGTCGGCGGCGAGCCCTGTCGCGAGCTAGCTCGACGGCAGGATCCGCACCGGCAGGGTGCGGGGCCCACGGACCTGCCCGGCCGACCAGGTGACCGAACCCGGATCGGACAGCTCGAAGTCCGGGTAGCGCCGCATCCACTCCTCGAGCGCCACCCGGAGCTCCATGCGGGCCAGGTTGGAGCCGAGGCACCGGTGGATCCCGAGGCCGAAGGCAGCGTGGCGGTTCTCCTCCCGATCGAGCACGACCTCGCCGGCGTCGGAGAAGAACTCGGGGTCCCGGTTGGCCGCCGGGAACGGGAGGAGGAGCCAGTCGCCTTCCTTCATGGCGTGGCCGTTGAAGTCGAAGTCCTCGGCCACCAGCCGGGCCATCGTCACGGGCGCGTACGCGCGCAGGAACTCCTCCATGGCGACCGGCATGAGGTCGGGCTCGGTGGCGAGGCGCCGACGGTCGTGCGGGTGCTGCGCCAAGTGCCAGAGCGAAGCACCGATGGCCGACCACGTCGTGTCGATCCCCGCGATCATCAGCAGCACCATCGTCCCCCGCACGTGCTCGGGCGCCAGCTTGTTGCCGTCGAGCTCGGCCTCGAGCAGGTAGGTCGTCAGATCGTCGCGGGGGTGGGCGAGGTGCTCGGCGATGCGCTCGTCCATGTAGGCGTCGAGCTCGCCGTCGTCGATCAGCGCCTGGCGCTCCTCCACGGACTGGTCGACGTCCTCCAGCACCATGCGGATGAAGCGGCGGAAGATGTCGGCGTCCTCCTGGGGGAAGCCGAGCATGCCCACGATCACCCGCAGGGGGATGTGCTGGGCGTAGTCGACGGCTGCGTCGATCTCCGCGCCGCCCGCCGTGGCGTCGAGCAGCTCGACGCACAGCTCGCGGGTGAACGGCTCCAGGGCGGCGATGCGCTTGGGCGAGAACGCCGGGAGCAGGAGGCGCCGGGCCAGGGCGTGGAACGGAGGGTCGGAGGTGATGGGCGGCGCCAGGCCGATCGGGGCCGGCAGGTCTCCGGGACCGGGCCGCATCTCGCTGACCACGACCGAGCGGGACGTGAAGTGCTCGGTGTCGTAGGCGACGGCGGCCACGTCCTCGTGGCGCACCGGCAGCCAGGTGCCGCCGTAGCGGCCACTGTGGGCGACGGGACACCGCTCCCGCAGGTCGTCCCAGATGGGGAACGGGTCGGCCACCCATTGCGGGTCGGTGTGGTCGAAGTCCGTGTCCCAGCTCACTACCGGCGGGTGTTCGGTCGTCATCGGCTCACTCCGAGATCGTGATCGCGTACTCCGGGCAGTTGGCGACCGCCCGCCGGGCCTTGTCCTCCAGGCCCTCGGGCACCTCCCCGCCATTGAGCTCGAACGCGTTGCCGAGGTCGTCGACGTCGAACAGCTCGGGCGCCAGGGCGTAGCACCGGTTGTGGCCCTGACACTTCTCCGGATCGACGTGCACCCGCACTTGTGAGCTCCCTTCCCGCGCACAACCTAGGGCGGCGGGCGGCCGCTGTACATCGAGTGCGGGACGCACCCGGGCGCGGTCGGACCGAAGATGGGCCGCCGCCCGGGGGTTCGACCCTTCCGTCAGGTCGGGGCGAGCCGTTCGAGGTCCCGGTGGACGGAGCGCAGGCGGAAGCCGAGGATGATGTCCGAGATGCCGCGGAACAGAGCCGCCACGCCGATCCACACGGCCAGCAGCACGGCCCCGCGGTAGTTCGCCACCGTCGAGTCGTCCGGGGCGATCGCCCAGAAGCCGAGCAGGACCATGATGATCCCGGAGATGAGCTGCATCCACCAGAAGCCCTCGAGGTGCCTGGTGCTGAAGGCGAAGACTATGTCGATGATCCCGTAGAACAGCAGCAGCCACCCGACGATGGCGCTCAGCACCAGGAACGTCTGACCGGGCCAGATGAGCGCGATGAGCCCGGCCCCGATCGACACGATGCCGAGCAGGATGTACAGCCACTTCCACCCCGGGGCGACGGCGGCGACGGCGAGCTCCATGATCCCGCCGAAGATGAAGCCGATGCCGAAGAAGACGGCGATGGCCCACACCGTCCGGTAGTTGAACGAGAGGACGAAGAACGCGAAGACGATCCAGGCGATGCCGGCAGCGAGGAACCATCCCCACCCCCGCGTCACCTCCTGCATGTCGTCGCGGAGGGATTGAGCCAACACGGCAGTGCCTCCTGCTCAGCCAAGCCAGGCGTGATACTGCGGTGAGCGTACTTTCCGCTGGTCGCCGCTCGCGGGAATAGCACGGACCGCGGCCGTCGCCCTCGCAGAGCAATCGCCGGGCGCGATTGCTACCGTGCGCGGCATGGCTGGGATCGTGTCATGTTCGGATCGTGATCGCTCCACCGCTACGACGGCTGAGCGCGCTGCGCCCACGGGCTGATCCGCTGCCACGAGGGCTGACGAGAAGGCAGGATCTTCGGCGAGCGCCCGCCGAGGGAGGACCTCCCATGCCCAGACTCGTCCACGTGCACCCGCTCGACCCCACGGTGCTCCACCACCCGGCGGTCGTCCAGCAGTTCAACAAGCGGGCCGCCGACGTCCAGCTGCGGATCGCCGACCACATCACCGCGTTCGCCGGCTCGATGCGGTTCGTCTACCTGCACGCACTCCTGTTCGCGGTGTGGATGCTCGTGTTCGAGAAGAGCCCCTGGCCCACGCTGACGCTGATCGTCTCGCTGGAGGCGATCTTCCTGTCGACGTTCGTCATGATCGGCCAGAACCGCCAGGCCTCCTTCCAGCAGGCCAAGGCCGACCACGACTACGGCGACATCAACACCCTCCTCGTCGAGAACACCGACCTCACCCGGGCGATCCACGAGCTGACCCGGCAGGTTGCCGCCCACGTGCTCACGCCCGCTCCGCCGCCCGGGTCCGGCCCCCGGGAACAGTGACGCCGGCTCACCCAGCGGTCGAGGTGCGGCTCGTGGTCAATCATCCGCACAGGGTGAAGGCGCGCTGCCCCTGACCGCGCGAGGCTCGATCCCGGCGGGCCGATGTAGGGGAGGCGAAACCCATGCCCGACGAGGCCACCGCGAGCACCGGCACCGCCAGCGGCACAGTCCGTCCGTTCACCATCGGGTTTCCGCAGGAAGAGGTCGACGACATGCGTCGCCGGGTCGCGGCGACGCGCTGGCCGGAGCGTGAGACGGTCGAGGACGACTCCCAGGGCGTGCGGCTCGCCACGATGCAGGAGCTCGCCGGCTACTGGGCCACGGACTACGACTGGAGCGGCTGCGAGGCCAGGCTCAACGCCCTGCCGAACTTCGTGACCGAGATCGACGGCCTGGACATCCACTTCGTCCACGTTCGCTCGCAGCACGAGGACGCGCTCCCGATCATCGTCACGCACGGTTGGCCCGGTTCGGTCATCGAGCAGATGAAGATCATCGGGCCGCTCACCGATCCCACCGCCCACGGCGGCACCGAGGCGGACGCCTTCCACGTCGTAATCCCGTCGCTGCCCGGCCACGGGTTCTCCGCCAAGCCGACGACCACCGGCTGGGACCCGGTGCACATCGCCCAGGCCTGGGCCGAGCTGATGCAGCGGCTCGGCTACAGCGAGTACGTGGCGCAGGGCGGCGACTGGGGCGCGGCGGTGACCCAGTCGCTCGGCATGCAGGCACCGCCCGGGCTGCTCGGGATCCACTCCAACATGCCGGGCACCGCCCCGCTCGACATCGTCCCCGGCTTCGAGCACGGCGACCCGCCGCCGTCCGGCCTCTCCGACGAGGAGCGCAGCGCCTACGACCAGCTGGTTGCCTTCTACGCGAAGCACGTGGCGTACGCCCAGATCATGTCGACCCGCCCGCAGACGCTCTACGGGCTGTCGGACTCACCGGTCGACCTGGCGGCCTTCATGCTCGACCACGGCGACGGGACCGGCCAGCCCGGCCTGGTCGAGAAGGTCCTCCAGAGCGACCTGGACAGCGACCTCACCCGGGACGACCTTCTCGACAACATCTCGCTGTACTGGCTGACCAACACCGGGATCTCCGCCGCCAGGCTCTATTGGGAGAACAAGGCCGACTTCTTCGACGCCAAGGACATCTCGATCCCGTTCGCCATCAGCGTGTTCCCGGACGAGCTGTACCAGGCGCCGCGGAGCTGGGCCGAGCGGGCGTACCCGGAGAACCTCATCCACTACAACCGGGTCGACCGGGGTGGGCACTTCGCGGCCTGGGAGCAACCGCAGGTCTTCTGCCAGGAGCTGCGCGACGCCTTCCGATCGTTGCGTTGAGGGGAGCCGGCCGTGCTCCGTCATCGCAACGAGTTCCCGGTCGAGGGCGAGCTGCCGGCCTTCGACGGGGCGACCAGCTGGCTGAACGGTGCGCCGCCGGCGCCGGCGGATCTCCGGGGTCACGTCGTGCTCGTCAGCTTCGGCACCTACACCTGCATCAACTGGCTGCGCTCGCTCCCCTACGTGCGGGCGTGGGCCGAGAAATACGCCGGCAAGGGGCTGGTGACCGTCGGAGTGCAGACGCCGGAGTTCGACTTCGAGGGCGACCCCGGCAACGTGGCGCGGGCCATCGAGGAGCGCCACCTCCCCTATCCGGTGGCGGTGGACAACGACTACGCCGTGTGGCAGGCGTTCGACAACCACTACTGGCCCGCCCTGTACTTCGCGGACGCCGAAGGTCGGATCCGGCACCACCACTTCGGCGAGGGCGAGTACGAGGAATCCGAGATGGTCCTCCAGATGCTCCTGCGCGAGGCCGGGGCCGACGTCGACCAGGGGCTCGTCGCGCTCGAGCCCGACGGCGTCGAGGCCCAGGCCGACTGGGCCAGCCTGGGCTCACCGGAGAGCTATGTCGGCTACGGGCGTGCCGTCGGCTTCGCCTCGCCCGGGGGCTTCGTGCCGGACGAGCGGCGCGCCTACTCGGCGCCCGCCGACCTGCGCCGCAACCAATGGGCGCTGTCCGGCGACTGGCGGGTGGGCGTGGAGCCGGCGGCGCTCGACGAGCCCGGCGGCTCCATCTCGTACCGGTTCCATGCCCGTGACGTGCACCTGGTGATGGGCCCGCCTCCGGGCCACCCGCCGGTGCGCTTCACGGTCCGGCTCGACGGCGAACCACCCGGACCGGCCGCCCGCGGCGTCGACGTCGACGAGGCCGGGAACGGCACCGCCGACTACCAGCGGATGTACCAGCTGATCCGCCAGCCGCCGCCGATCGGCGACCGGCTGTTCGAGATCGAGCTCCTCGACGCCGGCGTCGAGGCCTACGTGTTCACCTTCGGATGACCAAGGAGCGAGGACCATGTCTCAGCCAACGACCACGTCTCCCCTGACCGTCGTGCTCGTGCACGGCGCCTTCGCCGACAGCTCGAGCTGGAACGGCGTCACGGAGCGCCTGCTGGCCAAGGGCGTCCAGGTGACGGCGGCGGCGAACCCATTGCGCGGCATCTCGCACGACAGCGCGTACGTGGCCAGCGTGTTCGGCCAGATCCCCGGTCCCGTCCTGGCCGTGGCCCACTCCTACGGCGGTGCCGTGATCACCAACGCCGCCACCGGGGCGGAGAACGTCGTGGGCCTGGTCTACGTGGCGGCCTTCGCGCCCGACGAGGGCGAGCTGCTGGGCGCGGTCGAAGCGGGGTCCAAGGACAGCGTCCTCAACTCGGCGCTCGTGCCCCACCAGTACCCGACCGACAGCGGGACGGCGACCGAGTTCACCATCGATCCCGCCAAGGCCCGCGACGCCTTCGCGTCCGACGTGTCCGACCTGGACGCC
>JBKPRS010000151.1:0-42921 GCA_046734695.1 Actinomycetota bacterium | reverse complement strand
CTACCTGGACCGTGATGCCGCGCTCCGCCGGGGGTGCCTGGCCGGGCTGGACCCCGACGAACGTGCCGCCGTCGCGGACCAGCGCGGCGGCCGCCTCTTGCAGCGCGGCACCGTCGCCGACCGCGTCCCAGCCGGGGGTGGGCTCGGCGGTGAAGGCGGCACCGAGGTCGCGCACGAAGGTCTCGTCCTCGGCCCGGGCCAGTCCGGTGACGTGCCAGCCGCGGTCGCGGGCCAGCGGGATGGCGAACCCCCCGACGGCGCCCGCTGCCCCGGTCACGAGCAGGTTCCGCCCGGCGCCGTCGCCGAGCAGGTCGACCATCTGGGCGGCGGCCAGCGCGTTGAGCGGGACGCTCGCGGCCGTGATCAGGTCGAGGCCGTCGGGCACGGGGGCGGTGTCCCCGGCCGGGACGACCAGCTGCTCGGCATAGGTGCCGAAGTCACGGTCGAACCCGGCGACCAGGCCCGCGACCCGGGTGCCGACCGGGAGGTCGACGTCGGGCCCGGCCGCGTCGACCGTGCCGGCGAAGTCCCAGCCCAGGCCGGTGTGGTCCGGCTGGTGGACCAGTCCCATCCGGTGGAACACCCCGGCGGCGGTCGCCAGGTCGACGGGATTGACCCCGGCGCCGGCGATCTCGACCCGGACCTGTCCCGGCCCGGGCTCGACCAGGGGGACGTCGATGATCTCGATGGACTCGGGCCCGCCCGGGGTGCGGACGACAGCGGTGCGGAAGGTGGTGGTGGCCATGTTCGCCTCCTTGCGGACGGGTTGGCCTTTGACCTCCACGATGGACCTAGTACTCTCCATTGGGAAGTAGGCACCTGAAAGTGCGTTACTCGCCGACGAAGGACGGTCCATGGCTTCGATGTCAGCGGCGGAGAAGCGGGCGCAGGCGAAGGTGGACTACGACGCCTTCCTGGCGAGCTGCCCGAGCCGCCAGCTGCTCGACCGGATCTCCGACAAGTGGGTCGCACTGATCCTGGCCGCGCTGGAGGAGCCGCGGGCGCTGCGCTACTCCGAGCTGTCCCGGCGCCTGGCTGGCGTCAGCCAGAAGATGCTGACCCAGACCCTGCGCTCTCTCGAGCGCGACGGCCTGCTCACTCGCACGGTCACGCCGACGGTGCCCGTGACGGTCACCTACGAGCTGACCGACCTGGGAGCGTCGCTCCAGGCCGTCATGCACGGCCTCAAGGCGTGGGCCGAGAGCCACATGGACGAGGTGCTGGTCCACCGCGAGCTGCACGACAGGGAGAGACCGACATGACCGACGCTGATCCCGCCGCCCTCCCCCAGGGCAGCCTGGAGCTGCTCCAGACCCCGCTGGCCCAGCAGTTGCTGGCCTCGGCCATCCCGGCGCGCGTCGCCTACACGGCCAAGGACGGCACCCCGCGGATCCTGCCGACCTGGTTCCGGTGGACCGGCGGCGAGCTGGTCATGCCGACGTTCATCCACGCGCCCCACGTCCGGGGGCCGGCCCACCGGCTGGCGGCACTGCACGCCCGGCCCGACGTCGCCGTCTCGATCGACACCGAGAGCTCACCCGCGCAGGCGCTCCTGATCCGGGGCCGGGCGGAGATCACCGAGGTCGACGGGGTCGATCCCGACTACGCCGACGCGGCCCGCCAGTACCTCGGCGACGAGGCCGGCGGCCAGTACGTCGCCATGGCCGACCAGCCCGGCACCCGCATGGCACGCATCGCCGTGCGGCCCACGTGGGCCGGCCTGCTCGACTTCGGCGGCGGCCGCCTTCCGGACGTGATGGGACCGCCTAGCGCCTGAGACCCACCAGCGGGGCGACGTGGGCCATCAGGTCGTCGAAGCCGAAGCCCGGCCCTCGGGGACCAGCAGCTCGGCGGAGCTGATGCCCACCAGCTCGCCCGCGTGGTGGACGAAGGCGCCGTAAGGGACGTCGATGCCCGCCCAACGGCGCGCGAGCGGCGCGCTAGCGGCGGGGGCGCAGCTGGTAGACGGGGTTGAGGATGGCGAGGCGGCCGTGGTGCTCGCCCGCGGTGCCCTCGGCCCGCAGGCGGGTGCCGATCGCGATGCCCGGAATGTCGCTGCGGCCGAGGAAGACGAGGGACAGCGCGCCCGTGTCGTCCTCGACGACGCACTCGAGGGTCGCGGTCCCGGCGAGGGGCTGGACGCGCAGGGTCCGGATGCGCCCTTCGATCTGGACGCGCTGGCGCCACCCGACCTCGCCGATCGGCACCGTGCCGTCGGGCCTGGGCTCCGGCCGCTCGGCCGATCCGTTGCGAGCCCGCGACACCACGGGGGACGGGCGGGGGCCGGTGACCGTCGCGGCCAGTGCGGCGGCGGGCTCGGCGGCTTCGCCGGTGCCACGGGCGGCCGTGCGGGAGATGAAGTGGAAGGGGACGGTCGTCACGTTGGCGTGCGGCAGCCGGGACACGGCGCGCTCGATGGAGTCAGCGGTCTGGTCGTGCAGGATGCGGTGCCAGACGCCGCTGTACTTGCGGTCGGGCAGCAGGACGCTGACCTCGGTCTGGCCGTCGGCGAGGTCACGGGCCACGAGCTCGACGGCCGCCTGCGACAGCCGGCGATCGGGGCAGTCGGCGAGGTCCAGCGCGATGCGGGACATCCCGTGGTCGACCCAGGCCTGCGCGATCTCGGCGGCCCGCTGCTCGTCGAGCGCGAAGTGCACGGCCCGCAGCTCGTCGGGCATCAGCGTGCGGGCGTACTGGATGGCCCGGGCCGCGGCCAGGTCGAGGCGGTCGACGAACACGAGCACGACGTGACGGCGCAGTATGGGCGCGGCGACGGCGTCGGCCACGTTGTCGTCGAGCTGGAGGGCCTCGGCCTCGTACTGGCGGGACAGCCGCACGAGGAACACCACCATCAGCGGGACGAGACCCACGATGACCCACGCCCCGTGGGTGAACTTGGTGATGGCGATGACGACGTCGACCACGAGGGTCATCACCGCGCCGACGCCGTTGATCACGAAGCCGCCGCGCCAGCCGGGCTCGCGCTCGCGCAGGTGGTGGCGGGCCATGCCGGCCTGGGAGAGCGTGAACGACGTGAAGACCCCGATGGCGTAGAGCGGGATGAGCCGGTCGACCTTGGCCCCCGTGACGACCACCAGGATGATGGCGAACCCGGACAGGAAGAGGATGCCGTTGGAGAAGACCAGGCGGTGGCCCCGTTTGGTCAGCTGCCGCGGCATGAAGTTGTCCCCGGCGTGGAAGCTCGCCAGCCGGGGGAAGTCGGCGAAGCTGGTGTTGGCCGCCAGGACCAGGATGAGCATGGTGCCGGCCTGCAGCGCGTAGAACAGCACTCGCCCCGACGGGCTGTTCCCGTAGACGAGGTCCCCGACCTGGGAGATGACCGTGGGGGTGCCGTCCTCGAACGGGGCCACTTGGAGGTGGGCGCCGAGGATCGACAGGCCGAGGAACATGGCGCCCAGCAGGCTGCCCATGATCACGAGCGTGGTGCGGGCGTTGCGCCATGCCGGCCGGCGGAAGGCGGGCACGCCGTTGGAGATCGCCTCGACGCCGGTCACCGCCGCGCCGCCCGAGGCGAAGGCGTGCATCACGACGAACAGGGACGCGCCCATGAGCAGGCCGCTGCCACTGCTGCCGAAATCGACGAGGCCCTTCTGCCCGTGCTCGGCCGTGGGCAGGTCGCCGGCGAACATCCGGGCGAGGCCCAGGCCCAGCAGCAACACCATGTTGAGGATGAAGAAGTAGGTGGGGATCGCGAAGATGCGCCCGGACTCCTTGACGCCGCGCAGGTTGCCGAAGGCGATCAGACAGATGAACGCCACCGACAGCGGCACCGTGTACGGCGTGAGCCCGGCGAAGGCCGAGACCAGGGCGGCGACACCTGCCGCCACCGAGACGGCGACGGTGAGCACGTAGTCGGTCAGCAGCGCCACCCCGGCGACCTGGGCGGGCAGGATCCCGAAGTTGTCGCGGGTCACCATGTAGGCCCCGCCCGCAGTCGGGTAGGCCTTGATGGTCTGGCGGTACGACAGGATCAGCACCGCGAGCACGGCCAGCATCGCCACCGTGAGGGGTACGACCAGCGAGAACGCGGCAACCCCGACCGCGGGGACGAGCACCCGCAGGATCTCCTCGGTCGCGTACGCCGAGGACGACAGGTTGTCGGACGCGAACACGGCCAGCGCCGTCGGCTTGCCGAGCCGCTCGTCTTCGAGCTGCTCGGTGTGGAGGGGCGGGCCGAGCAGCCGGCGCTTCACCCGGTAGCCGAACGTGTCGGGAGGCACCTCGATTGCCGGTTCGACCGGGACGGGTACGTGGCCCTCCCGAGCCGTGGCGGCATCGGGGGCGCGTGTGGTGACGACCATCCAGTCCCACTCAACGCCACCCGCCATCAGGGTGCTGTTAAGAAGTCGGCGGCCGCTGTTAAGAAGGGGTGAAGGTCACATCCGGGCCCGCAGCTCGGCCTGGCGCTCGTGCCATTTCGTGCGGATGGCGGGCAGCTCCTCGCGGACGAAGTCGACGTACTCGTGGGTCTCCACGAGCCGCCGGCCGGCCGGCGTGTCGCGGCCCAGCGCGCTGATCCCCTCCCGCAGGCTGGTCTCCCAGCGGGTCAGCACCTGGTCCTGGCGCAGGCTCACCTCGTACCAGACGTCGTCGTGGACCCGGTAGACGTCGCGCCGCGACCCCCGCTCGCGCTCCCGGCTCACCATGTTGAGCGGGACCAGGTAGCGCATGGCGCCGGACACGGCGGCCGGGCTGATGTGCAGCAGGTCGACGATCTCGGCCGCGGTCAGCCGGCCGGAGTCGGTCACGAGCAGCGCCACGAACACCCGGGCGGGCATGCGCGGGATGCCGGCCTCGGACAGCACCGACGCGAAGCGCTCGATGAACCGGTGGACCTCGTCGCCGTCCCGCGGCTGCGGTCTGGACTCGGGCACGGCGCTCACGCGAGGTCCCGGTGCCGGAACCCGGCCATCCCCGCCGCGGTCAGCGCGACGGCCACCGCCGCGATGACGGCCAGGGCCCCGAAGGTCAGGTCCGCCGCGGGGACCTGCGGCGTCCGCTGGTAGGGCGACAGGTCGATCAGCCACTGGGGCAGGCTGAGCAGCTGGCCGAACATGCCGATCACGAAGCAGAACGCGATCCCCGCCCAGGCCGCCAGCGAGGCCCGGGGCGCCAGGCCGAACAGGGCGATCGCGATGCCGGCCAGCAGCCACACCGCCGGCACGTAGACCAGCGAGGCACCCACCAGGCGCGGCACCTCGCCCATGTCGCCGGTGATCAGGCCCACCGTCAGGCCCATCCCCAGCCCGCCGGCCGCGAGGACCAGCGCGCCGCCCAGGAACGACATGACCAGGTGGCTTCCGACCCAGCGGTCGCGAGAGGTCGGCGTGGCCAGCAGCGGCTCCACCCGGCCCGCGTTCTCCTCGGTCCGCAGCCGGAGCGCGGACTGGATGGCGTAGCCGGTGGCGATGAGGGCCAGGACGAGCATGGTCGTGGCCAGGTAGGAGTCCTGGATGCTGACCCCGCCCGCCTGGGCGATCAGGTCCTTCGCCGACTGGTTGTCGCCGAGCAGGTCGTCGAGCTGGTCGACGATCGAGCCGTAGGCCACGCCGGTGGCGAACAGCCCGGCGGCCCAGGCGATCAGGGTGCCGCGCTGCAGGCGCACGGCGAGCCCGACCGGCCGGGTGAGGAGGCGTCCGCCCACCGCCGGCCCGGGCCGCGGCGGCACGAGGCCGGCGCCGATGTCCCGGTGGGAGGCGAGCCTCCCCGCCACCAGGGTCAGCACTCCCGCGAGGGCCAGCCCGATCGCCAGCGGCCACCAGACGTCGCCGGCGTAGGGCCGGGACTTCTGCACCAGACCGATGGGCGAGAGCCAGGACAGCGTGCCGTCGTTCACGTCGCCGATGGCCCGCAGCGCGAAGGCCAGGCCGAGCACCATGCCGGCCAGGCCGTTGGCGACCCGGGAGTTCTCGGTGACCTGCGTGGTGATGGCGGTGACGCCCGCGAAGATCAGGCCCAGCACGGTGAACCCCGCGCCGAAGACCAGAGAGCCGACCACCGGCAGGCCGTAGGCGATGTTGGCCAGTGCCACCACCGTGCCGACCAGCAGGTTGATCCCGCCGACGATGATCAGCGCGGCCGTGGACTGGGCGTGGCGCCCGACCACCGTGGCCCGCACCAGGTCGAGGCGCCCGCTCTCCTCCTCGGCCCGCGTGTTCCGGGTGAACATCAGCAGGGTCATGAGGGCGACGGCCACCATGCCCCAGACCCCGACCTGGTAGGCGACCTGGCCGCCCACCGTGTCGAGCCCGTAGGGCGGGCCGTTCAGGACGATGGCCGCCGCGCTCGTCTCGGCCGCGGCGGCCTTGTCGAGGTCGGCCTGGGTCGGGAACAGGCCCTGGACGCTGGCGGCCGTCACCACCACCAGCCCGGCGATCGACAGTGTCCAGACCGCGATGCGCACCCGGTCGCGCCGGAGGATGTCCCGCGCCAGCTGGGCCGTGCCGGTGAGCTCACTCGGTTTCCTGCTTCGCTCGACCAGCTCGCTCACGAGCCGTCCCCCGCGGCGAGGCCGGCGCGCTCGGGCTCGTGGGCCAGCTCGTCGCCGTAGTGGCGGAGGAACAGCTCTTCGAGCGTGGGCGGCTGGCTGCTGAGGCTGCGCACTCCGAGCTCGGTCAGGTGGCGCAGGGCCGCGTCGAGGTGGTCGGTGTCGACGTCGAAGTGGGCCCGGGAGTCCTGGACCTGCAGGTCGTGGACACCCGCCAGCTTGTCCAGGCCGGACGGGGCGCGGACGGTCTCGGCCGTGATCGACGTGCGGGTCAGGTGCCGGAGGTCGGTCAGGGTGCCGCTCTCCACGGTGCGCCCGGCCCGGATGATGCTCACCCGGTCACAGAGCGCCTCGACCTGGGCGAGGATGTGGCTGGACAGCAGGACGGTCCGGCCCTCGGCCCGGATCTCCCGCACGACGTCCTGGAACACGACCTCCATCAGCGGGTCGAGGCCCGAGGTCGGCTCGTCGAGCAGCAGCAGCTCGGCGTCCGAGGACAGCCCGGCGACGAGCGCCACCTTCTGCCGGTTGCCCTTGGAGTACGTGCGAGCCCGCTTGGTCGGGTCCAGCTCGAAGCGCTCGATCAGCTCGTCCCGGCGCCGGGGGTCGAGGTCGCCCCGCAGCCGTCCGAACAGGTCGATGGTCTCGCCTCCGGTCAGCTTGGGCCAGAGGTTCACGTCGCCGGGCACGTAGGCGATGTGCTGGTGGAGCTCCACGGCATCGCGCCACGGGTCGCCGCCGAGCAGCTCGACGTCGCCGGAGTCGGCCCGCAGCAGGCCGAGGAGGATGCGGATGGTCGTCGTCTTGCCTGCGCCATTGGGTCCCAGGAACCCGTGCACTTCGCCGGTGGCGACGGAGAGGTCGAGCCCGTCGAGCGCACGGGTGGATCCGAAGGTCTTCACCAATCCGGAGGCGCGGATCGCGGTTGTCACGCCATCCGCTCTAACCAACTTTCACAAATTTGTCAATGTTCTATATGTTCAGAACTACCTGGGATCGGAGCGACGTCGAGCCGGCGCTTCAGGAAGCCCGACTGCTGGGCGAGCGACCGCAGCCCGATGCTGTTGGGGAACGCGGTGAACCCGTGGATCGACTCGGGGCAGACCACGATCTCGGCGTGGTTGCCGGCGGCATCCCAGCGAGCCGCCATGAACAGGGAGTCGTCGAGCAGCGGGTCGAGCGCGCCGACGGTGAAGAACGCCGCCGGCAGACCGGTCAGGTCGGCGTGCAGCGGCGAGATGTCCGGGTCACGGCGTTGCTCCAGCGGCATCGCACCGAGGAAGCAGCCCGCGAACCACTCGATGATCGGCGTGGAGAGCACGAGGTTGCGGTCGCCCCAGCGGCGCACGCTGGGCGTGAGCCCGAAGTCGTACAGCCCGAACACGAGGTTGGCGCCGAGGAAGCGATCGGCGGCCCCGTGGCGGTCCCGCATGCGCAGCAACGTCACCGCGCTGAGGTGCGCGCCGGCGGACTCCCCGCCGATCAGCAGCCGGTCGCTGCCGAACTCGCTCCGCGCGTTGGCGACCAGCCAGGCCGCCGCCGCCTCGCAGTCGTCGGGGCCCGCGGGATACGGGTCCTCCGGGCCCAGGCGGTACTCGACCGAGACGACGGCGACGCCGAGCTCGGTGGCGAAGAAGTCGAGGAGGAGGTCCTGCTGGTCGGCGGCCCCGAGCGTCCAGCCTCCCCCGTGGATGTGGAGGTACACGCCGCGCACGTCGTCCGGCACGATCATGCGCAACGGGATCTCCCCGGTCGGGCCCGGGATCGTGCGGTCGATCGCGTGGTCGAGCTTCTCGGGCACGGGGAGCACCGAGTTCCCCTCCGCCCGCTGGCGCCGCGTCTCGGCCGGCTCGACGGCGGTGATGGACGGCATGGTGGCCATCACCTGCTCCACCATCGTGACGATGTTGCGGGCCTGCTCCCGCTCTTCCTCGGACACATCGAGCCGCTCGATCTCCATCGCGGCGACTGTATCCCCGGCCTTCCCCGAGGCCCCGGGGGCTTGCGGGATCGGCAAGCTGGGCGCATGGACGGCTGCTTGTTCTGCGACCTCGACGGCTTCCGCTCCGGGTCCGATCTCGTCCGCGAGAACCGGTGGTGCCTGTTCGGCAGCCGAGACGAGGGGTTGCCGGGCGCCGGCATCATCGTCCCCAAGGCCCACCGCGAGACGGTGTTCGACCTGACCCCGGAGGAGTTCGCGGCCACCCACGACCTGCTCGGCGAGGTCCGCCCGCTGCTGGACGACCGCTACCGGCCCGACGGCTACACCCTCGGCTGGAACACCTACGTCGCCGGCGGCCAGGTGATCCCCCACGCCCACCTGCACGTCATCCCGCGGTTCGGCGACGAGCCCCTGGCCGGCAAGGGACTCCGCTGGTTCCTCCGCCATCCGTCCAACCGGCGCCCCGACCCCCAGGCGCCCGGCCGCGGGCTCCGCACGTTCGCCACGGAGCCGCCGCTCGCCGGCGGTATCGCCAACGCCGGACAGGTGGTCCGGTCCGGTCCGCACGTGCTCCGGCCCTCGACGCCGCACACCGGATCGATCCACGCCTTCCTGCGGGCGGTGAGGGACTCGGGGTTCGAGGGAGCGCCCGAGCCGGTCGGGGTCGACGAGGACGGGCGCGAGCGGCTCGTGTTCGTCGAGGGCGAGGTCCCGCTGATGCCCTATCCGGACTGGAGCCAGACCGACGATGCGCTGGCGTCGGTCGCCCGACTGCTGCGTGGGCTGCACGAGGCCGCCCGCGGGTTCGACGCGCGCGGTCTCGGGTGGACCGAGAGCCTGGCCGACCCCGAGGGTGGGACCCTCGTGTGCCACAACGACGTCGCTCCCGACAACGTCGTGTTCCGGGACGGCGTCGCCGTGGCGTTGCTCGACTTCGAGTTCGCGGCCCCGGGCCGCCCGGTCTACGACCTCGCCCACCTGGCGCGGCTCTGGGTGCCGGTCGAGGACGAGTACGACCAGGGCCGCCTGAGCTGGCGGGCCGCCGACCGGCCCGCCCGGCTGCGGGTCGTCGCCGACGCGTACGGGCTGGACCGGGACGGCCGGGCCGGCCTGCTCGGCGCCATGGACGATGCGATCGCCCAGGTCGAAGCGGCCGTCCGGCGCGCCGTCGCGGCAGGTGACCCGAACACGACCGCGATGTGGGACCGGACCGGCGGCGGCGAGCGCTACGACCGCCGGCGCCGGTGGTGGACCGACCACCACGACCAGTTCGCGGCCGCCCTCCTCTGATCCCGCCAGCCGACCCCGGCTGCGGCTACGCGGCGAAGGCCTCGAACTCTGCGGCTCGGACGTTGCCGGCCTGGGCGCTGTTGGTGGTGCAGTCGGTGCCCGCTCTCGGGTCGGCGTCCTGCTCGCCCGCGTAGGCGGGGGCACCGGTGCACTGGTTGGTGACCACCTCGAACCGCAGGTGGGTGGCGTCGGTGGCGGGGATGGCGAACGAGCGCACGATGAGCTCGGGGGCCCGGGGCCGGGGTGCGATCGCCGGGAAGGCGTCCTCCGGGCTGGTGAACACCGGCGTGAAGTCGGCCGCGTCGGCGCAGTCCCCGGACACGGTGGCGTCGCAGGCCAGGACCCGGAACTGGCGTAGCGCGGAGAACCGGCTCTGCGTCCCCGGGTCGGCGTCGCCGGCCAGGGGCGGGCGGAGGATGGCGCTGACCTGGACCCGGCTGACCGACTGCCGGCCGCCGGCGAGGTCCACGACGACGCCGCGGCCGGCGACCGGCGCACCGAGCGAGGCCCAGTTCGTGGCCTCGTCGTCGTCGATCAGCTTGGCGACGTTGACGCCGTCGCCGGTGGCGGTGGCACCGCCCGCCCCGGAGGCCAGGTTGGCGGGCAGGAGGTCGCCGAGGGTGAGGCTCTGCCCTGCGCTCACCGTCACGGGGCCGAGCCTCTGCAACCCGCGGCCGGGGGCGCGGGCCACGAACTCGTAGGTCCCTGACGTCAGCGCGACCGCCGCTCCCAGCGGGGTGGCGGCCGACGTGTCGGCGACCGGGACGGCCCGGGCCTGGTAACGGCCGACGAACATCTGGGCGTCGGCGACGGGCGCACCGGACTCGTCGACCGGGGCGAACGTGGCCGTGGCCTCGGTGGCGAACGGCGACGAGAAGCTGGGCACCGGGTTCGCGTCGGCGGCGCCGTTGCTGACTGCCCCCTCGCCGAGGCCGCGCCGGGCGAAGGCGTTCCACAGGAGGTCGAGGTCGGCGCCGCCGAAGCGGATCTGGTCCGCCGCCAGCAGCGCGTCGCGCGCGTCGACCTGGCTCTCCTGGCTCTGGGCCATGAGCAGGAACGAGTCGAACACCAGCTGGGCCCAGCGCCGGTTGCCCGGGCAGGCGGTCACGGGCGTGGCCCCGTTGGCGCACGACTTCTGCAGCGCGGGCGTCCCGGCGCCGTAGCGGTCGATCATGGCGGACCGGATGTCGAAGTTCGTCGCGCTCCACACCTCGCCCGAGGCGTGGACCTGGAGCCCGACGAAGTCGTAGTCGACGCCGCTGTAGTTCAGCGGGCTCTGGCTCATGTTGTAGTTGCGGATGCCGGCGACGGCATCCGACGTCACGTACTGGCCGATCGTGTAGGCCTGCAGGCCCGGCGCGGCGTAGCCGTGCTCGTTCAGGTACTCCATCGCCATCAGGTCGGACCAGCTCTCGCTCATGCCCTGCGGCGAGGCGAGCCCGTCGTTCGGACCGGCGATCATGCGGTTGGTTATGGCGTGGGTGTACTCGTGGCCCACGACCGTCATGTCGAAGTCGCCGTCGACGCAGGGGGCGTAGAAGGCGCCGGCGATCGACTGCCACAGGTACATGTTGGTGATGGGCGGGCGCCCGTCCCGCGGCGTGATCTGGTTGGCGTTGTCGCGGGCGGCAAAGTCCGGCGGGCCGCCGCTCACCCCGCCGGCCTGGGCGTTGCCCTGCTCGGGGTCACCCTGCTTGGGAGCCACCTGGAAGTTGTTGTCCTGCATGTTCCACGTCGCCTCGGTGAAGCCGAGGTGGTACGACCAGTCGTGCATCCGGTTGTGCATCGCGAAGAGGTTCGCCCGGGCCGCGTCGATGTCGTTGCGCCGGGCGCTGTCGAACGTGGTCGGCGCGCACTCGTCCTCGAACCACTGGTTCGTCCAGGGATAGGCGAAGTCCCGGTTCGGCCGGGCCGTGGCCAGCTCGGTGCCCACGGAGAACGGGTTGTTGCTGAACCAGTTGTGGACGGCGAAGGAGTTGTTCCCGTCGGTCGTCTGGGACGACTGCCGCTGGTTCGACGTCGGGATGTCCCAGGCCCGCGGGGACGCGGACGTGCCGACGACCTCGTCGCAGCCCACCATCGGGCTGAAGCACCAGCGCGCCCGGGTGTCGGTCGAGGAGTAGTCGACCGGGGGCGAGAGCGGGAACACCTCCCACTCGGGATCGTCGGTGGCGTGGTCGACGATGTCCTCGCGCACGAGCACGCTGCCGTCCCGGGCGTCCACGAAGGTGGACAGGCCGACGGGCTCGGCCGCGTCGCCGTCCACGACGAGCACGTTGTACGCCGCCCGCGCGCCGGACGGGGTGGGGACGGCGACCAACTGGACGTCCTGGACGTCACGGGCATCCACGCCGGCGTCCCGGGCCGCGATCCGCTTGGCGTCGCCGGCCGAGAGCGTGGCGGGCGCGGGCTGCGCCGAGTCGCGGGCCAGCGATCCGCTGACGTAGGGGACCGTGCCGTTCCGGACGCCGACGACGAGGATCCCGTCGTGGCCGGCCACGAGGTCGCCGAAGTGCTGCTGGAGCACCACCGCGGCCCCCTCGCCCATGGGCGCCACCGCGATGACGGTCAGCGACGCGGCTGCCTGCGGCGTCAGGCCCAGGAGCTCCAGGTTCCCGTCGATGTAGGCGCGCGCGGCGGCCGCCGGGTCGGCCGGGAGGCCGGTGGCGAGCGCGCCGCCGCCCGCGGTGACGAGGCTCGGCGTGCCGAGCGCGTTGAACCGGGCCCGGCTCTGGCCGGCCCGACCGAGCGCCTTCTGGCGCGCGGTCGGCTCGACGTGGCCCGCGCGGTTGTCGACGTCCTGCGACGTGGCGGTGTCGCTGAGAATGCCACCGCCGCCCGGTGCGGGCGGGCCCGCCTGACCAGGGCTCGCCCCGCCTGCGGGCGCGCTGACGACGGTCAGCGCCCCGAGCAGGACGGCCACTCCAGGGACTGCGAACGACCTGCGCATCTGATTACCCCCCGCAATCATGTAGCGCTGTGGTCGATTGACCGTTTGTAGCCTAAACCAATCTGCCTCCGCTCCGCGCGTGCAGTCCTACGATGAGGGACTTGTGCCCAGGTAACGGCGACGAGTTCATGTTCTGACCGATCACCAGCTGAGGACCACCTGCCCGTTGCCGGCGGCCCACGCCTTCGGGTCGAACACGGCGCCCAGCCGCCACGAGCGCCCGCCGGAACCACCGCCACCGGCCCCGCCGATCGCGACCGGTAGCACCTGACTCCCGCCGGTGGCGCCACCGGCGCCGCCACCGCCCGCGGTCCCGTCGTAGCCGCCCCCGCCGCCGCCCCCACCGCCATTGGCGGTGTCGGAGGGATCGCCTGATGCGCCGATCGCCCCGTTCCGGGTGGATGTGCTGCAGCAGGCGCCGCCGGCACCGCCCAGGGACGAAGGTGCCGTGACGCCGTTGGCACCGGCGTTGCCGCCGTTCCCCGCCGTCGTGTCGCTGAGGGCGGTACGTCCGCTGCCGCCGCCACCACCGCCACCACCGGCCACGATGAGCGGCGTGCTGCCTCGGACGACGGCGCTCGCGCCCCCGCCCCCGCCGCCACCACCACCGATGTTGATGAGGCTGATCCCGACCCGGCCGCCGGTCCCTCCGTTGCCTCCGGGCGCGAAGCCGGGCGCGGTGCCGGACGCCCCACCGGTGCCCGGGGTCTGAGTCCCGTCTCCGTTGGTGCCTGCGCTACCGACGTAGATGGTGAGGGTCTCGCCCGGGGTGACCGGGACGGCGGTGGCGGGGAGCACGGCGCCCTGGCCACCCGTTCCGCTCTGGGCACCGCCCGCAGCCCCCTGCACCGTCGCCGTCACCGAGGTGACGCCGACCGGCACCTTGAACGACGACGTCCCCGGGCCGAAGGTCTGGGACCCGTGCGGGACCGTCGTGGTGGTGGTCGGGGCGGTCGTCGTGGTGGTCGGAGCGGTCGTCGTCGTGGTGGTGGCGGCCGCGCTGAACACCTGGTGGTTGACCTCGCTGTCGGTGAACGACCCCGGCGCGGCCGCCAGGGCCACGGCCGCGCCCACCACGGCCACCAGGGCCACGACCGGGAGCCAGCGCAGCCGCCTCATGCCGGCGCCCTGGCCCGCTCCTCGCGCACCGCCTCACCGGCCAGCCGCCACAGCGAGACCAGCAGGACGATGACGATCACCAGGGCGGGGATGCCGACGACGAGCAGCTGGACCCAGCGGTGGTCGAGGGCCATGTAGATGTAGCCGACATACGGGAGGTGGTGCACCACCCGGGTCTGTTCGTCATGGTCGAAGACCAGGGTCCAGGCGTCGGGCGCGTCGTTGGCGTCGCCCTGGGTGCGGAAGGTCCGCGCTCCCGGTTGGTCTGAGTTCGGCGGGGCGATCCCGGTCTCGATGATCCGGTGGGTCACCGGCTCGGTGATGTGGAATTCGGGCGGCGGGGCGAACGTGATCACGTCCCCCACCTCGAGGTCGCTCACCGGGACGACCTCGTCGTAGACGACCGAGCCCTTGGGGATGGCCGGCTCCATCGACCCCGACACGATCACGTAGCGCTGCCACCCCAGCAGCCCCGGCACCAGCATCAGGCCGAGGATGACCAGTGCGATCACGAAGGCGGTGGTCGTGAGCACGTTCACCAGCCGCTGTCCCCGCGTGCGCCGTCTCTTGCTCATCGGACCGTCTCCGCCGACCACACGAAGTCGAGGCTGATGCTGGTCCCGGCCAGCGCCGGGTTGGGCTGGCTGGCCGGCCACGTCACCGTCACGTAGAAGGACTTCGCCTGGGCGGCGCCGAGCACGCCGAGGTCGACGCCGTGAAGGGCGCGCAGCGTGCCGTTGTAGCGCTCGACCGAGCCCGGGGACGTCTCCTTGACCGTCACGACGAGCACGTCGTACAGCCCCCCGTCGGTCACGCCCTTGGCGTCGAGGGTCAGGCGAGCCTCGTGCCCGTAGCTGGTGACCGTCTGGGTGCCCGAGCGGCTGACGCCGGGGGCCAGGCCCGCGCCGTCCATGATCTCGCCCGGCACGGCGACGCGGATGTCGACCTCGTCGGCGCCGAAGGCGTTGTTCGGCGAGGTCGAGGCGGCGGTGAAGTACGCCCGGGAGTCCACCGCCACGGTCAGGAAGATCGCGAGCATCAGCCCGCCCGCGATGAGGGTGCCGAGCACCCGCCAGTTGCTCAGGACGCCCAGTCGCTCGCTGACGGACTGATGCTCGTCCTCGCCCGCCTCCGGGGGCCCGGGCCCGGACGGCTCCGGTCCCTCTAGCTCCGGCGGGGGCGGCGAGGGGCCGGCGTCGTGGACCGCCACGACATCAGGTGGTGGTGGTGGTCGCGGAGCTCACGGAGGTGGCGTTCCAGGTGTAGGTGACCTCGGTCTTCGACCCCTGGTAGGCGTTGTCCCCGGTGGTCGGCCCTGACGGGGTGCCACCCTCCGGGAAGGTCACCGTGAACTCATAGGTGTGGGTCTGCCCGCCGTCCCAGACGCCGAGGGGCTGCGGGCCGTTCATGGCGTTCAACTTGCCGTCGTAGACCACCCGGCCCGCCCCGGCGGGGTCCTCGACGATCCGCAGGTTCAGCACGGTCGACAAGTTGCCGCCGTTGGGCCCCGGGGTGTTGGTCGGCGTGGAGCCCGTGAGCGTGAACTGGCCCTTGGAGTCACCGGTGTTGCTGATCGTCACCGTCCCGGTGGTCGTGTCGCCGGGGACCATGCGTTGCGCGGTCAGGATGGCGGCGTTGTCCTTGCTGTTGCTCGACGTGAGCGTGCCGGCTGTGAACATGTTCCCGGCATTGGCGGACGACGTGCTGAACACCGCGAAGCTGACCCCGACGAGCAGGGCGGCGATCAGCAGGAGGATCAGAGCGAGGATGAGGATCTTGGCGTTCCGGAACACCCATCCCGTGCGCTCCCGGGCGGACACACTCCCGTCATCTGCCGCGACTTCGGTCATGATGCGCTCCAATCGTGTGCCCGGCCCGGAGGGGGCGCCATCCGGCGCGCCCGGGCATCACGCAGCACGGTACATGCACCACTTTCCGTGGTCCATCACGAAGAGTGAATCCAGACGCAGCCTTCTTCCTGCACTTATCACTCTTCGTGATGGCGCTATGGAGGTGTCGGGCGGCGGTCCCGGTGGAGGAAGCCGTGGAGGATGGCCTGGGTGAGCTCGTCGACGATGACGTCGCGCGAGGGCCTCGCGGCCCCGAAGAAGCTCGGGCGGAACGCGGCCATGCCCGCGACCATGGCCACCGTCGAGTGTGCCGCCAGGTCGGGATGGCTCGAGTGCAGGCCCCGGAGGTCCATGCCCTCGGCGCTGATCCGGCCGAGGACGGCGAGGGCCCGCTCGACGTGGGCGATGCCGGCCTCGGCCAGCTCCTCCTGGCTCAGGGCGTCCGAGGCCCAGAGCGTCACGACCAGCCCGCGGTGCTCGACGAACAGATCGTAGAGCCGGCCGACGAACTGCCCGGCCAGCTCGTCCTCGTCTGTCTCCTCCGGGACCACCGCCTGCCAGGTCTCGGCGAAGGCGGCGACGAAGTCCGAGAACGGCACCACGAGCGCCTCGCGGAACAAGGCCGCCTTCGAGCCGAAGTGGCGGAACAGCAGGTGCTCGGCCACCCCGGCCGCCTGCGCGATCTCGCGGGTGGTCGTGGCGCGGTAGTCCTGGCGGGCGAACAGCTCCCGGGCCGCGTCGAGCAGCAGCCGGCGGGGCTCACCCCGCGGCCGGCGCGTCGCCTTGGCGGCCCTAGCCTCCTGCTCGGTCATCGTCGTCCTCGCGGCCTTTCTCGGCGGTGAGATCGTGGCTCAGGCCGTGCTCGAGCGACTACGGGCCCGTGAGCAGGTCAGGGGCCTCGAGGTCCAGCGCGTGGCGCGCGTGGCGGTCGGCCATCGTGAGGAACATCTGGTCGCCCCGATCGGTCCGCTCGACCATCATCGACGCCCCCACCGCCATGAGCAGCCCGGCGAACGTGCCGAGCCGGTACTCCTCCCAGCACTCGTCCCAGGCGTAGCCCGTGACCCCGGCCGCTTCCAGGCCGGCGTGGTAGTCCCGCACGATGCCCTCCTCGACGCGGGCCCGCTCGGCCGGGTCGAGGCCGGCGCCCAGGAAGTAGGCGACGTCCCGCACGCCGGGGCCCAGCGCGCACGTCTGCCAGTCCACGACCCCGGCCAGGCGGGACGCGGGTGGCGGCGAGAACAAGAGGTTGTCCAGTCGGTAGTCGCCGTGGACGACCGTGGCGGGTGAGCTCGACCCGCCCAGGTAGCGCCGCATGCCGCCGAACAGCGCGTCGCCCGCCAGCGAGACGTGGGGCAGGACGTCGGCGGCGTAGCGCTGCCGGAAGCCGTCCCACAGCATCGGCAACATCGTCGCCATGATCTCCCGCCCGTCGGGCGGGTCGTTGTAGAGCCAGTCGATGGCTCTCAGCGACTCGTCGCCCCACCGGGGAGCGTGCAGCTTGACCAGCTCGGCGACCGCCAGGGCCGCGGCCTCGGCGTCGCAGCCGGCGAGCTGGTCGCCGGCGGTGGCCGGCGCCATGTCCTCCATCAGCAGGACGAAGCCGGCCGTCGCCACGTCGATGTCGGCGTGCAGAACCCGCGGTGTGCGGACTTCGAGCGTCGGGGCCAGCTCCTGGTAGAACCGCACCTCCTTCTCGTAGCTGCGCATCGCCAGGGCGGTCGCCCGGCTGGTCGGGTCGGCGGCGGGCTGCTTGGCCACCAGGGTCCGGGGCGCCTCGGTCGCGCCGTCGTAGGTGAGCGCCACGCGCACGCTGTCGCACATCTGGCCGGTGCCGACCGGAGTCGTCTCCGCCGCCACCACCCGGGCCTCGCCGAGGTGCCCGCCGGCCGCCAGGGCCGCGGTCAGCCACTCGGGGGTGAGGGACTCCGGCGTCTCGGCGATCGTCAGCTCACCGGCGCTCATCCGGGCAGCACCCCGGGGACCTCGGTGGCCGGGAACCAGCGGTGGTGGCGGGCGCCGGTCACCTCGTAGATGGCGGTGCCCTCGCGGCCGTCGCCGGTGCGGACCGTCATCAGGTTGAGGCCGCCCCGCTGGAACGGCTCGTAGGGCCGGGCGAACGTGCCCTCGGCCTCGACCTCGATCGTGCGCCCGCCGGCCAGCGTGAACGTGCTGGGCCCGGCCAGGCGGGCCACCTCCTCGCCGTGGAGGCCGTACTCGGCCGGCTTGCCGTCGGCGTCGAGCCAGGCCACGTCGGTCTGGAACTCGACGACCGGCACCGGGTCGCTCCCGTCCGTGCCCGCCCAGCAGCCGTCGGTGTAGACGTGGCGGCCGTCGGGCAGCTCCCAGTGCCACACGCCGAGGAACCCGTCGTCGAGCTGGATCTGGAACCACTGCCACAGCGGGCAGCGGCCGTGGTCGCGAATGCCCCAGGAGTGGTCCCGCTGCCCGATCCAGCCGTCCACGAAGCGCGTCTCGCCCTCCACCGTGTAGCTGCCGGTGTAGCTGCCCGACTGGAAGATGTGGCTCTGGTCCCAGACGATCTCGTCGCCCGCGGTCATGGTCCCCCGCTTGAGCCCGTAGGGCTGGGTGCGGGCGGTGAAGGTCATGTCCAGGCCGATGGCCGACGTCTCGGGATCGGCCCACAGGCGGATCTCCCGCCACGGCTCGACCACCTCGACCCGGGCGCCGGGCATGGCCGTGGTGTGGGGGTCGCCGTCGTACGCCCGGTCGTGGAGGCCGATCAGCGGCACCCCGCCGACCCGGCCCATCTGCAGCGAGTCCATGCGCTCGCGGGCCGGGTAGTGGGCCATGGTGAAGAACACGACGTCACCGGTGCCGGACGGGTCGTGGACGTCGAAGAAGTAGCTCTCCCGCCAGTGCGGGTGCGGGGTGACGACGGTCGGGAGCAGCTCGGGGATCTGGTGGACGAACTGCTCGTCGAGGTCGGTGGGACGCGCCACCTCAGGCCGCCCTGCCGGTCGGGGCGGTGGGCGTGAACTGCACCGGCAGGTGCTTGATGCCGGCGACCAGCGGGATCCCGAGGGCCTGGAGCGGCACCGGGTCGCCGGCCACCTCGATGTCGGGCAGTCGCGTGAGCAGCTGCCGGAACGCCACGGCCACCTCACGTCGGGCGAGGTGGGCGCCCAGGCAGAAGTGGGGCCCGGGGCCGCCGAAGCCGACGTGGTTGTTGGGGCTCCGGCGGACGTCGAAGCGCTCGGGATCGTCGAACTCCCGGGGGTCGCGGTTGGCGGCGCCGTAGAACAGCACCAGCTTGTCGCCGTCGACGAAGTCCTGGCCCGACAGGGTCAGGTCCCGCGTGACCGTCCGCCGCATGAAGGTGACCGGCGACGCCACCCGCACGATCTCCTCGACGGCCGAGGTGGTCACGCTGTCGAGGTCGCCCTGCCAGACCGCCCGCTGCTCGGGGTTGAGCGACAGCAGGTTCATGCCGTGGGTGATGGCGTTGCGGGTCGTGTCGTTGCCCGCCACCGCCAGGAGGATGAAGAACGGGGCGATCTCGGCCGGAGCCAGCATGTCCTCGCCGAGGTCGGTGTGGACCAGCGCGGTGGTGAGGTCGTCGGCCGGGTTCTTGCGCCGGTGCTCGGCCACGTCGTTCATGAGGTTGGTGAGCGCCATGCCCGCCTCCAACCCGGCCGACATCACGTCCCGGCCCCCCAGCACCTCGGGATCGCCGGCCCCGAGGATCACGTTGGTGGCGTCGAGCACCGTGCGGAACTCGCTGCGGGGGATGCCCATCATGTCGCAGATGATCAGCAGCGGGAACGGCTGCGACAGCACCTGCACCAGGTCGGCCTCGCCGTGCTCGCAGAAGCCGTCGATCACCTCGGTGCAGATCGTGGACACCGAGTCGAGCACCCCCTGGAGCTGGCGGGGCGTGAACGACCGGGCCACGATCCCCCGCTGGCGGGCGTGGCGGGGGTCGTCCATCACGATGAACGAACCGAAGAACTCCATGGCCTCGGCCGGCATGTCGGGGATGGCGGTCGAGCCCCTCCCCGAGCAGAAGTCGAGGGGCCGCCGGCTGATCTCCAGCACCTCGGCGTAGCGGGTGACGGCGAAGAACGGCTCTGATCCCTCCTCCCCCCACAGCATCGTGGGCTGGATGGCCCGGTAGAACGGGCCCTCCTCCCGCCATACCGCGAACTGGGCCATGCGCTCCGCCAGCGGCAGGCGCCAGAACTCCGGATCTGTGATTTCGTGCGCCTGCGCCATGAGTGTCCCCTCGTGTGCTCGCCGCGCGTACAGCGGGGATCGTAGCTAGCGACCGCCGCTCGCCTCTCCGCCACGGCCTCGCGGCCGCCTCCGGATCGTCGAAGGGAAGCGGTCCATCCTGGTCGGCACCCGAGATGGGCCCCAACCGCATCGCCGCGGCGCTCGCGTCACCCCACCCCCTGGAGCAGGAGGCGCGACGCGAGCTCCGGGACGTGCTGGACCAGCTCGACGAGCGCGGGCTGGTGGCCCCGATCACCACCCGGGTGACGTGCGGGGACGCGACCAGCACCCTGTTGCGTGCCTCCCGGGACGCCGACCTCGTCGTCGTAGGGCGGCGCGGCCTCAGCGGCTGCCACGGGGGACGTCTCGGGACAGTGAGCGGCCGTCTCATCCACGAGGCCGCATGCCCCGTCGTCGTCGTCCCGGCCTGAGCGCACGGCAAGCCACCTCGACGGCGCGGCGGTAGCGGCCGGCGGGTGCATCGGCAACTATGCGGGGCGAGCCCAGGGGAAGGTGCCGATGAGCGAGCGAGAGCTGGTGAAGGTCGAGCGGGACGGCGACGTCGCCCTGGTCGTGCTGGCGCGGCCCGAGGCCCGCAACGCCATGAACAAGGCGATGGCCACGGCCACCTGCGATGCCATCGCAGCCTGCCAGGACGCCGCCTGCATCGTGCTGACCGGGGAGGATCCCGCCTTCTGCGCCGGGCTGGACCTGCGGGACCTGGGCGTCGCCACGCTCACCGAGCTGCCCGGCTTCATCGCCGCGGCCGCCTCGTCGTCCGTGCCGATGATCGCCGCCGTCAACGGGCCGGCCGTCACCGGCGGGTTCGAGCTGGCCCTGGCCTGCGACTTCATCATCGCCTCCGAGCGGGCAGCCTTCGCCGACACCCACCTGCGGGTCGGCGTCTACCCCGGTCCCGTGCTCGTGGACCTGCCCCGGCGGGTGGGCGAGGCGTGGGCCCACGAGATGTCGCTCACCGGCGACTTCGTCGACGCGGCCACGGCCCTGCGCATCGGCATCGCCAACCACGTCGTGGCCCACGACGAGCTCGTCCCCTTCGCCCTGACCAAGGCGCACGCCATCGCCGAGCAGCCCCGTGACATGGTCACCACGATGCGTCAGGACTGGGAGGCGACCGTCGGCACGCCCCGGCGCGAGGCCCGCCGCCTCCACGCCCAGCACGGCGCCGCGCTCTACGCGACCGCCACGCCCACCGGAGCCTCGATCGCGTCGCACCGCGAGGAGGTCATCGCCCGGGCGAAGGCGTCCCGGGAGGGGTAAAGAGAGGGGCATGCCCGCACCCGCACCGATCTCCATCGCCGACGCCCACGCGCAGCTGACCACCCCGGGGTCGCCGTTCGAGATCGAGGTCGTCGAGATCGACGGCCGGCCCACGAAGACCTGGAAGAACGCGCTGCCGTCCATCCGCGCCCTGCTGGAGGCCAGCCGGGCGCACGGCGACGCCTCGTTCATCGTCTACGAGGACGAGCGGATGACCTTCGCCGAGCACCACGCCGCCGCGTCGGCGTTCGCCAACGCCCTGGTCGACGACTTCGGTGTGGGCCACGGCGACCGGGTCGCCATCGCCATGCGCAACTTCCCCGAGTGGCCCATCGCGTTCTTCGGCGCCGCCGCGGCCGGGGCCATCGTCGTGCCGCTGAACGCCTGGTGGACCGGGCCCGAGCTCGAGTACGGCCTGTCCGACTCGGGGACGAAGGTGCTCATCGCCGACGGCGAGCGGATGGAGCGGCTCGCCGAGCACCTCCCCCACCTGCCCGGCCTCACGACGATCGTCGTGCGCGGCGAGGTCCCCGAGGGCGGCGTCGCCTGGGAGGACGTGGTCGGCCGGCCCGATCCCGCGAGCCCGCCGGCGCTGCCCGAAGTCGAGATCCACCCCGACGACGACGCGACGATCTTCTACACCTCGGGCACCACCGGCCGTCCCAAGGGTGCCCTCGGGACCCAGCGGAACTTCACCACGAACATCATGTCGCTGGCGTTCTCCGGCACCCGCACGGCGATGCGCAGCCCGCGGCCCGAGGCGCCCCCGAAGCCGGAGGGCGCACCGACCCAGAGCGCCAGCCTGCTGTCGGTCCCGTTCTTCCACGCCACGGGCTGCCACTCGGTGCTCCAGGGGGCGGTGGCGTCGGGCTCGAAGCTCGTGCTGATGTTCAAGTGGAGCCCCGAGCGGGCCCTGGAGCTGATCGAGCGCGAGCGCATCACGGCCTTCGGCGGCGTGCCGTCGATGGTGTGGCAGGTGCTCCAGTCCCCGGACTTCGACAAGCGCGACATCTCCAGCGTCCAGAGCATCGGCTACGGCGGTGCCCCGGCCCCGCCCGAGCTGGTCCGCAAGATCGAGGAGATGTTCCCGGGCCGCACGCCGTCGAACGGCTACGGGCTCACCGAGACGTCCAGCCTGACCACGGGCAACGGCGGCGCCGACTACCTGCGCAAGCCCGACAGCGTCGGCGTGCCCGTGCCCGTGTGCGACCTCAAGGTCGTCGACGAGCTGGGCCGGGACCTGCCCGAGGGGGACACCGGGGAGCTCTGGATCAAGGGGCCGAACGTCGTGCGCGGCTACTGGGGCAAGCCCGAGGCGACCGCCCAATCGTTCTCGGACGGGTGGCTGCACAGCGGCGACGTCGCCCACATCGACGAGGAGGGCTTCGTCTTCATCGTCGACCGGGCCAAGGACATGATCATCCGGGGCGGCGAGAACGTGTACTGCTCGGAGGTCGAGGCCGCGATCTTCGAGCATCCCGCCGTCCTCGACGCCGCCGTCATCGGCGTGCCCCACCAGGTCCTCGGCGAGGAGGTCGGTGCCGTCATCCAGCTCAAGCCGGGCACCCACGCCGGCGCCGAGGACATCCAGGCCCACGTGCGGGAGCGCCTGGCGGCGTTCAAGGTGCCCGTGCACATCTGGTTCCGGGGCGACGACCTCCCCCGCAACCCCGCGGGGAAGGTGCTCAAGCGGCAGCTGCGGGACGAGGTCGTGCCGGCGGGCTGACACCGGCCAACCGGGCCAAGCGTCAACAATATTGACGATCGCCGGGAGCCGGCTGGCGACTTCTCCCGGACTCGGGGCGGCAGATCCGTAGCGCAGCTATGTTGGCGCCGGCGACGGCCAGCGCTCCGGCCGCCGCCTCGGGAGGGGGATTCGTGAGCGTCCTGGCCACGGCACTGTTCAGCGAGGCGTCGCTGCGCTTCGTGCTGCTCGGCACCGCGACGGGTGCCCTCACCGCTCTCGTCGCGCTCGGCATCGTCATCGTGTACCGGGCGTCGGGCGTCCTGAACTTCAGCGCCGGAGCCATGGGCGGGATCGCCGCCTACTACTGCTACGACCTGCGCGACACCATGGCCACGCCGGTGGCGGTGGCTCTCGGCCTCGTCGCCGGCGTCCTGCTCGGGCTGCTGACCTACGCCGTGCTGGCGATGCTGCGCGACGCCTCGCAGCTGGCGCGGCTCATCGCCACCCTCGGGCTGTTCGGGGCCGGCCAGGCGTTCATGGTCCTGCGCTGGGGCGCCGCCATCGTGCAGCCCCGGCCGATGCTGCCGTCGCGCAACGTGACGCTGTTCGGCGACGTGATGATCGGCCTCGACCGCCTGCTGCTCATCGGCATCGCTCTGGCCTGTGCCGTGGTGCTGCGGTTCGTCTACTCGGGAACGCTGTTCGGCCTGGCCACCTCGGCGGTGGCCGAGAACCGCCGGGTGGCGGCGAGCGCCGGCTGGGCGCCGAACCGGATCGAGCTCGTGAACTTCGCCGTCGCCGGGGGCCTCTCGGCGCTGGCCGCCATCCTCCTCGCCCCCATCGTGACGCTCAACGCCGCGGTGCTGTCGATCGCGGTGATCCCGGCGCTGGCCGCCGCCCTGGTCGGCCGCTTCTCGTCGTTCGGCGTCACGGTCGCGGCTGCCCTGGCGATCGGGATCGTCCAGAGCGAGATCTCGCTGTTCCAGCCGGACATCGCCGACGCCCTCGGCGTGTCGGCGGCGTCGCTCACCGGCCTCGTCTCGGCCGTCCCGCTGGCGATCATCCTCATCTACATGATCGTCACGGGCCGCTCGCGGCTGCAGCGGGGCGAGACCGTCGCCCGGCTGCCGCTGCCGGGCTCGGGCTCGGTGTCGCTGCTGCCGCTGATCGTGGGGGTGGTCGTGGGCGTGGCGCTCCTCTTCGGCGTCGACACGTGGACCAGCGCCCTCATCGCCACGTTCGCCATCGCCATCATCCTGGCCTCGGTCGTCCTCGTGGCCGGCTACGCCGGTCAGCTGTCGCTGTGCCAGTACGCCCTCGCCGGCTTCGGGGCGTGGATCGTGGCCCGGCTCGTGTCGGTCAACGGCTGGCCCTTCGAGCTGGCGCTGCTCAGCGGGATCGTCCTGACGACTCTGGTCGGCCTGGTCCTGGCCCTGCCTGCGGTCCGCACCCGCGGCACCAGCCTGGCGGTGGCCACCCTGGCCGTGGCGCTGATGTTCAGCTCGCTGATCTTCACCAACAGCGCCCTGATCGGCGGCGTCCGGGGGCTGCCGATCGACGACCTGTCGTTCCTCGGGATGGACCTCGACCCGCTGAACCACCCGCAGCGCTACGGCGTGTTCGTGCTCGTGATCCTCGTGCTGGTCGGGCTGTTGGTCGCCAACGTGCGCCGGGGCCGGGCCGGCGCCCGGCTGCTGGCGGTGCGCAGCAACGAGCGGGCCGCGGCGTCGCTCGGCGTAGGTGTCGTGGGGGCCAAGGTGTACGCCTTCGCGGTCGCCGCCGCGATCGCGTCGCTCGGGGGGGCGCTGCTGTCACTGCGCCAGCCCAACGTGCAGCTGACCGTCTACAGCGTCATCGGGTCGGTCCTGCTCATCCAGTACGCCGTCGTCGGCGGCCTGGCCTGGGTGTCCGGCGTCGTCCTCGCCGCCGCCGGGGCACCGACCGCCATCAGCCAGGTGATCTTCGCCAAGATCGTCCCCGAGGGGACCGACATCGTGTCGTGGCTCGCCGTGCTCTCGGGCGTGGGGGCGGTGACGGTGCTGCGCCAGGCTCCCGACGGGGTCGCGTCCCTGTGGTCGCGCTCCGCGGAGCGCATCACCGCGCCGTTCCGGGTCCCGCGGCAGCGCACTTCGCCGGTGGCCGCGCCGCCCCGTCCCCGCCGGGCCCCGGCGACGCTCGAGGTCAGCGACGTCGGCGTCTCCTTCGGCGGCGTCGTCGCCCTCGACAGCGTGAGCTTCTCGGTCGAGCCGGGCGAGGTCGTCGGGCTCATCGGCCCCAACGGCGCCGGCAAGACGACCCTGCTCGACGTGGTCACCGGCTTCACCGCTCCGGCGCGGGGCTCCGTGCGCTTCGACGGCGCCCCCATCGACGGCTGGTCCGTCGAGCGGCGGGCCCGGGCCGGGATCGTGCGCTCGTGGCAGGCGGTCGAGCTGTTCGAGGAGATGACGGTCCGGGAGAACCTCCTGGTCGCGGCGGACGACCAGTCCCGCTGGCAGTACCTGGTGGGGCTGGTGCACCCCGGCCGGCAGGCGCCCACGGCGCTGCTGGACGACCTCGTCGCCGAGTTCGGGCTCGGCGACGTGCTCGACCAGCGCCCCTCCGCGCTGCCCCACGGCGTGTCGCGGCTGGTCGGCATCGTCCGGGCCCTGGTCAGCGAGCCGGCGGTGCTGCTGCTCGACGAGCCGGCGGCAGGCCTGGACTCCCGCGAGGCCGGCGAGCTCGGCCAGACGATCCGGACGATGGCGCAGCGCCACGGGATCGGCATCCTCGTCATCGAGCACGACGTGCCTCTCCTGTTACAGACCTGCGACCGGATGGTGGTGCTCGACTTCGGCCGCAAGATCGCCGAGGGCCCGCCCGGCGAAATCGCCGGCGACACCGGCGTCATCGAGGCGTACCTCGGCTCCGCGGGCACGACGACGGAGCAGCCGGCATGACCGCGCTGGTTGAGACCGTCGGGCTGCGGGCCGGCTACGGGGACATCGAGATCGTCCGCGGCCTGGACCTGCGGGTCGCGGCCGGAGAGGTCGTCGCCCTGCTCGGGCCCAACGGCGCCGGCAAGACCACGACGCTGCTGACGATCTCCGGCGAGCTGGCGCCGCTCGGCGGCGAGGTGCGGTTCCTTGGCCAGGCCACCCGTGACCCGCTGCACGTCCGGGCCCGCCAGGGCCTCGCGGTCGTCACCCAGGAGCGGGCCGTCCTGATGGAGCTGACCGCGGCGGAGAACCTCCGGGTGAGCCGGTGCGACACCGAACGGGCGGTCGAGCTGTTCCCGGAGCTGAAGGACCACCTGCAGCGCCGCGTCGGGCTGCTCTCGGGCGGCCAGCAGCAGATGCTCGCCCTGGCCCGCTGCCTGGCCCGATCGTCGAAGATGCTGCTCGTCGACGAGCTGTCCCTCGGCCTGGCGCCGATGGTCGTCGACCGGCTCCTCGCCGCCGTCCGGGCCGCGGCCGACGACGGCATGGGCGTGCTCCTGGTCGAGCAGCACATCCACAAGGCGCTCGCCGTCGCCGACCGCGTGATGGTCATGAAGCGGGGCGCCATCGAGCTCGAAGGCAGCGCCACCGACCTGCGCGACCGGATCGACGACATCCAGGACGCCTACCTGCAGCCCGCCACCACGGAGGGGACCGCGTCATGATCCGACGCCGGCTGTTCATCGTCGCCGCCGTGGTGGGGCTGCTGGGCGCCGCGTGCGGCGACGGCCACATCGGCGACGTCGCGGCGGGTGGCGGTGCCGCCTCGCCGGGGACGACGGCGCGAGCCCCGGAGGAGGACACCGCCGCCGACTGCCCGGGCGAGCCGTTGAAGTTCACCACGATCGCGGCACTCACCAGCGCGCTGGGCAACAACGGCGACCGGGCCCGCATGGGCACCGACGCCGCCGTCCGGGCCGTGAACCACGAGTGCGCCCTGGGCCGGCCCCTCGAGGTCGACTTCTGCGACGACAAGGGTGACGTCAACGAGAACCTCGCCTGCGGCCGGAAGGCCGCCGGGGACGGCACGCTGGCGCTGCTCAGCTTCATCGGGTCGTTCGACGACGGCGCGACCGCGTCCGGCCTGCCGGCCCTCTTCACGTGGGGAACCTCGGCCTTCGAGCTGACCAGCCCCAACGCGTACTCGTCGATCAGCGGCATCTCCGTCGGCATCTCCGGCGTCACCGCGGCCAAGGCCAAGGGGGCGGAGGACTTCCTCCTGGTGCTGCCCGACATCCCGGCGCTGCAGTTCGCCGCTTCGCAGGTCGAGCAGGTCGCCGACATCATCGGCATCAAGGTCGAGGTCATCTACTTCCCGGCGGACACGACGGACTACGCACCGATCGCCGCCCAGATCGCCGAGCGCGACACCGATGCCATCGGGCTGCTACCCGCTCAGCCGGTCGTGATGTTCAACGCGCTGGCGGCCGAGGGCATCACCGCGGAGAACCACATCATCACGACGGCCTCGGTCGTGATGTCGCCGGAGATCGTCCACGAGCTGGGCGACACGCTGAACGGTCTCCTCGTCGTCAGCCCGGGCCTCCCGCCGACCGACGAGGACAACCCCGGCATCGCCGAGTTCCGCGACGACATGGAGGCGGCCGGATTCGACCCGGACGACCCGGACGTCGACTTCAACACCGTCGTCACCTGGTCGAACATCAAGAAGCTGGAGGGCGCGCTGAGCCACCTGAGCCCGGCCGAGATCGCCTCGCTGGACTCGCAGGGGGTCGTCGACGCGGCGGTGGCCAACCCGGTGGACCGGCCGGAGCAGGCGCCCTACGACTTCCGCGAGAACGCCCTGCCCGAGCTGCCGGACCTCGCCGGGTTCCGGATCTTCACCCGGGAGGTCGCCATCCTCCAGATGCACGGCAGCCGCTACGACGTGCTGTCCAGCGACTTCGTCGACATCCTCGAACCGCCCGACCTCAGCTGACGCGGCCGGTCAGCCGGCGTCGTCGTGCTCGTGGAGGAGCTGGCGGACCCGCTCGTGGGACAGGCCGGCCGCGGCGCCGACCTGGCGGAGGCTGTGGCCATCGTGCACGGCGTCGACGATGCCGTCGTACAAGGCCGCTCGCGCTCGCTCCGCAGCCGCGGCCCGGGCCCGGACCCGGGCCAGAGCCGCCGGCTGATCGCCGGCCTCGTCGTCGCCCGCGGGCCGCAGCAGCAGGTCGGCCAGCCGGGCGAAGGCCGCCTCCGACGGCGGCTCGCCGTCAAGGGCGCCGAACACGATCTTGCCCATGGTGAGCAGCGTGAGCACCCGCCCGAGGTCGTCGGGGGCGAGGGCCGGGTCGACCAGCCCGAGCGCCGCGGCTTCGTCGTTGGCGCGGGCCGAGGCCCCGACGTAGCGCTCCAGCCCGCGCCGGAGGATCTCCGCGACGTGCGGATCCCGCCGGGCGAAGACGATGACGTCGAGCAGCAGCAGCATGTGCCGGTCCGGCCTCGCCGACATGTTGTGGACGAGCCGCTTGGCCGCCTCGCTCCGCGGCAGCGCCGCGGCCGCCCGGGCCGAGCGGAGGATGTCCTCGATCGGCGTGAGGCCGAGCGTCGCCAGCAGCAGGTCGAGCTTGCTGGTGAAGTGGGCGTAGAGGGCACCGGTGGTGACACCGGCCCGGTCGGCGATCCCGGCGACGGTGGTCGCCTCGTAGCCCTTGGTCGAGAACTCCTCGAAGGCGGCCTCGATCAGCGCGGCACGGGAGTTGCGGCGGGAGCCCTCCGCCCGCGTCGCCGGCACCGAGTCCAGATCGTCCCGTTCGCCGACCTGCGCCATCGAGCGAGCGTACCCCCGCCTCCAGCTGCTCCTGGTCCTCTCCTCCCACCGTCACGCTGTTCGGGGGGTGGGAGCAGGTCTCCGCCCCGGCGCTGCTCCGCGTCCGCGTAGCGTGCGGGGATGGCAGATCGCCTGCGCGTCGGCGTGCAGCTCCCCGAGGTCGAGCGGCACGTGCCCTGGTCCGAGTACCTGGCCATGGCCCGTGCCGCCGAGGACGTGGGGCTCGACTCGATCTGGGTCGGGGACCACCTCCTCTACCGGGGCGACGGGCGCGAAGAGCGCGGGCCGTGGGACGCCTGGACGCTCCTGGCCGCGCTCGCCGCCGGCACGGACCGGGTGCGCTTGGGCCCTCTGGTGGCGTGCACCGCCTTCGCACCGCCCGGGCTGCTCGCCCGGAGGGCCGCGGCGGTCCAGGAGGTCAGCGGGGGCCGGCTGGTGCTGGGGCTGGGCGCGGGCTGGAACGAGACCGAGTTCCGCGCCTTCGGCCTGCCCTTCGACCACCGCGCCTCGCGGTTCGAGGAGTCCTTCGACATCATCCGCGGCCTGCTGGCGGGCGAGCGGGTGACGTCCGAAGGCCGGTTCGAGCGCGTGCAGGACGCGGTGCTGCTCCCCGCGCCCACGCCACCTCCTCCCCTGATGATCGGCTCGATCGGCGAGCGGGTCCTGCGTCACGCGCTGCCCCAGGTCGCCGCCTGGAACGTCTGGTACGACTGGTACGGCAACACGCCGGAGGGCTTCGCCCAGCAGAACGAGCGCGTCACCCAGCTGATCCGGGAAGCCGGTCGGGACCCGTCGGACGTCGAGCGCACCGCGACGGTGTTCGTCACCCTGCAGCACGGCGGCCGGGACCGGCCCCACACCGACAACGTGCCGCCGCTGGCCGGATCACCCGCCGCGATAGCGCAGGGGCTCACCGAGCTCGCGGCCGCCGGCGTCGACGAGGCGATCCTGGTCCTGAGCCCGATCACCGAGCCCGCGATCCGGGCCCTCGGCGACGTACTGGCCGCGCTCGATCGTTGAACGGGCCTCAGGCCGAGCTTCGCTCGGCAACCGCCTTCACCCGCTCGAGCGTGGTGAGCATGTCGCGCTTGTTGCGGTTCTCCCGGAGGAACCCACCGAGCGGGCGCCACAGCTTGGTCAACACGTTGTCGACGAGGCGGAACGACTCCGTGACGTCGGTGCCACCGCCCGCCGCCGGCGCGAACTCGTAGCGCCACGTGTTGACGGCCGAGCCGCGGATGATCACCGCGAACTCGAAGACCTCACCGGGCACGCACTCCGTGACCTCGCACACCGTCCAGTACACAGGCCCCTTCTCGTTGCGCTTCACGTGACCGCGGTACCGCGCCCCCACGGCCGGGCCGGTCGCGCCGTCCAGCCATTCGGCCTCGATGACCTCCGGGCTGTAGTCGCCCATCCGCGTGATGTCGCCGACGATCTCCCAGACCTCCACGGGCTCGGCGTCCACGTGGAGGGTCACTGCTGCGTGCATCGATCTGATCTCCCTACGGCTCGGCCATCAGACCGCGACCTGTCCTGGCGCCCGCCCGGCCCGCTCGTCAACGTGCCGAGAGTATCCCGGCGGGGGCGGTGCATCGCTCTGTCACACGGCGGCGAGGTCGAGCTCCATGGCGATGGTGTGGGGGCCGAGCACGCTTTGAGATCCTCGACACGGTGCTCGACGGCCGGAGCGTCCTCGACCCCGGCCGCTGATCACCCGCCGGCAGGCCGCGACGGGGCGGGTGGCTTGCGCCACCACGCGGCGGTCCAGTCGACGGGGTGGATCTCCGCCGTGATGTCGTGGGCGGCCCGGTAGTCGGCTACGGCCTGGCGGCAGGGCTCGATGCCGCCGTAGTCGTCCACTATGACGTAGCCGCCCGGGGAGACCAGGGGCTCCAGGTGGGTCAGGGCGTCGATCGTGGATTCGTACATGTCGCCGTCCAGCCGCAGCACCGCGATCGCATCGAGCTCCGTGGCCAGCTTGGGCAGCGTGTCGCGGAACCAGCCCGGGACGAAGCGCACCTGGTCGTCGAGCAGGCCGTAGCGGGCGAAGTTGGCCTCGACCCGGTCGAGGCCGACCGCGAGCTGCGGGTGCTCGTGGAGGCGCAGCGGGGCGTCCATCGGGAACCGTTCGGCGTCGGCCTCGGGGAGGCCCTCGAACGAGTCGCAGGCCACCACGGTGCGGACGGTGTCGCCGGCCGCGGCGAGCACGGCCCGCATGTAGATCGCCGTGCCGCCGCGCCACACGCCGGTCTCCACCAGGTCGCCGGGGACACCACCGGCCAGCGCGGCCTGCGCCAGCTCCCGCACGTTGGCGAGCCGGGCGAGGCCCACCATCGTCTCGGCGTGCGGCGGCCAGTCGTTGCCGACGGCCCGGGTCTCACGGTCGCCTCCGGCCCGCACGACCCTCCAGGCCCGCTCCCGCAGCATGTCCCGCAGCCCCTCGGGCTCCCCGCCCGGCCACTGCCGCAGGTCGACGTTGCGGACCTCCTCGTCCAGGAACAGGTCGCGGGTCAGGCAGCGGGCGAGCAGGTCGAGGTAGAGGTCGGCACCTCCGGCGTCTGGGCCAGGCATCCCCAGAGCATGACCGCCCCGCCCCCGTGCGGGCACACCCGGTCGCTCCGTCAGTCCGCCGGCGAGCCCTCCCGGCCGGCCCGCCCGCGGCCACCCCGGTAGTAGCGGGGCGCCCAGACGGCGAGCGGATCCTCGCCCTCGCGGAACGGCATGCGCCAGGAGTGGACCTCCGACCCCGCGAGCGGCACCCGCAGCAGGGCTCGGCGTTCCTGGATCGTGTCCTGGAGATAGGCGTCACCCCACGCTTCAGGCGTGTAGCGCAGCGTGATCTCGCGGTACAGGTCCCGCCAGGCGTCGTCCTCGCCGACGTCGTGGACGATCTCGGCCCGGCCTCGCACGACGAGCTTGCGGCTACCCGCCCGGGACTCGTCGATCGTGCAGCAGATCCGGGGGTTGCTGCGGAGGTGCGCCAGCCAGCGGGACTTCTCCCGGGGCGTGAACCACAGCGCCCCGTCCCGGGCGATGAACCAGATCGGGACGACGAGCGGCATGCCGGCCTCGTCGACGACGCCGATCCGCAGCAGATGCCCCGGCTCGGCCAGGAAGCCGTCGATCTCCTCGGTGGTCATCCCAGGCATGGAAACTCCTTTTCGTGTCGTAGCGTGCCCGGGGGCAGGCGGATGGCGTGTGATCGAGGAGGCGTAGGTCCGTGACGAGGCTCGGCTATCAGATCCCCAACTTCAACTACCCGGGTGTCGGTCCGGACGGCCTGTTCGAAGCGGTGGCCCGCCAGGCCGAGGCCGCGGAGCGAGGCGGGTTCGACACGGTCCTGGTGATGGACCACTTCTACCAGCTGCCCATGCTCGGGCCGCCCGAGAACTACATGGTCGAGTGCTACACGATGCTCGCCGCGCTGTCGCAGCGCACGTCCTCGGTCCGGCTCGGCGCGCTGGTGACCGGCAACACGTACCGCAACCCGGCGCTGCTGGCCAAGGTCGTGACCGCGCTCGACATCGTGTCGTCCGGCCGGGCGCAGCTCGGCATCGGCGCCGGGTGGTTCGGCGTCGAGCACGACGCCCTCGGCTTCGAGTTCGGCACCTTCACCGACCGCTTCGAGAAGCTCGAGGAGGCGCTGCAGATCATCCTGCCGATGCTGCGCGACGAGCGCCCGAGCCTCGCCGGCAAGCACTACACCGCCAACGACGCCGTCAACCAGCCGCCGCCCGTCGGCCGCATCCCGGTGATGATCGGTGGATCGGGTGAGCGCAAGACGCTGCGGCTCGTCGCCCAGTACGCCGACGAGTCCAACCTGACCTGCCCGCCGGCCGAGATCCCCCGCAAGCTGGACGCCCTGGCCGCCCACTGCGAGCGCCTCGGCCGCGACCGCAGCGAGATCACCGTGAGCGCCCAGCGGACCACCTGCATCGCGCCCACGCACGAGCAGGCCGAGGCGGCCATGTCCCGCTTCGTCGGTGAGCGGGGCCTGGACTTCGACGACCCCGGTGTCCGCCAGATGATCGAGTCGGCGGTCGTGTTCGGCGATCCCGACGAGGTGGGCGAGAACATGTCCTCGGTGCTCGCCCTCGGCGTCGACGGGCTCACCTGCAACCTGGCCGCCAACGGCCACGAGCCCGAGAACGTCGAGCTCCTCGGCGAGACCCTCACCAAGGTGATGCAGCGCTAGTCGCGGCCTGACCGCGTCATTTGGAACCTATTCGGCCGCTCGGCCATCGAACAGGGCACTCGCAACCATTTAGGAGGAAGCAATGGTCGAGCACTTGTCCCGGACCCCAGCGGCGCGCACCCATGCCCGGGGCCCCCGAAGACGGCTCGGTTCTGTCATAGCGCTCGTCGCGGTCATGGTGCTCTCGCTGTCGGCGTGCGACGTCTGGGAGCAGGCGGGCCGTCTGCCCGACGCCGGCCGCTTCAACCCCGAAGAGGTCGGGATCACACCGAGCAACGTCGCTTCGCTGTCCGGGGCGTGGTCGGCCGATGTCACCGGCAGCTTCTCCGAGCCGCTCCTGTCGGGTGACCGGCTCTACACGACCGTCGTGTCGGGCGCGAGCGGTGTCGTGCGGGCCTACGACGTGACCACGGGCGCCGTCGTCTGGGAGCGGCCGACGCCGGCGAGCTCAGGAGCTCCGGGCCCGGTCGTGATGGTGGCCGGCGACCTCTGGGTGAGCTCCGGCACCGGCTGCTCGGGCGTGCTCAGCAAGCTCGATCCCGCGACCGGGAACGTCCTCGCCACCGAGACCACCGGTCCCGCCCTCGTCGGCGCGTTCGTGGCCTCCGGCTCGACGGTGGCCTCCGTGCAGAACGGATGCGTCACCGATCGCCGGCCGCAACTGGTCGTGCGGGACCTCGTCAGCCCGGCGGCCAACTGGACCTTCGCGTTCCCCGACGGGGCGCTCATGACCCCGCCGTCGATCAGCCACGACAAGATCTACGTGGTCGCTGACAACCTGGTGTATGCGTTCGGCGCCACCGGCTGCGGCGCCGCGACCTGCACGCCCCTCTGGACTTCGTCCCTGGATGTGGACGGCGCGGAGGTCATCGACTCGGGCGAGCGACCCGTCGTCGGGCCGGACGGGACGGTCTACGTCGGTGGGCTCACCCACTCCCTCGAGACCCTGGTCGAAGCCATCGACGGCGAGACCGGCGCCCACCTCTGGCGTACGGATCTCCATCCGGGACCGGGCCGGGGGTGGCAGTACCTGGCGTTCGCCCACGACCAGCTCTACGTCTCGGACCAGCGGCAGGGCAACCCGTCAAGCGCCGTCGAAGTGTTCGCCGCCGCGGGGTGCGGGCAGGACGTCTGCGCTCCCGCGTGGTCCGCAGCCATCGACGGCCTGCCGGTCGGCGGGCTGACGATCGGGGGCGACGTGCTCTACGTCGGCCTGCTCGCGGGCAACGGCACCGGCCGGCTGGCGGCGTACGACGCCCACGGCTGCGGGTCCACCACCTGCCCCCGGCTCGCCGCCATCGACGTCGGCCAACGGTCACCGCTGCGCTTCGCCGTGGCCGGCGGACGGTTCGCGATGGTCTCGGTCAGGTCGAGCGCCGCGACCCTGACGGTGCTGGTTCCCGCCTCGTAGTCGGACCGGCGATGAGCCTGGCAGTCCTACTCCAGCTCCTGGCGGGCGAAGGTGCGGGGCTCCCGGCCGGCGAGGAGCCAGCCGACGGCGGCGGCGAGGAGGGGGGTCCCGATGGCGAGGGGGAGAAGCTGCGCCAGCGGGACCGGGACCAGGCGGCCGAGGTCGGCGTGGTACGACGCCACGAGGGCGAGGTAGGCGCCGGCGAGGCCGAGGAGGACGCCGGGCAGCGCGAGCCCCGCGGCGGTGGCGGAGGTCAGCGCCCGGCGGGTGCGGGGCTTGGCGCCGGTGGCGGTGAGCGTGCGGACGTCGCGCCGGGCCTCGTTGCGGATGAGCCCGACGGCGATGGCCACGATCGCCACCGCCAGCAGCCCGCCGGCGAGCGTGGCGCCCTTCCGCAGTGCCATCAGGCCGTCGTAGGTCTCGCGGGTCGAGACCGCCAGGCCGGTGTCCGCCGCGGCGGCGCGAGCGGCCGCGATCTGCTCGGCGGTGAGCGGCGCCGGTGACTCGACCATCCAGCCGGAGCGGACCGCCACCCAACCGCGCTCGGCCAGGGTGTCCTCGGGGATCAGCGCGCTGGGGGCGGAGGACCACGTCGGCAGGTCGACGTCCTGGAGCCTCGCCTCGGCGGGGTTCGCGTCGTCGCGGCGCTCCTCGGTCATGTCCAGGAGGATGAACGGCTCGTGGCGGGAGGTCAGCAGCTCCGCGTCCGGCTCGATGGACTCGGGGTCGATGCCGTAGAGCGCCAGCACCTCGGGCGTGGCGACATAGGGGATGCCGCTCCCCTCGATCATGCGCGCGCTCCGGGCCACGCCGATCGAGATCGCCTCGCGGGGCAGCCCGTCGGGCATCGGGCGGGTGCTCACCGCGACGTCGAGCGGCGCCGAGGCCACATCGCTGCCGAGGGCGGTGATGACCGCCTGCGCGTCACGGTCGAAGGCCGCGGTCTCTGCCGGGGTGCGCTCGGGTGCCGGTGCAGGGCCGTCCCCGTCACCGTGGGGGCTCAGGATCATCAGCTCGGAGCTGGACAGGTCACCGCTGCCGGCGGGGGGCACCGCCGCGGCCGCGACGGCCACGATCCCGATCGAGATGGCGAGCCCGAGCGTGATGGCCCCCAGGGCCGCGGCCGCCCGGGCCTGGTAGCGGGCCAGGTCGCGCAGCGCCAGGCGGGGGCCCAGCGGCAGACGCGGCGCCAGCCGCCCGCCGGCCCGGACCGCGGCGGGCGTCATCATCACGGTGCCGATCACCACGGCCGTCAGCCCGGCGACGAACAGCACCCCTTGGATGTGGCGGCTCAAGGGCTCCGACAGGGCGATGGCGACGGCGCCCGCCGCCACCAGGACGACCGCGAGGGCCAGCGGCCGGCGGACCGGGCGAGGGGCGGCCGGTCGGCCCGCGAGCGCGGTCATCACCGGCAGCCGGGACAGGCTCCGGGCCGGCCACCAGGCCGCGAGGCTGGCGGCGGCCACCGCCAGCAGCACCACCCCGGCGATGACCGGCCACGGGAGGTCGCTGCGGGAGATGCGATGGTTGGCGGCGGTCTCGACCGAGGGGGCGAACACCAGCCAGCCCGCCACGCCGAGGACGGTGCCCACGACCGCGGCCACCGCGCCGGTGATGGCGCCCGTGGCCAGCATCACCAGCCGGACGTGGCGCTGGGTGGCCCCCAGAGCCACGAGCATGCCCAGCTGGCGCTGGCGCCGCTGGGCGACGACCACGAACGCCGCCGATGCCAGCATGCCGACGAGGGCGAGGGCCAGCGTCGTCGCCGCCAGGACCACCACGGCGATCTGGGCCTCGTTGCTGTCGCTGCCGAGGATCTCCATGGCGAAGCCGACGTCGTTCGAGCTGCCGTGCGCCTGGCTCGTGTCCACCAGCACGGTGATCTTGTCCGGGTCGGCCAGGGTGCCCGGCGCCACCAGCACGAAGTCGTCGCCCAGGTCGGCGGAGTTCTCGACCAGCCCGACCACGGTCTCCTGCCGCCCGGCGATCGTCACCTCGTCGTGGAGGCCGGCGGCGAGCAGGGCGGCGGCCTCGTCGGTGAGGGCCACCTCGCCCGCCACCCGCGGGTACCGGCCGGCGGTGAGGTCGAGGACGTTGCGGCTGTACCGCGCCTCGGGGTCCTGGTCGCGCACGTCGAGCCGGTCGACCGTGCCCGGCACGGTCACCGTCTCGTGGGCGGTGACGTCGTCGCTGCCGTACCGGTCCCGCGCCGCGGCGACGGAGCGGGCGGCGGCCGCGGGGTCGTCGCCGCCGATCGTGATGCGGGCGTCGGCGCCCCCGAAGGGCTGGGCCACCGCCGACGAGCTGTTGATCGCCACCGTCGCCAGGGCCACTGCGGCGGCCACCGCCGCCGTCAGCAGCGCCAGGACCAGCAGCTGCTGGCGCCACTCCCGGCGGAACAGCCGCAGGGACCACCGCATCACGGCCCGGGAGGCCGGCCGTCCGACGCTCATGGCTGCGGGACCGAGCCGAGCAGCGACTCGGGCCGCTCCGGCGGGCTCGTGTGGTCGATGACCCGGCCGTCGCGGAGGAACACGACCCGGTCGGCCCACGAGGCCATGTGGGCCTCGTGCGTCACCACGACGCCGGCGGCGCCGCGGTGGCACGCCTCCCGCAGCAGGCGCATCACGGACTCGCCGTTCACCGAGTCGAGGGCGCCCGTGGGCTCGTCCGCCAGCAGCAGCGACCGCTCGCCGACGATGGCGCGGGCGATGGCCACCCGCTGCCGCTCGCCCCCGGACAGGTCGTCGGGGAAGCGGTCGGCGAGGTCGTCGACACCGAGGTGGGCCAGGGCCGTGGCCGCCGCGGCGCGGGCATCGCGGGCGCGCATGCCGTCGAGCTCCAGGGGCATCGAGACGTTCTCGGCCGCCGTGAGCCCGGCGAGCAGGTTGAAGTCCTGGAACACGAACCCGAGCGAGCGGCGGCGCAACTGGGCCCGCTGGGCGGAGCGCATGGCGCCCACCGGGGTGCCATCGATGAGCACCTCGCCCGCGGTGGCCTCCTCGAGCGTGCCCGCGATGGTGAGCAGCGTGGACTTGCCCGACCCGCTGGGGCCCATGACCGCGACGAGCTCGCCGCGCTCGACGGCCAGGTCGACCTCGCGCAGGGCGTGCACCGTGTTGGCGCCCTCCCCGTAGGTCTTCGACACGAGCCGCAGCTCCAAGGCCGCGCTCGGGTTCCGGGTTCGCTCGACGAGCTCGCTCATCGCTCGACTCCCGCGACGCTGCGGTCCCGGTCGCCCTGGGGAGCGACGGCCGGGACCTGCAGGCGGTGCTGGCGCAGGCGCATGTCGGCGGTGTCGAGCCACCGGACCGCGCCCTCCAGGCGGAACAGCTCGGCGTCGACCACGAGCGCCAGGGCTACGTCCTCGGCCTGGGCGTTGGCCTTGACCGCGGTGTACCGCTGCATCAGCTCGACGAGCCAGTGGCGGTGGGCCTGGATCACGTCGTGCACGTCCACATCCGGGGCGTGCGCCGCGACGAGCACCTTGATCAGCAGCTCGTCGCGGGGTGGCCCGTCGTCCTCCGGAGGCGTGCGCAGCCAGACGCTCAGCTCGTCGCGGCCGGCACCCGTGATCCGGTACGCCTTCCCGGGACCGTCGCCCTTGCCCTCCGACGCGACCAGGCCGTCCCGCTCCAGGCGCTGGAGGGTCGTGTACACCTGGCCGACGTTCAACGGCCACACCTCGCCGGTGCGGGCCTCGAACTCCTGGCGGAGCTGGAGCCCGTACTTGGGGCCCTCGCTGAGCAGCGCCAGCAGCGCGTGGCGCACGCTCACCGGACCCGCCCCGAGGTCTTGTTCGCTATACCGAGTAGCATACCCGCTATATATATCAGGTATTTCGGCGTTGGCAAGTGCCTTGCCGGTGGTGATGCGAGGCGTGGCCGATGTCGGCGGTGGCCTCAGGTGGAGGCGTCGAGTCGGGCCTGCAGGCCGTCGAGGAGCCGGTCGAGGCCGTACTCGAAGTCCTCGTCCATCGCCTGCTGGGGGTCCTGGCCGGCATAGCCGGTCGTGACCGAGCGGAGCCGATCGTGCCCCTCGGTGACGTCATCGGCGGCGCGCATCTGCTCGTCCAGCCAGTCCTGTGGGCTCTGGCCCTGGCGGGCGAGCAGCCCGTGCAAGGCCGCCTCGCTCAGGCCGATGCCGGCCACGTAGGCGGAGACGGTGCTCAGCGCGCGATCGGCTTCCCCGAGCGGGAAGCCCGCGGTCTCGAACACGGCGAGCATGCGCTCCATGGCGTCGCTGAGGTTGGGCCCGGGCACGGCCGCCACCAGGTGGGCGAGCTCGGAGACCACCCACCGGTGGCGCACGATCCCCGAGCGGATGCTGCGGGCGAACCGGCGGGTCGCCTCCCGCCACTCCGGCACCTCGCCGGCGTCGGGCACGTCCAGCTCACCGTTGATCTCGTTGACGACCAGCTCGATCAGCTCGTCGCGGTTGGCGACGTGCCAGTAGAGCGAGGTCGTGCCCACCCCGAGCGCCGCCGCGAGCTTGCGCATGCTCAGGGCCTCGGCGCCCTCCTCGTCGAGGATGCGCAGGGCTTCGGCGACGATCCGGTCGCGGGTCAGAGCCGATCGCTGCTCGCGGGGCGGCCGGAGCCACACCGAGGGGTAGGACCGGTCACTCGCTGGCATCGCACTCTCCCTTTCCGGCGGTCTCGACATTACCCGTTGCGGAACACCGTACGAGTGATGGTACACTGTTCGAGTCAACCGAACACTGTTCTAGGAGGTTCCGCAGAACATGGAAGGCACACACGCCATCGAGGTGAGGAACCTCGTGAAGGGCTACAAGGACGCGCCGGTGCTCCACGACGTGTCGTTCAGCGTCGAACGGGGCTCGGTGTTCGCCCTCCTGGGAGCCAACGGCTCCGGCAAGACGACGACGATCAACATCCTGACCACGCTGATCGACGCCGACGGCGGCTCGGCCCGCGTGGCCGGGTTCGACGTGGCGACGCAGGCGACGAAGGTCCGCGAGCAGATCAGCCTGACGGGGCAGTTCGCCGCGGTGGACGACATCCTCACCGGTCGGGAGAACCTGGTGCTGATGGGCGAGCTGCGCCACGTCGCCGATCCCCGGCAGACCGCGGCGGACCTGCTGGACCGCTTCGCTCTCACCGAGGCGGCCGACCGGAGCCTGGCGACCTACTCGGGCGGCATGCGGCGCCGGCTCGACATCGCCATGAGCCTGGTCGGCGACGCCCCCGTCATCTTCTTCGACGAGCCGACGACCGGGCTCGACCCGCAGAGCCGCAACGACATGTGGGCCACCATCGCCCGGCTGGTCGAGAACGGCACCACGATCTTCCTGACCACCCAGTACCTGGACGAAGCCGATCGTCTCGCCGACCAGATCGCCATCCTCCGCGGCGGCCGCATCGTGGCCCACGGCACGCCCGAGGAGCTGAAGGCCACGCTGCCGGCCGGGCTCGTCGAGCTGGAGTTCGGCGACGGGGACCGGCTGGCTGCGGCCGAGAAGGCACTCGGCGAGCACTTCGAGGTCAGCCAGGTGGAATCCAAGCTGATCGTCGCCACCGACGCCTCGGTGGCCGACATGGCCGACATGTTCATCCGGCTCAAGGAGTGCGGCATCGAGCCGGCCACGTTCTCCCGGCAGTCGCCCACGCTGGACGACGTGTTCTTCAAGGTCCTCGACGACACCAAGGAGGCAAGCGATGCGAGCGCTCACTGACACCTGGACCATGACGAAGCGCAGCCTGCGTCACACGACACGCAGCATCGACACGATCATCACCGTGGTCCTGACGCCGATCGCCCTCTTGCTGCTCTTCGTCTACGTGTTCGGCGGCGCCATCGGGACGCAGACCGGCTCGATCGCCTACGTCGACTTCGTGACCCCTGCGGTCGTGATCATGACCGTGATAAGTGGCATCGCCTACGCCGCGGTGCGTCTGGCCACCGACCTCCAGAAGGGCATCATCAGCCGCTTCCGGACCATGCCGGTCGCGCCCTCGTCCGTCCTGAGCGGGCAGGCCGTGTCCTCGACGCTGTCGGTCCTCTTCTCCTGCTTCCTGGTGGTCGTCGTGGCGTTCCTCGTCGGGTTCCGCCCCGAGGCGGACGCGGCCGCCTGGTTCTGGTTCGTCGCCCTCCTCGTCCTCTTCACCCTGGCCACCACCTGGCTGGCCCTCCTGTTCGGCCTGCTGGCCAAGAGCGTCGAGGGCGCCGGGGCCTTCAGCTACCTGCTGTTCCTGCTGATCTTCCTCAGCCCCTCGTTCGTCCCGACGGACTCGATCACGCCCTGGCTGAGGGGCTTCGCCGAGCACCAGCCGATGACACCCCTCATCGAGACCATGCGCTCACTGCTCACCACGGGCACCACCGGTCCCGACCTGTGGGCCGCCCTGGCCTGGGGCGTGGGCATCCTGGCCGTCTCCTACACCCTCGCCCTCCGCGTCTACCGCGGCCGCAGCCCGGTCCAGGTGGCCGGGTAGGTCCGGCACCGGCTACCGGGGGCGGTCGCCGCGCAGCGTGATGCGATACATGCGGCGGCGCTGGCCCCGGTAGTCGTACAGGGCGAAGTGCTGGACGCTGCGGTTGTCCCACATCGCCACCGATCCGGCCCGCCAGCGGAAGCGGCAGGTGAACTGCTCACGGGTCGCGTGGTCGAGCAGGTAGCCGAGCAGCGCCTCGGACTCGTCGCGGCGCAGGCCCTCGATGCGGGTCGTGAAGGCCCGGTTCACGTAGAGGCCCTTGCGCCCGGTCTCGGGGTGGGTGCGCACGACCGGATGGCGGACCACGCTGTCGGCGCGATCGGCGTTCTTCGTCCGCATCGAGCGGGACCGGGTCGAGTAGCCGCCGGGCGAGTACTGCGGGCCGGCCGAGTGCAGGCCCACGAGGCCTCCGATCAGCCCCTTCATCGTGTCCGACAGCGCGTCGTACGCGGCGTGCTGGTCGGCGAACAGCGTGTCGCCGCCCGATGGCGGCACGTCGACGGCGTAGAGGATCGATCCGAGGTCGGGCTCGTCCAGGAACGTGACGTCGGTGTGCCAGCCGCCGCCGAAGTTCACCGCGTCCTCGGGCTCGGTGACGATCTCGATGACCTCGGGCCGGCTGTCCATGCCCTCCACGAAGGGATGGGTGTCCAGCTCGCCGAAGCGGCGCCCGAAGCGCATGAGCTGGTCCGGCGTCAGCTCCTGGTCGTGGAAGAACAGCACGTGGTGGGCGAGGAACGCCTGGCGGATCTCCGCGACGGCGGCCTCGTCGAGGTCCGACGCGAGGTCGACGCCGCTCACCTCGGCGCCGAGCACACCCGACACCGGGGCGACCGAGATCCGCTGGCCCGTCATCCGGCCAAGCTACCGAGTCAGGCCGGGGGCACGAACTCGGCGATGGCGTCCGCGACCGCGGCGGGAGCGTCGACCGGCACCCAGGTCTTGGCGCCGGGCACGGGGACCAGCTCGGCGTCGGGGAACTCGGCCGCGAGCCGCTGAGCGTCGGCCAGCGGGAAGAAGTCGCACGAGTCGCCCCAGATCAGCAGGACCGGCCGGTCGAACGCCGGGATGGCCCCGGCGGCGTCGAGCAGGACCTGGGGGCGGAAGCCGGCGAAGGCGGCGACGACGTCGCCGGCCACCCGCCGATCGCCCCGGGCCGGCCGGAGGAACGACACGACCCGCTCGTCGTCCAGCCCGCCGGCGGTCACGCTGGCGACCAGCATGCGCCGCGCCTTCGCGGAGCGCAGCTGCAGCCGGACCATCGCCCGAGCGAGCCGCGGCAGCCTGCGACACAGCGTCGCCGCCTTCCGGAGCGCGGGCGGCGGGAAGCTGTCGCCGTTGTCGCAGTTCGTCAGGACCAGCCGGCCCACTCGCCCGAGCGCCGGGTGACCGGACGCCAGGGACAGGAGCAGCAGCCCGCCGGCCGTGTCGTTGGCGATCACCGTCGCGTCGGCCACGTCCAGCAGCTCCAGGGCGTCGAGCAACAGGCGGGCCAGGGAGGTGGCCGAGCGGTCGGCGCCCTCGCTCAACGGCCACGGGTGCGCCCCGAGCGGTAGGTCGATCGTGATGCAGCGGTAGCGGTCCGCGAGCGCGGCCACGACGTCACGCCACAGGTCACCGTTCGCCATCGCCCCGGCGTAGAAGACGAGTGCCGGTCCCCGCCCGGTCGAGCGCCACGCCAGCGGTCCGAGTCGCGTCTCCAGCCGGCCCGCGTCGATCTGTCGCTGTGCTTGCATGCTTCCTCCTTGGTGGCTCAGCGGCCGTCGACGACGACGGGCCACAGCAGCTCGGTGACGGCCTCGTCCTCCGGCCCGCCGAGCGGGGTCACGTACAGCTCCCGGACCGGGAGGTCCGACGGCACGGCATGAAACGCCACCCACGCGCCCAGCCGCCGGTAACACGCCTCGAGCCCCAGGTAGGACCCGCGTAGCTCAGCGACGGCGACGTCGCAGGCCGGCAGCTCGTCGATCTGCACCCCCATGCTCCCGAGCCCGGGCGGGACGAGGACCGGGGCGGCGATCGGGAGGAACGCGGTCACGTCCTGGCGGTCCTCCTCGAACGGGACCGGGTAGCACCCGCCGAAGCAGCCCTCGACCACCGCCCCGCTCACCTGGGCGGCCTCCCGCAGGACCGCTTCGATCCGGAGCACGAACGGCCCGAGGTCCGCCATCCGAGGGCTGCCGTCGACGGCGAGCACGAGGCGCGCCTCCTCCCGGCGGACGACCACGGCGTCGGGATCGGCGTCCT
>JBKPRS010000150.1:0-2903 GCA_046734695.1 Actinomycetota bacterium | reverse complement strand
GGGCACACCACCACCACCCACACCCACGGGACGGCCCCGAACGACCCCGAGCAGCCGCCGCACGACCACGATCCCGGCGCGCCGAACGACCCCGAGCAGCCGCCGCACGAGCACCCCGGCACCACGCGGCCCTACGACGCGACGCTGCCGGTGGACCTGAGCGGCTTCCCCGGCGTGACCGCCGAGGAGCAGGCCCGGGCCGAGGCCCTGGTGACGGCGAGCATCGTCAAGCTGCCGGCCTACGCCACCACCGACGCCGCCTACGCCGCCGGCTACCGCTCGATCGGCGACGGGTTCACGGGCTACGAGCACTACGTCAACTGGTCGATGATCAACGACGGCCACGAGCTCGACGCCGACTACCCGGAGTCCCTCGTGTACGAGGTCTCGCCCGGCGGCGCCAAGCGGCTGGTCGCAGCCATGTTCATGCTGGAGCCGCCCCGCACGCTCGACCAGGTGCCCGACCTCGGCGGCCCCATGACCCAGTTCCACGAGCACAACGACCTGTGCTGGTACCCCCGGGGCGACAACACCTTCCAGGTCATCCTGGTGGGCGCGCCGCCCACCCCGTGCCCCGGCGGCGCGGTGCGCAAGGAGGTCACCCCCATGATCCACGTGTGGATCGTCCCTTCGGTGTGCGGCCCGTTCGCCGCCCTCGAGGGCGCCTCCGGCGGCCAGATCCTCCCGGGCCAGGAAGTCCTCTGCGACCACGTGCACGGGTCGCACTGAGGCGCTAGCAGCACTGCCCGGATCATGCCGGGGGGCCTTAGGCTCCCCGGCATGACCGTCCCCACCCGCACCCTCGGACGCACCGGTCCCACCGTCTCCGCCGAGGGGCTCGGCTGCATGGGCATGAGCTTCGCCTACGGCACCCCCGACCGGGCCGAAGCGGAGGCCACCCTGGCCCGCGCCCTCGACCTCGGGATCACGTTCCTCGACACCGCCGACATGTACGGCCTCGGCCACAACGAGCAACTGGTCGGCGAGGCCATCGCCTCCCGGCGGGACGAGGTCGTCCTGGCCACCAAGTTCGGCATCCGCCCCGACCCCGACGCCCCCGGCGGGCGCAGCGTGCGGGGCGACGCCGCCTACGTCCGGGAGGCGTGCGACGCGTCGCTCGGCCGCCTCGGGGTCGACCACATCGACCTCTACTACCAGCACCGCCCCGACGTCCGGGTCCCCATCGAGGAGACCGTCGGGGCCATGGCCGAGCTCGTGGCCGCGGGCAAGGTCCGCCACCTGGGCCTGTCCGAGGCGTCGGCGGACACGCTGCGCCGCGCCGCCAACGTCCATCCCATAGCCGCGCTGCAGTCCGAGTGGTCGATCTTCTCCCGCGACATCGAGGACGAGATCGTGCCCGCGTGCCGGGAGCTGGGCATCGGCCTGGTCCCCTACAGCCCGCTGGGCCGGGGGCTGCTGACGGGCGCCGTATCCAGCCTCGACGAGTTGGAGGACACCGACTTCCGCCGGACGGTCCCCCGCTTCCAGGGCGACAACCTGGACCGCAACCTGGCCCTGGTGGCCGTGGTCCGGGAGGTGGCCGAGGCCCACGGCGCCACGCCCGGCCAGGTGGCCCTGGCGTGGCTGTCGGCCCAGGGCGACGACGTCGTGCCCATCCCCGGCACCAAGCGGCGCACGTACCTGGAGGAGAACGTGGCCGCCCTCGATCTCGCCCTCACCGCCGAGGACCTCGAGCGCCTCGGCGGCCTCACGCCGGCCGGCGCCCGCTCCCTCCAGCCCAACTGGACCAACCTGGATACTCCCCCGGCCGGCTGAAGGTCCGCCGCCTAGCGTGGGTGCGTGGACTCCCCCTCCCCCGCGCCCACCGCCCGCACGACCGTCCGCCGCCAGCCGGACCGCGGCCGGTACGACCGCGACCAGGTCCACGCCATCCTGGACGAGGGCCTGGTGGCGCACGTGGGGCTGGTGTCGGGCGACGGGCCCGTCGTCATCCCCATGCTCTACGGGCGCGACCGCGACCGGCTGCTGTTGCACGGCTCGACGGCCAGCCGGCTCATGCGGGGCGGGGCCAAGGGGCTGGACATGTGCGTCACCGTGACGCTGGTGGACGGGCTGGTGCTGGCCCGCTCCGCCTTCCACCACTCGATGAACTACCGCTCGGTGGTGGTGTTCGGGCAGGCGACCCCGATCACCGACCTGGATGAGCGCCGGGCCGCGCTCGACCTGCTGGTCGACCACATCGTGCCCGGGCGGGGCGCCGACGTCCGGCCGCCGAGCGACAAGGAGCTGCGCTCCACGCTGGTCCTGGCCCTGCCGCTGGACGAGTGCTCGGTGAAGCTCCGCACCGGTCCGCCCCTCGACGACGAGGAGGACCTCGATCGCTTCACCTGGGCCGGCGTCGTGCCGCTCACCACGGTGCCCGGCGCGCCCGTCCCCGCCCCTGACCTGCGGGCGGACCCACCGGTGCCGGCCTACGCCAGCGGCTACCGCCGTCCCGGGTCGTAACCGGACGATGCATGAGCGCCCGCCCACCGCCCCCCGGCAGCCGGCGGGCGGACGCTCACGAAGTCCCCAGACTGCCACCCTGGGACGGGGGAATCACTACGAACGTGTGCTCGCCACATCGCAGATCACGCCGCGGTCGAGGCACGTCTCCACCTCGGTGCGGAGCTTGTCGGGGTCCCAGGCGTTGAAGAAATCGGCGTGGGCGGTGAGCACCGATCCGGAGGACATGGCCAGGTCGTGGCCGCCGCCGGTGACCGGGTAGCTGATGGCCAGCAGGAGCTGGGGCACCGGCACCGGATGGCTGCCGGGGCAGGCGCCGTCCCGGCTGCGGGCCATGTGCGCCACGTGGTCGGGGCTGTCGACCCGCTCGCCGTCCCAGCAGTCCGGGAAGCTGACCGCCAGGCGCAGCGGCCGGCCCTCGGGGCAGTCCGGCGGGG
>JBKPRS010000149.1:0-6783 GCA_046734695.1 Actinomycetota bacterium | reverse complement strand
GGTGTGGACCGTCGCCGGCGCGGGGGCGGGCACTGTCCCCGGCCAGGGCTCGCCCACCCAGCTGGGCCGGGCCGCAGGGCGGGGCTCGGTCACGTCGGCCGCCGCCACCGGGACCAGGCCCACCCGCTCCCCCGGGCCCCGGCCGCCCCGCCACTCCGGGACCCGCACGCCGTCCACGCCCAACAGCCCCTGGACCCGGGCCAGGGCCCGGGAGGCCCGGTCCCCCGCCTCGATCGGGTCGACCATCCCGGGACCGCCGGTGCTGAGGGCGAGCTGGCGCCCTCCGGCGGGCACGATCTCCTCCGGCGCCAGCCACAGGCGGGTGAGCCCGCCCGAGGGTCGCTGGGCCCAGCCGCCCTGGCCGCCCACCCAGCCCTCCAGCTGCCAGCGCACCCGGTCGGCGATGGCCAGGGCGCTGAAGGTCCCCTCGGTGCGCCACACCCGTTCGTGCGTCTCGCCGTGCTCGGTCTCGGCGCCCACGATGAGGCGGGCGCAGGCGCTGCCCGTCGCGGCCAGGCGCCGGTGGAGGTCGTCGGCCAGGCCCCGGGCCACGAAGGCGGCGGCCTCCACCCGCTCGGCCGGCGGGTCGAGCTCGGCGACCAGCGTCCAATCGGCGGGAGGCGGCGCGGTGACCGGGGGCCGCCCGTCCTCCCCTCCTGCCAGGCGGTGGGCGTGCAGGCCCTCGGATCCGAAGCGGCCCACGACCTCGGCCACGGGCAGCGCGGCCAGGGCACCGAGGGTCCGCACCCCCAGCCGTTCCAGCACGTCGACGAGGGCGGCGCCGGCCGGTCCGCCCTCGTCGGCCAGCACGGTCACCGGGATCGGCGCCAGGAAGGCGGCGCTCTCCCCGGGGGGCACGACCAGGGCCAGGTCCTCGGACCGGTCCGCCCGGCGGCCCCGGCGGTGGCGGCGGGCGGCGAGGGCGGCGGCGAAGGGACCGTCGGCCACCCCCACCCGGACCGGGACACGCCCGCCCAGCGTGCCGCGCACGAGTCCGGCCGCCCGGCCGGCCAGGGCCCTGTCGCCCCCGTGGTAGCGGGACGGCCCCCGGGTGGGGAAGGCGCAGGAGCCCGGGTAGGTGATCTCGAGGCGCGGGGTGAGGGCCTCGAGGCTGGCGGCCACCGGCTCGAAGGCGCGGGCCTCGGCCGCGGGGTCGTGCTCGAGGATGAGCAGCTCGGGGCAGCGGGACTGGGCGTCCCGGCGGCGCTGGTGGCGCTCGACGCCCTCACGGCGGGCGGCCGGGGAGCACGCCACCACCCGGTTGGCCCGCAGGACCGCCGCGGGCACGTCCAGCGACACCCCGGCCGCCACCACCGGCCAATCGGCACACCACACCACCAGGGTCCGGGTCGCCTCAGCCATGGCGGCGGCGACGGGAGTCGAGGGGGATGGGAGTGGCCAGGGGCTCGGCCGGGGTCACATGGCCGTTGGTGTCGGGGAGCCAGAGGTCGGCGCGGCGGGAGCGGGCGGCGTCACCCCGGCCGCCTGTCTCCACCGTGACCCGGCGGCCCTGGAGGTGGCCCCAGCCGGCGCCCAGGCCCTCCCAGCGGGCTGCGCTCACCGTGAGGCTGACGGGACTGCGCTCGCCGGGGAGATCGCCGCCCACCGACACGAGGATGCCGCCCCGCTCGCGGACCCGGGCCACGAGGCGGCGGGCGTCGGCCGGCCGCAGGCGGACGGGACCGGCAGAGCCGGCGGAGGTGGAGGTGGAGGTGGAGGTGGAGACGAGGATCACGTCGAAGCCGTCGACCAGGGCGCCCAGGACCGATGCCCAGCCCGCGCGGTCGCGGCCGGGGTCGGCCACCAGGACCAGGCGCTCCAGCACCACCCCCAGGGCGTCGGCGGCCACCAGGCCCAGGGAGCCCAGCCCCACCGCCGCCACCCAGGCGCCCGCCTGGGAGGGACCGGCCGCCAGGGCCAGGGCCAGGGACGTGGCGCCCGCCACCCCGGGGGCGGCGCCGACCGCCACGGTGGCCCCCCGCCGCAGCCCACCTCCCGGCAGGAGCGACGCCAGCCCGGGCAGGACCGGAAGGCGCTGCTCGCTCGCCAGGTCGGCGAGCCCGACCCGGGGCGCGGCGGGGAGAACAGCCGGCCGGCCCCCGATCAGAGGGTCACGAGCAAAAACGTCTGCGCCCCGCGCCACGCCTGCTATGTTCGAACATGTGTTCGGTCATGGCAAGTGCCTCGCCCCAGATCCCTCATTCCACCGTGACGCTCTTGGCCAGGTTGCGGGGCCGGTCCACGTCCCGGCCCAGGGCCAGGGCGGCGTGGTAGGCAAGCAGCTGCAGGGGGATCCCCAGCAGGATCGGGGCGAGCTCGGGCTGGCTGCGGGGCACCCGGAGCACCGCGGCGAAGCGGTCGTCCGCCTCCAGGGCCGCGTCCGTCACCGCGATCACCGGGCCGCGCCGGGCCCGGATCTCCTCCACGGTGGCCAGGTTCTTGTCCAGCAGCGGGTCGTCGGGCAGGACCATCACCGTGGGGACGTCGGGGCTGACCAGGGCCAGCGGCCCGTGCTTGAGCTCGGCGGCCGGGTACGCCTCGGCGTGTACGTAAGACACCTCCTTGAGCTTCTGCGCTCCCTCCTGCGCCACCGGGTAGCCGGCCACCCGGCCGACGAAGAACATCCCCGGGGAGGGGGCGACGAGGTCACGGGCCACCGCGGCCACCGCGTCCTCCACCGAGAGCACCGTGGCCATCTGGTCGGGCAGCGCTGCGAGGCCGTCGATGAGGCGGGCACCGTCGCCGGGGCCCAGGTCGCGCACCCGGCCCAGCTGCAGCGCGAGCAGGGCGAACGCCACCACCGTCGACGTGTAGCTCTTGGTGGACGCCACCGAGACCTCGGGCCCGGCGTGGATGTAGACGCCCGACCCGCACTCCCCCGCCACCGTGCTGCCGGTGGCGTTGACCACGCCGATGACATCGCCGCCCTTGCGCTTGACCTCCCGGATGGCGGCCAGGGTGTCGAACGTCTCGCCGGACTGGCTCACCGCCACGTACAGCGTCTCGGGGTCGATGACCGGGTTGCGGTAGCGGAACTCCGACGCGGGCTCGGCGTCGGCGGGGATCCGGCTCAGGGCCTCGATCAGCAAGGCCCCGGCCTGGCCCGCGTAGTACGCGGAGCCGCAGCCCAGGATCTTGACCCGGCGCACGCCGAGCACGTCCCGGGCCGACAGCCGCACGCCGCCCAGGTGGGCGGTGGCGAAGCGGCGATCCAGCCGGCCCCGCAGCGCGCGCTCGACGGCGGCGGGCTGCTCGTGGATCTCCTTGTGCAGGTAGTGGGCGTGGCCCGCCAGGTCGAAGGCGGTGGCCGCCACCTCGGTGGTCGACGGACGCTTGTCGGTGGGACGGGCGTCGAGCGTGAACGTGCGGTACGACCCCGCCTGCAGCACGGCCATCTCGTGGTCGTCGAGGTGCACGATCTGGTCGGTGTGGCGGACCAGCGCGGCGGGGTCCGAGGCGACGTAGTGGGCCCGGCGGCCCACGCCCAGCACTACCGGGCTGCCGTTGCGGGCCACCACGATGCGGTCGGGCTGGCGGTCGTCCACGACGGCCAGGCCGTAGGTCCCGGCCACCTGCGACAGCGACTCGCGCACGGCCTCCTCCAGCGGCAGGCCGGCCTGGCGGCGCAGGCCCACCATCTGGGCGATGACCTCGGTGTCGGTGTCGGACGCGGGCGTGATCCCCTCGGCGGCCAGCTTGGCCCACAGCTCGGCGGCGTTCTCCACGATGCCGTTGTGGATCACCGCCACGTGGCCGGAGGCGTCGAGCTGGGGGTGGGCGTTGCCGTCGGTGGGCTCGCCGTGGGTGGCCCAGCGGGTGTGGCCGATGCCGACCGAGCCCGACAGCCGCTTGGGCAGCGACGCCACCAGGTCGTCCACCCGCCCGGCCCGGCGGTGGACCCGCAGCCCCGAGGGCCCGATCACGGCCACCCCGGCCGAGTCGTAGCCCCGGTACTCGAGGCGGGACAGGCCCTCGATCAGGACGCCGACGGCGTCCCCGCTCCCGATGGTTCCGACGATTCCGCACATGAGAGACGTCTCCTCAGCCGTAGACGATCCGGCGGATCTGCCGGTGGGTCAGGGGCGGAGCCGCGACCGGCCGGGAGGCCAGCTCGTCGGCGATCCGGTCGAAGATGGCCGGGTTGGCCAGGCCGGACGCCTGGAGCTGGCGGTGCCGGCGGCGCACCACGGCCTCCGTGGTCTCCGAGAAGTAGGCGACGACGTCGTCCACTACTCGCTGGGCCACCCCCGCGGGCAGGTGCGTGGTGCGGACCAGGTGGTCGACGAGGTCGTCCATGGACGCCGATCGTCGCCTATCTCAGGCTGCCAAGGCAAAGATCTTGCCCGAATGAGGGCAGGATCTTCAGGTTCAGCTCAGGGGAACAGGCCGCGAGCGGTGATGGCGGCGGCCACGCGCTCGACCGCGACCACGTGGGCCGCGGTGCGCATGTTGACTTCCAGGTTCTGGGACCGGGCCCACACGGCGTTGAACGACGCCTCCATGCGGGCCCGCAGCCGCTCCGCCACGACCGCGTCGTCCCAGGGGAAGCCCTGGCGGGCCTGTGCCCACTCGAAGTAGCTGGCCGTGACCCCGCCCGCGTTGGCCAGGATGTCGGGCACCACCGCGATCCCCCGCCGGTCGAGGACCGGCTGGGCGTCGGTCATGGTGGGCCCGTTGGCGGCCTCCACGATCAGGGGAGCGGCGATGCGCTCGGCCACCGCCGCGTCGATGCATCCACCCAGGGCTGCAGGCACCAGCAGCTCGCAGTCGATGTCCCAGACGGCGTCGCCGCTGATCGGCTCGCCGCCCCCGAAGCCGGCCACGGTCCCGTTCTCGGACACGTAGTCGGACAGGCCACCGATGTCGAGACCGCCCTCGTTGAGCACCGCGCCACCGACGTCGCTCACCGCCACGACGCGCATGCCCGCCGAGCTGAGCAGGTAGGCCAGCGGGGCGCCCACCTTGCCGAAGCCCTGGAGCACGGCCCGGCTGCCCACGAACGGAAGGCCGAGCTCACGGAAGGCGACCCGGGCGCAGGCCAGGCACCCGGCCGAGGTGGCCCCCGAGTGGTTGCGTGTGCCACCCAGCGACAACGGCTTGCCGGTGACCGACGCGGGCATGGCATGGCCCTTGACCATCGACAGCGTGTCCATCAGCCAGGCCATGACCCGCCCGTCGGTGTTCACGTCCGGGGCGGGGATGTCGACGTCGGGACCCAGCAGCGGGCTGATCTGGTACGTGTAGCGCCGGGTGACCCGTTCCAGCTCGCCCAGCGACAGCGTTCGGGGATCACAGCGGACGCCGCCCTTGGCGCCGCCGAAGGGCAGGTCGAGCAGCGCGGTCTTGAACGTCATCATGGCCGCCAGGGCCTTGACCTCGTCGGCGTCGACCTCGGGGTGGAAGCGGATGCCGCCCTTGCCGGGGCCGCGGGTGGTGTCGTGGTGGACCCGCCACCCGGTGAAGACCTCGACCGAGCCGTCGTCCAGCCGCACCGGGATCGCGACCTCCAGCATGCGCTGGGGGGTGCGCAGCATGCGGTGCACGTCCGCGTCGAGCTTGGCCAGCTCGGCGGCTTCGTCGAGGTGGTCGAGGACGGCCTGCCAGGCCCTGGAACTCATTGCCGCTCCTTGTTCGGGCCGACACCGTTGGCGGCCGACCCCCCGAAGCATGCCCACTCGGAGGGGTGGAGTGACGTTACTCCTGAGTTTCCGCTTCGGGCGCCTCGGACGAGGGCTCCGCCTCGGGCTCGGAGGCAACCGGCTCGGCGGCTTGGCCGTTCCCGGACGGGGGATAGTAGATGTACAGGCCCCGGATCACGTCGAGCAGCTGGGCACCGGTCCAGCCCTCGGCCAGGTGCACGATGATCACGCTGCCGTTGGCGTGGACCTGGGTGACCCCGCCGCTGGCGAACAGGCGGCGCGCCAGCTCGTCAACCGGGCGGTCGTCGAGGATGTCCTCGACAGAGGCGTAGCGCTCGTGGCCCATCCCGGTGAGCGAGCGGTTGATCTCGAACCGTGCCAGCCCCGGCGTGGACGACGGCTTCTCGACGACGTTGATCGGCTGTCCCATGGCGGGCGGCATGATATCCCTGCGGTCGGACCGCCCCCGAACCGGAGGACGCCACGCCATGAGCACCGAGACGATCGAGGTCACCGGACACATCGTCGACTCGCTGGTGCTCGCCAAGATCCTCGACACGATCGTCGACTCAGGCTGCGACTACGAGATCGAGGACGTCCACATCGGCAAGACGAGCCTCGACCCCAGCACGGCCCGGATCGCGGTGATCGGCGACGAGGGCAAGCTCGACCAGCTGCTGGACGAGCTCCAGGTGCACGGGGCCAACCGCACGCACCAGCACGACGCCCACCTGGTCCCGGTGGACCAGGACGGCGTGCTGCCTGCGGGCTTCTACTCGACCACCAACCTGGCCAGCGACGTGCGTGTCGACGGGACCTGGGTGCCGGTCGAGAACCCCGAGATGGACTGCGCGCTGGTGGTGGCCGGAGGCCAGGCCCACACCGCTCCCATGCACAAGGTGCGGATCGGCGACCAGATCGTGGTGGGCAGCGACGGCGTGCGGGTGCACGCCCCGAGCCACGCCCGGGACACGCAGGTGTTCGAGTTCATGGCGTCGGAGGTGTCGTCCGAGAAGCCCAAGGCGCTGCTGGTGACCCAGGTCGCCGACCGGATGCGCGCCGCCCGCCGGCGCGGCGGCCGGGTGCTGGTCGTGGCCGGGCCCGCGGTGGTCCACACCGGCGGGGCGACCGACCTGGCCCGCCT
>JBKPRS010000148.1:0-7959 GCA_046734695.1 Actinomycetota bacterium | reverse complement strand
TAGTCGCCTAGCCGAGGTCCGGCGCCGTGCCGGTGGCCAGGGCCACCAGGGCCACGAGGGCGTCGTCGATGAGGTCGACCAGGCCGTCGCGGTCGAGGCCGTCTCGGCCGCGGGACAGCCAGTCGACGGTGACCTCCTCGGTGAACGCGACCCAGCCGCGCACGGCAGGACGCAGGCGGGGCTCCTCCCGGTGCGTCAGGCCGAGGCCGATGAGCACCCGGTCGGTGAAGGCGGTGCGGGTGTCCTCGTAGACCGCCAGCAGGTCGGGGTCGCCGCCGGCCGAGCCCCGGATGAAGGCCACGTAGGCGTCCCGGTTCTCGGTCAGGTGGTCGACGAACGCCTCGACGTTGGCGCGCAGCCGCTGGCCCAGCGTGGTGCCGACCAGCATGTCCGTGCGGTCGAGCAGGTCCTGGGCCGCGGCCCGGGCCACGGCCACGTGGTAGTCGCGCTTGGTGGGGAAGTAGTGGAACAACAGGCCCCGGCTGATGCCGGCTTCCGCTGCGATGTCGTCGATCGCCACCTTGTCGAGCGGCCGGGTGCTGAGCATCTTCAGCCCCAGCGCGACCAGCTGAGCCCGGCGCGCCTCGGGGTCCAACCGGGTTCGGGGAGAGTTAGCCACCCCACAATCCTATTGACGTGGAGTCAACAAAGTGTGAAATGATTGTTGAACAACGCTCAACACGGGGGGGCGCGCACATGGGAAGGCGCGATTTCGACCTGTCCGGGGCGACCGCCCTCGTGACAGGGGCTGGCAGCGGCATCGGCCGTGCCATCGCGCTGGAGCTCGCGCGCAAGGGGAGCAACGTCCTGGCCGTGGACCAGCACCCCGAGACGGCCGAGAAGACTGCGCTGGCCTGCACCGAGGTGGGCCCGGAGGCGCACTTCCTGACCTGCGACGTCACCGACGTCGGGGCCGTGCGCTCGCTGGCCGCGCAGGTCGAGGCCGACCGCGGCGGGATCGACGTCCTCGTGAACAACGCCGGCGTGGGCATGACCGGGCGTTTCGCCGACATGACGATCGACGACTGGCGTTGGATCCGGGCCGTCAACCTCGACGGCATCGTCCACTGCTGCCACGCGTTCGGTCCCGGGCTGCTGGCCCGCGGCCGGGCCCAGGTCGTCAACGTGGCCTCGGCGCTGGCCTATACGCCGCGGGCCACCGAGGCCGCCTACGTCACGACCAAGGCCGCGGTCCTGGCGTTCTCGCAGTGCCTGCGGGCCGACTGGGCGGGGACCGGGGTCGGGGTCACGGTCGCATGCCCCGGGGTGATCAACACGCCGATCCTGGAGTCCACCCGCTTCGTCAACGCCGACGAGGACGAGGCAGCGGGCGCCGCCGAGCGCACCGCCCGCGTGTTCGCCCACGGCCACTCGCCCGAGCTGGTCGCCCGCGACGTGGTCATGGCCATCCGGGTGGACAAGGCCATGGTGCTGTCCGGCTTCGAGGCCAAGCTCGGCTGGTTCGCCCACCGCATGCTGCCGCTGCGCGCCCACCAGCGCATCGCCCGTCAGGGCATCTGACGATGGCCACGGGAACGGGGAGAGCGGCGGAACCCGCCGGTGGCGACCTGACGCTGCCCCGAGGCGACGACGGGATCGTGATCGCCGACGACGGCGCCCGATTGGCGGTGACCGTCGCGGGCCCGCCGCCCGGCGAGGGCCTCCCGCCGGTGGTGCTGGCCCACTGCTGGACCGGTAGCCGCGCCGTGTGGGGGCCGGTGGCCCGGCGCCTGGTGGCCGCCGGGCACCGCGTGGTCCTCTACGACCAGCGGGGCCACGGCGCCTCGAGCGTGGGAGCGGACCTGATCTCGATCGACCGGCTGGGCGACGACCTGGCCACCGTGGTCGAGCAGTTCGACCTGCGCGACGCGGTGCTCGCCGGTCACTCCATGGGCGGCATGAGCGTGATGGCGTGCGCGTGCCGTCATCCCCTGCTGGCCAAGGAGCGGGTTCGGGGCCTCGTGCTGGTGGCGACCGCCGCCCACGGCCTCGCCGGTGGGGGCCGGGGCCGCTTCTGGCGGATCGTCCTGTGGCGCGAGACGGTCAACCGGCTGATGGTGCACCCCCGGCTGGGCCGCGTGTTCGTGCGGCGCACGTTCGGCCGGTCCCCGGCGAAGACGCACATCGAGGCCACCCGCGCCCTGTTCGTCGCCACCCCGCCCGGCGTCCGCCGCGACTGCGCCGAGGCGATGTCGGAGATGGACCTGCGCCACCCCCTGCGTGAGGTGCAGACCCCGGCGACCGTGGTGCTCGGCCGCAAGGACCGGCTGATCGTCAACCGGCTGACCCGCGCCATCGTCGACCATGCCCCGGGTGCCCGCCTGGTCGAGCTGCCCCGCGCCGGCCACATGCTGCCCCTGGAGCGGCCGGACGAGGTCACGGCCGCCATCGCCGGAAGCTGGCCGTAGGGCCTAGGCCCTAGGCCGGGGGTGTGCCCACCACCCGGAAGATCTCGCCGGGGTTGGCGTCGGTGGCGATGTACATGTTGCCGTCGGGCCCCTGGACGGCCACCCGCAGGCGGCCGTGGTCGGTGATCTTGGTCCACACCTGCTCGACCGCATGGCCGTCGGTGGTCAGGCCGAGGACCAGCAGCTCCTGGCCCTTCAGCACGGCCATGGCGACGGCGTTGTGCCAGCCGGCCCACTGCGGTCCGGAGAGGAACGTGCCCCCGGACGGGGCGATGGTGGGGAAGCCCGAGCTCCAGATGGCCGGGAAGGCGTTGGGGAACTTGTTCAGATCGGTCATCGGGACCGACTCGTTGTAGCCGGGCACCGGGTCCCAGCCGTAGTTGCGGCCGGTCTCGATCATGTTGAGCTCGTCGTCGCGGTCGGGACCGTGCTCGATGGCGTAGGACCGGCCGTTCACGTCGAACAGCACGCCCTGCACGTTGCGGTGGCCGTAGGTGACGATCTCGGGCCGGAACGGTGGGCCCATGTTGCCGGGCGCCGGGGCGCCCGAGGTGGTGATGCGCAGCACCTTGCCGCCGAGCGACTGCGGGTCCTGCGGGTTGGTGCCCACCGCGGCGTCGCCGGTCCCGATCCAGAGCATGCCGTCGGGCCCGAAGCGCGGCCTGCAGCCCGAGTGGCGCCCGCTGGAGTTCTCCGGGATGCCGGTGAGGATGTCGGCGCGGTTGGTCAGCGCCGTCTCGTTGGCGTTGACCTGCCAGCGCACGATGCGCACGTCGAGCCCGTTGAGGGTGGACGCGAAGCAGGTGTAGAGGCGCCGGTTGGACGCGAAGTTCGGGTCGAGGGCCAGGCCGAGCATCCCGGCCTCGCCCATCACCCGGACGTCCGCCGGCTGGGCCAGGACCCGCCGCTGCCCGCCGACCAGGACGTTGATCCGCCCGGCCCGCTCGGTGAAGAACATCTCGCCGTTGGGGCCGAAGGCGATGTCCCACGGGTTGGCCAGGCCGCCGATCACGGTCTGGACGGTGATCGTCGGCTCCACCCGGCAGGCGGCCGCTCCGGAGCCGAGGAAGATCCCCACAGCGAGTAGCGCCGCGCCGCCGCGCCGCGCTACGTGACGGCGACCACGCAGAGTGAGCATGCGTACGCAGTTCCCGATCAGATCGGGGGGCAACCCTTATGCGGTCTAATCTGACGGTATGTCAGATCCCGCCGTTCTCGTGGAGTGCGACGGTCACGTCGTCACCATCACGCTCAACCGCCCGGACAAGAAGAACGCGTTCAACTGTGAGATGCTCTGCCGGCTCTGCGACGCGTGGGACATGGTCGACGCCGATGACAGCATCCGGGTCGCGATCCTGACCGGGGCGGGCGGGAACTTCTCGGCGGGCGCCGACCTCGACCGCCTGGTGGGGGCGCTGATGGCGGGCGAGCCCGCGGAGGACGAGTTCGAGGAGCGGATCCGCTCCGACTTCAGCCTCATCTACAAGGGCTTCCTCAAGGAGTACCGGACGGTGACGCCGATCATCGCCGCGGTCGAGGGCTACTGCTACGCCGGCGGCATCGAGATCCTCCAGGCCTTCGACGTGCGGGTGGCGGCCGAGGGCGCCCGCATCGCGGTGAGCGAGGTGCAGCGCAGCCTGTTCCCCATGGGCGGCTCGACCGTGCGCCTGCCCCGCCAGATCCCCTGGACCGTGGCCATGGAGATGCTCATCACCGGCGAGCCCATCACCGGCCAGAGGGCCTACGACGTGGGGCTGGTCGGCCACGTGGTCCCGGACGGCACCGCCCTGGCCAAGGCCCGTGAGATCGCCGACCGCATCGCCCGCAACGGTCCCGTGGCCGTGCGCAACATCAAGGCCTCGGTGCTCGCCGCTGACGCCCTGCCCGAGGCCGACGCCTACGCCCGCGAGGTGGAGCTGGGCATGGAGGTCATGGGGACCAAGGACGCCCGCGAGGGTCCCAAGGCGTTCCTCGAGAAGCGAGAGCCCAACTACACGGGGAGTTGAGCGCAGCGGGCGCGGGCCTGGGTGATGGGCGGCGCCTCGCCGGTCAGCCGCAGCGTCCCCATGAGGGCCAGCGCGGCGGGTCCGGCCACCGCCTGCTGGGCCAGCGACGGCAGCCGTAGGCCGAGCATGTCCCGGGCCCAGCCGGGCAGCAGGCCGATGGCCGCCTGGATCACCACCTGGTGGGCGCCGGACAGCACCGGGCTGGCGCTCCGGGGCATCGGCGAGGTGAGGAAGCGCACCGCGTCCAGGCACTGCTCGCCCGCGTCGAGCTCGGGCCGCAGGGACCGGAAGTAGCCGCGCAGGGCGACCCGGGTGCGGGGGATCCGCTCGGCGCCCAGCCGCTCGGCGATGACCGCCATCTCGTGCAGGTAGCGGTCGGCCTGGTCGCCCCGCACCGGGAACGGGTTGAAGCGCTGGTGGGCCTTGAGGAAGTTGGCGACCTCGGTGCAGTGCACCCAGGTGACCAGCTCGGGGTCGGAGGCGGAGTACGGGCGGCCGTCGGGCGCCGTGCCCCGCACCTTGCGGTGGATGCCCTTGACCAGCTTGATGAGCCGCTCGGCCGTCTCGGTCGAGCCGTAGGTCGTGCCGGTGACGAACGAGCCGGTGCGGGACAGGCGCCCCAGCGGGTCCTCGCGGTAGTTGGAGTGCTCGGCCACGCCCGCCATGGCCAGGGGGTGCAGGGTCTGGAGCAGCAGGGCCGACAGCCCGCCGATCAGCATCGACGGGTCGCCGTGGACCCGCCAGGTGGCGCTGCCCGGGCCGAACAGGCCGGGATCGCCGGGCGGATCGGTGTACTGCTCGAACGGCAGGCGGTCGACGGCCAGCGAGGCGGCGATGGGGCCCATGATCTGCTGGCGGAGGACACCGCCGACGATCGGCAACGCGCCGAGGCTGGGCAGCGACACCATGGGGCCGAGTGTGCAGCCCCGGCTTGACAGCCGTCAAGTCGGGGCCTGCTTGCAGTATCCTGCCCGGCCGTGGCAGTGGTCGTGTCCGACACGGACCTCCTCGACCTGGCCCTCGACGCGTTCGCCGACCAGGGCTACGACGGCACGTCGGTGCGGGACGTGTGCCGCCGCCTCGGTGTCAGCCACAACCTCATCCACGAGCGCTTCGGCTCGAAGGAGCGGCTCTGGTACGCCGCCATCGACCACGGCTTCCGCAGCCTGGCCACCGAGCTGGCCACCGCGGCCAACGAGGCCCCCGGGGACGAGCTCGACCGGCTGCGGGCGATCCTGGTCCGCTACGTCGAGGTCACGGCCGAGCGCCCGGCGCTGATCCGCATCGTCAACCACGAGGCGGCCCGGCCCGGCGGCCGGCTCGACCACGTGTACGACCTGTACATCCGCCCCGCCCACCGGGTCGCCGACCTGGTGCTGACGGACCTGGCCGCCGCGGGCCGGGCTCGCCCGGTCTCCCCGGCGGTGCTGCACTTTCTCGTCGGCCACGGCGCCGGCGGGATCGTCAGCCTGCGGGCCCTCGCGGGCCAGTTCCCCGGGGGCGGGGGCAGCCTCACGGACCAGGCGCGCGAGGCCGTTGATGTGGTGCTGCGCGGCATTCTGATCTAATCACCCCCTATGACACCGACCGACCAGTCGCATTCGAGCCCGTCGGACCTCGCGGAGCACGTCGCCGCCATGTCCGACGAGCCGCTCGTCGAGGGTGATGAGCCCCTGTCCATCTGGATGATGGTGAAGTCGCGCGACAGCGAGGGCGACGTGGTGTGGGGTGTGCGCAGCGCGGGCGAGCCGCTGTCCTCCGAGGAGCTGCTCGGCGCCCTGACCGGGTTCGCCGAGTCCCTCAAGCGGGATCTGGCGTCGGACTGGGAGTGATACCCCGCAGCCCGTCCGTCCCGAACATCGCTTCGAGGACGCCGGACAGGTCGGGACCGCGGCGCACGGTGTGGCCGCCGTCGACGCTGATGTTCTCGCCGGTTATCCAGGACGCCTCCGGGCCCAGGAGGAACCGCACCAGGCCGGCCACGTCCTCGGGCTCCCCGATGCGGCCGAGCGGCATGCACGACAGGTAGTCGTCCAGCACCGGGCCGGGCCCGGTCATGAAGGTGGTCAGGTCGGTGCGGGTCAGGCCCGGCCGCACCGAGTTGACCCGCACACCGCTGGCCCCCAGCTCGTCCGCGGCCACCCGGACCAGCATGTCGAGCCCGGCCTTGGCCGGCCCGTAGGCGCTGAACCAGCGGTGCGTCACCGCGCCCGCGATGGACGAGATGGCCACGATGGCGCCCGAGCCCTGGCGGGCCATGACCCGCGCGCCATGCTTGATCCCGAGCATGGTGCCGGTCAGGTTGAGGTCGAGCGTGCGCCGCCAGCCCTCCGTGTCGATCTGGGTCACCGGGCCGATCGTCTCGGACCCGCCGGCGCTCAGCACCAGGCCGTCGAGCTTGCCGGTGACGGCGGTGGCGGCCTCCACCGCGGCTGCGACCGCGGCCTCGTCGGTCACGTCGGTGGGCACGGCCTGGACCCGGGCGTCGGGCGCGGCGGCCTCGACCGCGGCCACGCCCGCGGCGAGCCGTTCCTCGGACCGGCCGGCCAGCGTCACCGCCGCGCCGTCGGTCGCCAGGCGCACCGCGCACGCCAGGCCGATCCCGCTGCCCCCGCCGGTCACCAGGGCCGACCAGCCGTCCAGCCGGGTGTCCATCACAGCACCACCACGCTGCGCAGGACCTCGCCCCGCTCCATCTTGGCGAACGCCTCCTCGACGCCGTCCAGCCCGATGGTCTCGGACACGAACGCGTCGAGCGGCAGCCGGCCCTGGAGGTGGAGGTCGACCAGCGCCGGGAAGTCCCGGGACGGCAGGCAGTCGCCGTACCAGGAGGGCTTGAGGGCACCGCCCCGGCCGAAGAACTCGATCATCGGGATGTCGGGGAAGCGCATGTCCGGCGTGGGCACGCCCACCTGCACGACGGTCCCCGCCAGGTCCCGGGCGAAGAACGCCTGCTCCAGCACGCCGGGGTGGCCGACCGCCTCGATGCACACGTCGGCGCCGAAGCCGCCGGTGGCGTCGCGCACGGCCTCGATCGGATCGGCGCGCCGGCCGTTGATCGTGTGGGTGGCGCCGAAGCCCTTGGCCCACTCCAGCTTCCGGTCGTCGAGGTCGACGGCGATGATCGTCGTGGCCCCGGCCAGCCGGGAGGCGGCGATGGCCGCGTCGCCCACCCCGCCGCAGCCGAACACGGCCACGCTGTCGCCCGGGCCGACGCCACCGGTGTGGAGCGCCGCGCCGATCCCCGCCATCACACCGCAGCCCAGCAGGCCGGCGACCTCGGGCTTGACCGTGGCGTCGACCGGCGTGCACTGGCCCGCGGCCACCAGGGTCTTCTCGGCGAAGGCGCCGATCCCGAGCGCCGGCGACAGGGTGGTGCCGTCGGTCAGCGTCATCTTCTGGGTGGCGTTGTGGGTGGCGAAGCACAGGTGCGGCCGGCCCCGGCGGCAGGCCCGGCACTGGCCGCACACGGCCCGCCAGTTGAGGACCACGAAGTCGCCCGGCGCCACCTCGGTCACGCCGTCGCCCACCGCCTCGACCAGGCC
>JBKPRS010000147.1:0-20950 GCA_046734695.1 Actinomycetota bacterium | reverse complement strand
GTTCGGGGCCATGTTCGTGCGCCACATGGGGACCAGCCCCGGGCGTTACTTCGCCGCGTGAGCCCCAGCTCAACCGTCGCGGTCCCACTGGGCGACACGGCGAGCGCCGGCGGCCTGGCGGTACGCCGACTCCAACAGCTCCGCGACCTCGGCCCAGTCGACCGCCTCCCCGTCCAGGCGGAGCGCCACCCAGCCGCGATCGCCGTGGTGGGGAGAGGGACGGAAGCGCGGGTCGTGAGCCAGGGCCTCCCGCTCCGCCGGATCCGTCAGCACGTGCAGCGACCGGCCGGCGCCCTGCCAGCGAGGCCGGGGCGGCGAGCCGGTGCCGTTGAAGATCGCGAACCGCCGGGAGGCGACCCGGAACAGGGGTCGGTCCTGCAGGTCCGCCTCCTCGACGTCGGGGAAGCGCCGGCAGATGTCCCGTATCTGGCGCAGCACCCGGTCGTCATCGGCCACCGCAGCCGAGCATCTCACGAGGATGGAAGGCCACAGGTGATGAGGTCGGTCTAGGGTCTAATGCGAATGCATGACACCGCTCCGACCGCCGACCGGCTGATCTCGGCCGCCGAGCAGCTCTTCGCCCTGCACGGCATCGAGGGCATCAGCCTGCGGGAGATCAACCGCGCCGCGGGGGCCCGCAACGGGTCCGCCCTGCAGTACCACTTCCGGGACCGCAACGGGCTCCTCAAGGCGGTCATGGCCAAGCACCACCGCGACGTCGAGGCCCGCCGCCACGCCATGCTCGACGCCTACGAGGCCGACGGCCGCGACGACGTGCGGGCCCTGGCCGGGGCGCTGGTCCGCCCCCTGGCGGCGAAGCTGGCCGACGAGGACGGCGGCGTCGAGTACCTGCAGATCCTGGCCGACCTGATCAACCGGCCCCGGCCGGTCATCAACCCGGCGGACCTCGACGACCCGGCGTCGAGCATCTTCCGGTGGCGCACGCTCGTCGGGCGCCTGCTGGAGGACGACGCCACCCGCCTGCACCGCCGCTTCGTGGCGATCCGCTTCGCCGCCGTCGAGCTCGGACGCCGGGCCCGCAGCGCGCCCCACAGCGACGACCGGCTGTTCACCAGCCATCTCGTGGACCTCGTGGCCGGCGTGCTGACCACACCGCTGTCGGACGAGACCCGGCGGCTGGCGGCCGAGCGCCCCGACGGCGCAGGATCGCCCGCATGAGCGAAACCACGCAGCCGACTGCGGGTGACAGGGGAAGCGGTCCGGCATTCGGCGACAGCGACCTCAGTGGGGTCGGGACCGACCTCGTCGATCTGGGGAGGCTCGGCGACTGGATGGACGCTCAGGGCCTCGAACCAGGCGAGATCACCGGCGCCGAGGCGTTGCCCGGCGGCACCCAGAACCTGCTGCTGCGCTTCCACCGCGCCGGCCGCACCTACGTCCTGCGACGGGGCCCCCGCCACCTCCGCCGGCTCAGCAACGACGTCATGCGGCGCGAGGCCCGGGTCCTCCAGGCCCTCGCCGGCAGCGACGTGCCCCACCCCCGCTTCGTGGCAGGGCCGGGCGAGCCCGAGACCGGCGTGGCCGGTGACGCCGTCTTCTACCTGATGGACCCGGTCGACGGCTTCAACCCCGCGTCCGGGCTACCGCCCCAGCTGGCCAGCCTCCCCGACGCGGGGCGGCAGATCGGCCTGCACATGGCCGACGCCATCGCCGCCCTCGGGGCCGTCGACCACGAGGCGGTGGGCCTCGCCGACCTGGGCAAGCCGGGCAACTTCCTCGAGCGCCAGGTCCCCCGGTGGATGGGCGAGCTCGACTCGTACGCCGAGCTGGAGGGCTACCCCGGACCGGACATCCCCCACCTCGACGAAGTCGCGGCCTGGCTCGACGCCAACCGGCCGGCCGAGTGGCGCCCCGGCCTCCTGCACGGGGACTTCCATCTGTCGAACGTGATGATCGCCAAGGACCGGCCCGAGGTCGCAGCCATCGTCGACTGGGAGATGTGCACGATCGGCGACCCGCTGCTCGACCTCGGCAACATGCTCGGCACCTGGCCGATCGGTCCCGAGGGCGACACGACCGGCTTCGGCGGGGTCGGCGGAGGCGTACCCGGCCTGCCCACGCCGGCGGAGGTCGTGGCCCGCTACGCCGAGCACTCCGACCGCGACACATCCGCCATCAACTGGTACACGGCCATGGCCTGCTTCAAGCTCGGGATCGTGCTGGAGGGCACCCACGCCCGGGCCTGCGCGGGCAAGGCCCCCAAGCCGGTCGGCGACCTGCTCCACGCCACCACCCTCGGGCTCTTCGCCCGGGCCCACACGGTCATCACGGAAGGCTGATCCCACGGCCTACGCGGACACCAGCGCCACCCGCGGGGCCACCGGCGACCTGCCCGTCTAGCTACTCGCGTGTTGGCGGCCATCTGGAACTGCCCGCCGGCGGCCAGTGGGTCCCCTTGACCCTCGGGCGGGCATCCCACACTGGGGCAAGTGGCTAACCCGCTCCCGCGGCCGGCTCGTCCTCGACCGGCTGGTCGTCCTCGTCGACGGCCGGCGTGCCGTCCCCGGCCGGCTCGGCCTCGCCGGGCTGCAAGTGCCGGTGCAGGACGCGGGACATGCGCTCGCGCACCTTCGCCAGCTCCGGCTCGGGCGCCTGGCCGCGGGAGTCGAGGTAGATGGCCTTCACCGCGCCCATCAGCGGCGTGGCCACCAGAGCGCCCGGGACCCCGGCGGCCGCCCCGCCCACCAGGGCGGCCAGCATGGTGCTCGGCGGCGACAGGTTGACCGCCCGGCCGACGATGGCCGGGCTGATCACGTGGTTCTCCAGGTTCTGGTAGGCGAGGATGAACAGCAGGGCGATCACCGCTTGCACCGGCCCCTGGGTCAGGGCGAGCAGCACGAAGAAGCCGCCGCCCAGGAACCCGCCGATCTGAGGGATGAGGTTGGTGAGCGTGGTCCACAGGCCCGCCACCGGGGACAGCGGGACGCCCAGCAGCAGGCCGACGGACAGCACCATGATCCCGGCGAGCACGGCCACGAACAGCGAGCCGGCGAAGTAGCTGCCGAACGTCGCGTAGACGATCCTGCCCAGGCGGTCGGCATGCTCCCGGCGGCTGGGTGGTACGAGCGCCCGGCACCGTTGGACCGCGATCTCGCCGTCGACCATCACCCCGAGAGCGGTGACCAGGACGACGACGGAGCTGAACACCCCGCCCAGGAGGCGCTCGCCCAGCTGGCCCAGGGTGCGGTCGTCGACCTTGGTGGGAGCGTCGTCGATCCACTCCTCCACCTTCGCGGCGGCGTCCGCCTTCTGCAGCCGGTCGCCGACGATGGGCCACGTGTAGAAGTCCTGCACGGTCTGGGGCAGCTCGTCGCTGAAGTCCTGCGCCTGGCGCACGGCGGCCGGCGCCACCAGCAGCACGACCGCGGCGATGGCCAGCGCCAGGCCGGTTCCGACGAGGACCACCGCGCTGCCCCGGGTGGTGTCCATCCGCCGCTGCACCGCGCTGACCACCGGGGCCAGGGCCACGCCGACCACCACGCCCACCCCGATGCCCGTGAGGACGTCGTCCGCGGTCGAGACGATCGTGAACAGCGCCGCCGCCGCGAGCGCGGCCGCGGCCAGCGTGATGAACGACCAGGTGTCGATGTCGACGATCGTCCGCACGGGCCCGTCGCCGTCGCCGCCGACACGCAGCGCGGCCAGGTCGGCCGACACCGGGCGGCCGTTGCCGTCCTTGGGCCGATCCCCGTTGCCGGGACCGGCGGCCGGCGCCTGGTCACCTTCGGCGGGGAGATCTTCGTCCACCTACGTAAGGTACGCCTCCGGGCACTGGCGCGGGACGGCCAGTACGGTACGCCCGTGGCGTTCATCGACCCGCAGGAGCCACAGCGACGGGTACGGATCACGACCCGCTCGGCCGTCATGGCCGTGGCCGTCGCCGCGCTGGCGCTGGTGGCCCAGCGGGTCTTCGTCTCGGCGCACCGGCCGCTCTCGTGGTTCGCCGCCGCGGCGATCGTGGCCGTGCTCATCGACCCCATCGTCGACGTGCTCGACCGCCGCATGCCCCGCATCGTCGCCGTGCTGCTTGCTCTGCTGGTCGTGGCCGCGGCCACGTGGGGTGTCGTCTACGTGGCCTTCGACGACCTGTCCAACGGGGTCGAGCAGCTGGGTGACGCGGCCAAGGACGCGGCGAGGGAGTTGGAGGGGCGCGACGACAGCATCGGCGAGACGGCCCGCGACGTCGCCCTCTCCCGCCGGGTCGACACCTTCGTGGACGCGCTCGACGACCGCGTTACCGGAGGCGAGGACGTCCTCGCCTCCACCGCCGGCACCGCTCCGACCTACTTCCTCGGCGGCATCCTCACGCTGTTCCTCATGTCGTACGGGCCGACGCTGGCGCGCTCAGCGGTCGACCAGCTGCCCGACGAGGACCAGCGCCAGGAGATCACCGACGTCGTCGCCAACGCGGTGCAGCGCAGCCGCAGGTCCGTCTGGTTCACGATCGTCCTGGCGGTGCTGGTCGGCCTGGTGATGGCCGGCGCGGCGCGCCTGCTGGACGTCCCCGCGCCCGCGGCGCTGGGCCTGGGCGCGGCCGTGATGGCGATCTTCCCGCACGTGGGGATCGTCCTCGGGGCGCTCCCGCTGGTGCTGCTGGTGCTGGCACTGCGCTCGGACACCCTCGCCCTGATCACGGTGGTCGTGGTGGTGATCTGCCAGCTCGCCGACTCGTACTGGCTGCGGCGGAAGATCGCGCTCTACAGCGTGCACGTCGGCCTGCTGGTGCCCTGGGTGGTGGCGCTGGTCGGCTACGCGGTTTACGGCGTGGGAGGCGCGGCCTACGGCCTGGCGTTCGCGGTGTTCGTCCTCGCCATCCTGGACGAGCTGCGCAGCCGCACCAGCTCGGGGAGCCTGTTCAGCCCGGTCCCGGGCTCGCCCCCGCCGCCGACCGCGGAGGGCGCGCCGGGGTAGGCATGGACGACGACGGCGGCGGGCGCGAGCCCGACTACCGCTTCACGCTGGCCAACGAGCGCACGTTCCTCGCCTGGATCCGCACGTCGCTGGCCCTGCTCGCGGGCGGGATCGGCCTGCACGCGCTCAGCGGGTCTCTGAGCGAGGGCACCCGCACCGTCCTGGCCGTGGCGGCGGTCGCCCTAAGCCTGGCGCTGACCACGTCCAGCTACGTGCGCTGGCGCCAGGTCCAGGACGCCATGCGCCGCGGCGACCCGCTCCCCCGCCCCTGGGCGGTCCCCCTGCTCGCCACGGGCGTGGCCGTCGTCGCGGGTGCGGTGGCCGTCATCCTGGTGGTGGGATGAGCTCGGATCCGCCCCCGCCGTCGGGCCTTCAGGCGGAGAGGACCGAGCTGGCGTGGGTCCGCACCGCGCTGTCCGTCGCCGGCCTCGCTCTCGTGGCCGGCCGGGTCGGCCCCGATCCCGTGTCTGCGCAGGTCGCGCTGGCGATCGGGGTGGCGGTGATGGCCCTGGGGCTGGCGGCCTGCCTTCTGCGCACCCGGTCTCTGTCCTCCCCCACCCGGCCGGTGACGGCCAGCACCGTGTCCGTGGCCCTGCTCGCCGCCTCGGTCACCGTGGCCGACGTGATGGTCCTGGCCCTGATCCTGCGATGAGTGTGACCAGGCAAAGCCGGGTAGGGAAATACCTGGATTGAACGGCCCGGGCGCGGGTAGCGGGGCCGTGATGCTGGTGACCGTCCGTTCCGTCCCCCGGGTGGGGCCCCGGGCCACCCCGATCCCCCCGCCCGTACCGGAACCGCCGCCCGTACCGGAACCGCCACCCGTGCCCGAACCGAATCCCCCGGTGCCGCCAGTGCCGTCGCCGCCGGATCCGCCGGTCCCGCCAGGCCCGGCGCCCATCCCCGAACCGCTGGCCTGCGGAGGTGCCCCGTGACCGCTCCCACCGCTCCCCTGCCCGAGGACACGAGCCTCAGCGCGGTGCTGGAAGACTTCGACGGCGCGGGGTTCAGCGCCATCCTCATGGCCACCGACGGCGGCGTCCTGTGCGCCTCGTGCCGTTCGATCGTCGACCCCGCCGACCTGCTGGTCCAGCGGCTGCGCCGGCTGGAAGGCGCGTCCGACCCGTCCGACATGCTGGCCGTCGTGGGCGCCACGTGCCCCGGCTGCGGCCTCGACGGGACGCTGCTGCTGAGCTACGGGCCCGACACCGACGCCATGCACGCCGACGTGCTCGCCGGCTTGGACGTGCCCGCGGCGGTCGACGCCGCCGGCCCGGCTCCGGGCGAGGTCTGGCGCAGGCTCTCCTGACCCGCGTTCAAGCGCGGGACAGGGCCGTTGCTATCGTCCCGGCATGTCGCTGAGCTACGCCGAGGCCGTCGCGGCCGTGACCGCCCGGGGTGAGCGTTTCGAGACGACGAGCGTCGACATCCGGGGCATCCCCACCACGATCTTCCGCAACGCTCCCGGCAGCCTGCGGGACATCTTCGGGCTGGCGCGGGGCTATGGCGACACCACGTTCCTCGTCTACGAGGACGAGCGCTGGAGCTTCACCGACACCATGCGCCGGGTCGACGCCCTGGGCGCACTGCTCGTCGAGGGCTACGGGGTCGGCAAGGGCGACCGGGTGGCCATCGGGATGCGGAACTACCCCGAGTGGGTGGTGGCGTTCGCGGCCATCACGTCCATCGGGGCCATCTCGGTGTCGCTGAACGCCTGGTGGACCGAGGACGAGCTGGCGTGGGCGCTCGAGGACTGTGGCGCCAAGGTCCTCGTCGCCGACCGCGAGCGGGTCGAGCGGACGCAGGCCGCGGCCGAGAAGCTGGGGATCACGGTCCTCGGCGTGCGGCTGGGCGACGACGCCCCGCCGGGGGTCGACCGGTGGGAGGACGTGCTGGAGCTGGGCCGGCCGCTGCCGGCGGTCGAGATCGCCCCCGACGACGACGCGACCATCCTCTACACGTCGGGCACGACCGGGCGGCCCAAGGGCGCCGTGTCGACGCACCGGGCCGTGGTGCAGGCGCTGCTCGGCTACGCCTGCCGGGCCGCGGTCGACCGGTTGCGGCGCCCGCCCGCCCCCGAGGTCGAGGACGAGGGCGCGGCCGCCCCGGCGCCGCTGTCGTTCATCCTCATCGTCCCGCTCTTCCACGTGACCGGGTCCGTGCCCGTCATGCTCTCGTGCTTCGCCAGCGGCCTGAAGCTCGTGATCATGTACCGCTGGGATCCGGAGCGGGCGCTGGAGCTCATCGAGCGCGAGCGGGTCACCAACTTCGTGGGCGTGCCCACCCAGAGCTGGGACCTGCTGCAGTCGCCCCGGTTCTCCGAGTTCGACACGTCCAGCCTGGTCGCCGTGGGCGGCGGTGGGGCGCCCGCCCCGCCCGAGCTGGTGCGGCGGGTGTCGACCAGCTTCGCCAAGGCCAGCCCCAACATCGGCTACGGCATGACCGAGACCAACGCCTACGGTCCCCAGAACGGCGGCGCCGACTACCTGAGCCACCCCACCAGCACGGGGCGGGCCACGCCGATCCTCGAGATCGACGTGCGGGACGAGCTCGGGCACTCGCTCCCGGTGGGTGAGCGGGGTGAGATCTGGTTCAAGGGCCCCAACCTGATCCGGGGCTACTGGAACCGGCCGGACGCCACGGACGAGACGATCGTCGACGGCTGGCTGCGCACCGGTGACATCGGCCGGCTGGACCAGGAAGGCTTCGTCTACGTCGAGGACCGGGCCAAGGACATGGTGCTGCGCGGCGGCGAGAACGTGTACTGCGCCGAGGTCGAGGCGGCAATCTACGAGCACCCGGCGGTCCACGAGGCGGCCGTGTTCGGCGTGCCGCACGAGCGCCTGGGCGAGGAGGTGGCCGCCGTGGTGGTCCCGCTGCCCGGCGTACCGGTCACGGCCGAGGAGCTGCAGGAGCACGTGGGCCGGCGGTTGGCGCCGTTCAAGGTGCCGTCCCGCATCACCGTGTGGTCGGCCGACCATCTCCTGCCGCGCAACCCGGCCGGCAAGGTGCTCAAGCGGGACCTGCGCGACCAGTTCGACGGCTGAGCGCCTAGGGCGCCGGGATGCGCGCCAGGGCTGAGTCGACGGTCCCGAACCGTTCGGCGCCCGCGTTCCAGTCGGCGGCGGCCTGGGCGACCTCGTCCCGCGAGCGGCCGACGAAGTTCCACGACATGACGATCTGCTCGCCGAGCGGCTCGCCACCGAGCAGCAGCGCCCGGGTCTCGCCCTCGGCCGCCAGGTCGAGCTGCTCGCGTCCCTGTCCCAGGTAGGCGAGGTGCCCGGGGACGACCTGTGTGTCCCCCACCGCGAGCGATCCGGTCAGCACCACCAGCGCGTGCTCGAAGGCGGGGTCGAGCGGGACGGTGAACCGCCCGCCATCGCTGGCCAGCTCCGCCCCCACGAGCGGTGTGTCGGACCGGGCGGGTGAGGCGGCCCCGGCGACCTCGCCGATGAGCACGGTGACCCGGGCGGCGACGATCCCCGCTTCCGGCAGCTCGGCGTGGTGCTCGAACGCAGGCGGGCCGTGGCGTGTCCGCTCCGGCTGGGCCACCCACAGCTGGATGCCGTGCTGGGCCCGGTGCAGATCGCCCTCGGGCGTCTCCTCGGCGTGGGCGACGCCATGACCCGCGGTCATGAGGTTGAGCTGGCCGGGGCGGATCAGCTGCTCGCTGCCCAGGCTGTCCCGGTGCAGCAGGCTGCCCTCCAGCAGCCAGGTCACCGTGTGCAGGCTCGTGTGCGGGTGCGGCCCGATCTCCATGCTGCCGGCCTGGGCGGCAGCGTCGGTGGCCGCCACCGGCCCGAAGTGGTCGGCGAAGCACCACGCACCGACCGTCCGCCGCTCGCGCCGGGGCAGCGCCCGCCGCACGGCCACGCCCCCGACGCTGGCCTCCCGGCTCGGCCACACCTCGACTTCCGGCTCGTGCGGCTCACCGCACGCGGCCTCGTCGGGGCGGGCGTCCTCGGCGGCGACCGGTCCGCTCATGCCGCGAGCATGCCGCAGCCGTGCCGTCCGCGCTACCGTCCGGGGCGCAAGGCGGACGACGGACAGGCGGGGACAATGAGGGGATCAGCGGGGCGGGCTGCGCGCGCGGGTGCAGCCATCTCTGTGGGCTTGCTGGCCGCAGCGCTCAGCAGCTGCGCAGCCGCATCGGACACGGCCACCGGCGACGCACCGCCACTCACGGCGCGGTCGACCACCACAGCGGAACGCACCTCTACCAGCAGCACCAGCACGAGCTCGACGACCACGACATCGACCAGCACCACGACCACGACCCTGGCGCCACCACCGCCACCGCCGCCACCGCCTCCTCCGCCGCCGACCACCGCGGCCCCGCGGCCCGTGCCCACGGTTGCCCCTCCGCCCCAGCCCGCGGCCGGCGGCTGCCATCCCTCCTATGACCCCTGCGTACCGTTCGCCAGCGATGTCGACTGTGCCGGCGGCAGCGGCAATGGCCCGGCCTACACGGGGCAGGTCCGGGTCATCGGTCCTGACGACTACGGGCTCGACAACGACGGGGACGGCATCGGCTGCGAGGCGTCCGGCTGACCGGAGCCCGTCATGCCCCGGGCGTCTCGGTGCGGACCGCCTTGCGCAGGGACAACCAGGTCGGCTCAGCGAAGCCCTTGTGACTGTGCTCGCCGGTGACCTCGAAGCCCAGGCGCCGGAAGTAGGCGAGGTTGGCAGGCAGGGCGATGCGCACACCGACGGTCACACCCGGGCAGCCTTGCCGCCGAGCCTCGCCCTCGGCCCAGGCGATCAGCGCCCGGCCGATCCCCGACCTCTGCTCCCCGGGGTCGACGGCTACGCGGGCCACGTAGAGGTCGCCGTCGACCCGCGGGCGCCAGCGCAGGCAGCCCACGGCGACGCCGTCCCGCTCGGCCACGGCCCCGCCCCCGGCGGCCAGGTCGGCCACCACCCGCTCGACGGACTCGACCACCGCTCCCGACGGCGGCTCCAGCACGCCGTAGGGGCCGAACGCGGCCTGCGTGAGCCGGTGCACGTCCTCGGCCCGTTCGACCCCGCAGGCCACGACGTCTATCGGGCCGGCGCCGGTGCTCTCGTCCTCTCCCACCCTTTCAGTCTGGCCTCGCCGGGCCGATCGTCTCGTCGAAGAGGTCGAGCGTGGCCCGCCAGGCCCGCCCGGCCGCCGGCGGGTCGTAGGCGAGGCCGGGGATGCCGGCCTGGTCCGCCCGCGGGTGGGTGAAGCTGTGCTGCACGCCGCCGTAGACGTGCATGCGCCAGTCGACCCCGCCGGCCCGCATCTCGTCCTCGAAGGCGGCGCGCGCCTCGCGGTCGACGTAGGGGTCCTCCGAGCCGACACAGACCAGCACCGTGCCGGTGATGTTGCGGGCGTCCTCCGGCCGGACGGACGTGAGGCCGGGGTGGAACCCGACCACGGCCCGCAGGTCTGCGCCGCCGCGGGCCAGCTCGAGCACGAGTTGGCCGCCGAAGCAGTACCCGATGGCGGCCAGCCTGTCCGTAGCGACCCCGGGCGTGCCCCGGAGGACGTCGAGCCCCGCGGTGGCGATGGCCCGGCCCCGGTCGGGGTCCTTCATGACCCTCGCGACCCGTTCCTGGATGTGGGGATCGCCGAGCCGGAGCCGGCCGCCGCCGTGGGCGTCGAGGGCGAACGCCACGTAGCCCAGCTCGGCCAGCCGGTCGGCCCGCTCGCGGTGCACGTCGTCCAGTCCGGGCGCCTCGTGCGCCACCAGGACGCCGGGCGCCCCGCCGGCCGCGGCGTCGCCGTCCGGCCGGGCCAGATGACCGACCATCACGATCCCGCCATCGGCCTCGTACTCGACCTCGCTCGTCGTCACCATCCGCCCGAAGCTACGACCGGCCCGGCGAACGCGCAACCAATCTGTTGCGCGAACCGGGCGGCGACGTGCGGGGAACAAGAGTCATGCCCGACGCGCAGGACCAGATCACCCAGTTCTGGAGCATGGTCGCTCCCGGCTACGAGGACCGCGGCAGCAACGTCGCCGAGTACGGGACCGACGAGTACCAGCGCTGGCTGGACGCCGTCGGCGCCGTCCTGCCCGACGAGCCGTGCGACGTGCTCGACCTGGCCACCGGCACCGGCTTCCTCGCCCTCGTCGCTGCCGAGCTGGGCCACCGCGTCACCGGCATCGACTTGTCGCCGGAGATGTTGTCCCTGGCCGAGCGCACCGCGGGCGAGCGTGGCCTCGTCGTGCGCTTCGCTCCCGGCGACGCTGTCGACCCCGAGGTCGACCCCGAGAGCGTGGACGTCGTGACCAACCGCCACCTGCTCTGGACGCTGCGCGAGCCGGAGATGGCCATGGCCAACTGGCTCCGCATCCTGCGCCCCGGCGGCACGGTGCTGTCAGTCGACGGGTTCTGGTTCGCGCACGAGGCGCCGGCGGATCCCGAGAACCCCAACGTGTTCGACCACTACTACTCCCCCGCGACCCGCGCCGCGCTGCCGTTCATGGGCCTCGACGACACCGGGCCCATCGTCGAGACGTTCGAGCGCGCCGGCTATTCCGACGTCCGAGCGGAGTACTTACCCGCCCTAACCAACACCCTCGCCGGCGCGACCCCGTACTTCATCGTCGCCCACCCGTAGTTGGACGGGATTCGTACTCCTGGCGCGGTATTGATGGACGAGCATCGCTGGGCGAGCGTAGGCGGCGGATGTGGCCGGCCCGGTGCGGCCGGCCGCACCGCTCGGCCTCAGGATTCGGGTAGGCCGTAGCCTTCCTCCATCTGGAACTCTCCGTAGGTCGGCTTGCCGGCCGGCCGGTAGATGGCCAGCACCGATCCCTTGTCCAGGGGCCGGGACTCGACCAGCTCCAGGGCGGTCGGCGCGGATCCGGGCTCGAAGAGCCGCTTGCCCGTGCCGAGGACGACCGGCTCGATGAAGATCCGGTACTCGTCGATCAGGCCATGGGCGTGCAGCACCTGGGCGAGGGAGGCGCTGCCGTGGACCTGGATCTCCCCCTCGTAGCGGTCCTTGAGCTTGGCGACCTCGGCGGCCACATCGCCGCGGATGACGGTGGTCGGCTGCCACTCGGGGTCCGCGAGCGTGGTCGACACGACGTACTTCGGCAGGGTGTTCAGCCGCGAGGCCACCGGGTCGTCCTTGTCGGGGAAGTTCGGCCAGCTGGCGGCGAAGATCTCATAGGTGCGGCGGCCGAGCAGGAAGCAGTCGGCGTGGCTGAAGGCTCCGCTGATCACCTCGCCCTTGTCGTCGCCGAAGTACGGGAAGCCCCAGCCCCCGTGCTCGAAGCCGCCGTCGCGATCCTCGTCCGGGCCGCCGGGTGCCTGCATGACCCCGTCCAGGGTCATGAACGTCGCGATCGTGAGACTGCCCATGTGTTCGCTCCTAGTGGTCGGGCGGCGTCCTGTTGCACCGCTCATGACCCCTACGAACCCGATCGGTCGAAAACGACAGCGGCGACCAAGAAAATTTCGGCCACCTGTTCGACGGGCCGAGAGCACGGCCCAAAAGTCCCTACTTCGTGCGGAAGCTGCCCACCGCTGACGAGAGCAGGCCGACCCCGTCACGGCTCAGCACCTGGAAGAAGTACTGCGTCCTGCGGTCCAGGCCCGTGATCGTCACGGAGTGGGTCGTGACCAGGGTCCGGTCGAGCGGGGTCGAGCTGCCATAGGCCGTCGTCAACCCATATTGCACCTGGCTGTCGGCCGGCACGTCCGTCGTCCAGGTGATCGTGACCCGTCTCTGGCCGGGACGGGCGCTCACCTGGGTGATAGCGGGGCCCCCGGTCCGTACGCGGTAGGTCGCGCTGTAGGTCGCCGGTGCGTTGGCGACGATGTTGTGCGTCTGGGCGCCGCCGTCCGACCAGCTGGCGAACTCGTACGCGGTGCCTCCGGTCGCCTGCGGTGAAGGGGCGCTGACCGAGAGAGTGGATCCGCGTATCGCGGTGCGCGTGAACGGTGCGACCTGGCTGGTCGACCCGACCGCGAGCGACAGCCCGGCCGGGCTCGATCCGAAGGTGAGGGCGACCGTCTGCGGGTCGAGCCGGAGAACCTGCGTGTTGGTCAGGCCGCCGGCATCGGTGGCGGTGAGACGCAGCTCGAGGTACGACGGGTACTCGTGGTCGGGCGCCACGAAGCTCCCGCTCGCGGTGCCGGAGAACGTCTGGAGCGGGTGCTCGTGACAGGTGGACGGGCAGTGTTGCAGCACGAGCGACCACGTGAGCGCGGACGCGGGCAGCGTGCCCTGCTGGGCGTCACTCGCGTGGCCCGAGAAGCTGATGACGTCGCCGACCTTCCAGGTCGTTCCCGCCAGCGGCGTGTCGATCACCGCGGCGGGCGGCGTGTTGCCCACCGAGATCGCCACCGACGCCGTCCCCGCCGCGCCGGAAGGGTCCGCGACCCGGAGGGTGGCGGTGTAGGTGCCCGGTTGGGTGTAGGTGAAGCCGGCGGTCGCGCCGGCACCGTCGTCGAAGGCGCCATCTCCGTCCAGGTCCCAGGCGTAGGTCAGCGCGTCGCCATCGGGGTCGCTCGAGGCGGTGCCGTCGAAGGCGACGGTCAGCGGCGCCTGTCCATTGGTCGGAGCGGCGGTCACGACGGCCGTGGGCGGCTGGTTCTGGCTGAAGTACCGGATGCGACGAACGGTGCCGCCGAGGTCCACGTAGAAGAGGTCGCCGCCGGGCCCGATCTCGAGATCGACGGGCGAAGCCGCGCCGCCCACGAACGTGCGCCGCTTGGAGACATCGGGCAGCCCATTCGTGCCCGTGGGCATGGCCCAGATGCACCGCCGCGTGTAGTCGGCGAAGAACAACGCACCGCGGTACTCGGCCGGGTACGAGCCACCGCTCGCGAACGCGAACGACGTCCCGGCGATGGACGAGCCACCCTTGGGGCACACGTCGTTGGGGACGACGAGGTCGTTGTGGTGGTACGTGAAGTACGGGGCCACGACGGACCCGCTGCCTTCGGCGTAGAGGTTCTCGCAGATGGAGAGGTTCGCGGCGTCGTAGCCGCCCTGCCGCCCAGTGCCCTCGTAACACGGCCAGCCGAAGTTGTCGACCGGTGCCGCCGCGGGGCTGACGAGGCGGTTGATCTCCTCCCACTCGTTCCAGCCGACGTCACCGAGCCAGACCTCGTTGGTCCCGGGCCGCGTCGTGATGCGGAACGGGTTGCGCAGGCCGTAGCCGACGATTCGGCGGGCGTTGGCGTCGCTGCTCGCTGCCAACGGATTGTCGGGTAGCCCGGCACCGGTGGCGGGATCGATGCGCAGGACGGCGCCGTTCAGCCCGGTGGGGTCGCCCGTCGTGCGCAGATCCTGGCTGCGCAGCGCCCCGCCCTCCGCCGCCGGTGGCGCCATCGCCCCGCCGACGCCTCCAGGCGGATCGCCGCAGGGGTTGACCGGCGAGCCGTCCTGCCCGTAGTCGACGAAGTTGAAGCTGGCGCCGTCACCGCCGCTGACGTAGAGGGCGCCGTCTGCGCCGAAGGCCATGCTCCCGATCGAGTGGCTGGGGTACTGCTGGCACCAACCCTCGACCAGCACCTGCTCGGAGCCGGTGGCGACGTTGCCGGAAGCCTGGAACCGTGAGAGGCGGCCTGCGACGACGCAGCCGTCGTCCGTCGGACCGGGTGGCGTCGGGCAGCCATCGGACGTCCCGTTGACCGACCCCCAGCGCGGCGCGGTTCCGCCGACGGCGGCATCGAACGTGTAGAGGACGTAGACCCATGGGTTCGTCGGGAAGTTGGGAGCGAGCGCGACGTCGAGGAGCCCGCGGTCCCAGAAGTTGTGGACCTGCGTCCGGAGATCGACGAAGACGGTCGGCGTGGTATCGGTCAGGTTGTCGAAGACTTTGACCAGGCCGCTCTTCTCGGCCACGAAGACGCGGCCGTCCGGCGAGAAGCGCACCGCCGTGGGCTCGGTCAGCCCCGAGAAGACGATCTCCTCCTGGAACCCCGACGGCAACGAGGCGGCGCCGGCCGGAGCGGTCGAGTCGAAGACCGCCACCGACGACGCCAACGTCGCGATCGCAACGAGCGCGGCGGCGCGCCCGACCCGGTGTGAGCAACGCGCCCTGAAGCCCATGCCCGCCCCCTTTTGTCTGTCCGCTGGCGGAAGGATACCGCAACTGTGGGCGACCGGCCGGCTTCGCTGCGTGGCGGCGCTGGGAATCGTCGTCCACGACGAACCGGACCGCTCCAGGGCACGGTCAGGCGGCCATGGCCCGATCGTCGTGCGCACCCGCAGACGGGCTGAAAACCTTGGGTGCGATGGCGACCACCCTTCCGCCGGCACCGCCCCCGGCCCCGCCCAACGTCGCCCACGCCGTCGTGCGGTCGGCGGTGCTCGACCGCCTGGACGCCCGCTGGGACCACCCTGTCACCACGGTCGTGGCCGGCGCCGGGTTCGGCAAGTCGGTGGCCCTGGGGCAGGCCCTGCGGGCCAACCGGGCCCGGCCCCGGGGGATCGAAGGCTGGGTGACGTGCCGTACCGGCTGCGAGACCCCGGAGCGGCTGGCGGCGTCGGTCGAGGCGGCCTTCGGAGCGACCGCAGGCGGTGGCCGCCCCCCGCTCGACCGGATCTACGCCGTCGTCGCCGACCTGGCGCCGCTGCACGTGTCGCTGCTGCTCGACGATGTCGAGCTCCTGGGCGATGGCGCCGCCCGGCTGGTCGACGAACTGCTGCGGCGGGCCCCGACCAACCTCCACCTTGTGCTGTGCGGGCGCCGGCTGCCGGCCCTGTCGCTGGCCCGCCTCCGGGCGGCCGACGACCTGGTCGAGGTCGGGGCCGACGAGCTGCGGTTCGAGCCCGCCGAGGCGGCGGCGCTGGCCACCAGCCTGGGCGTCGCCCCGCTGGAGGTCGACCTGGCTGGTTGGCCGGCGCTCATCCGGCTGGCGCTGGTGGCACCCCGGCGCTCGGTCGACGACTTCATCTGGGAGGAGGTCATCGCGGCCTTCGACCCCGGCGACCGGGCGGCGCTGCTGGCCCTGTCGCTCCTCGGCGCGTCCGGCGTCGAGGAGGTCGAGGCGGTGGTCGGCCGGCCGTTCGACCCGGATGGGTTCTGCGCCCGGGTGCCGCTGGTCCACCAGGTCGGGGACCAGGTCGTGGTGCATGACCTGTGGGCGCCGTACGTCGACCGCCTCGGCACGCCGCCCCAGGTGGCGGACGCGTCCCGCCGAGTCCTCGCCATCGTGGCCGCCCGCGACGACCCGATAGCGGCCGGCGCCCTGGCCCTCCGCCTGGGTGCCACTGACACCCTGGCCCGGGCGTCAGTCGACCTCGTGCGCGACACGCTCGGCAGCCTCCCGATCGAGCTGGCCGAGACGTGGATGCTCGCCCTCCGCGACTCCCCGGGCGCCGACGGCGGCGGGCCGGTCGAGGCCGAGCTGCTCGCCTGCGCCCTCGCCCACGCCCGGTCGGCGTCCGAGCCACCTGCGGACCGGCTCGATGCCCTGGCGGCCCGGTTCCACACCGCCGGCGACGGCCACGGCGAGGCGGTGGCGCTGGCGCTGGCGTCGTTGGCCGCCGACGCTCGCAAGGACATCGCCCACCTGCTCGGCCTGGGTGTCCGGGCCCGGGCCCTGGCTGCCGAGCGGGGCGGCCCTCACCAACTCCCCCTGCTGGTCGCCAGCGTCGATGCTGGCGTGGCGGCGATGAGCGGCGACCTCGACCGGGCGCTCGCCATCCTGGCCGAGCCCGTCGGCGGCATCGCCCCCCACGAGCGGCCCGAGGGGCTGGTCCGGCTCCATTGGCACTTCCTGCTGCTCGCCGGCCGGGCCGGCGAGGCGGCCGAGCTCACCGCCGGCCTCGATCCGGTGCCTGGCCTGGCCGTCCAGCGCGAGCTCCACCGCCTGGCCCGCTGGCTCGACGGCGAGCCGGAGCCGCTGGCGACCGGCGACGTCGACACCAGCACCGCCCGCTACCGGGGATTGAGCGAGCGCGACACGTTCGACCAGGCCGCCTTCACAGCGGTCATCTCCGCCTCTGGCCCCGACCCCGCGCCGGTCCGCCATGCCGTCCGCCTGCTCGACGCCTCGCCTTTCGCCACCGGCGCCGGTCCCGACGGGGCCCTGCTCGCCGCCGCCCGGGCCTGTGCCGCGATCGTCGACCACGACGAAGAGGGAGCCGATGCGGCCATCGCACGGTTCGTCGACCATGACCCGCTCGACCCGTTCACCGACGCCCACCTGCGGCGCACGCCGGCGGTGCCTTACGTCTGCTCGGCCGAGCTGCGGCGCCGCTGGGACGCCGCCGAGCTCGGCCCGTCGCAAACCCGGGCGCTGGAGGCGGCCCGACTGTTGCTCGCCGCCCGGGCCGGCTCGGTGCCCGCGGCCCCGCCCACCGTGGCCGCGTCGGCGTGCACGGCGCTGCCGTTCCCGTGGACGGTCGAGCTGTCCTGCCGGGTGGCGGCCCGGGCGGCGTGGGGGGCGGACGTGGCCGTCCAGCTCACCGACCTGTTCGGCGACGCCGTGGCCGCCGAGCTCGACCGCCGACTGGCCGACCCGGACGCGTCGGTCCGCCGAGGCGCCGCGGCTGTCCTGCAGGCCATGCCGGCCCGGCCCGCCACCACCGTCAGCGTCGGCGTCCTGGGCCCGCTGGAGGTGCGGCGCGACGGGCGGATGGTCGACACCCCCGAGCTCCACCGCATCCGGGTGCGGGAGCTGCTGAGCCTCCTCGTCGTCGACCGGACGGTGAGCCGGGACCGGGCGATCGACCTGCTGTGGCCCGAGCTCGACCCGGACCGCGGGCGGGCAAACCTCCGCGTCACGCTGCGCCACCTCCGGCGGGTGCTCGAGCCGGACCGGTCCTCGGGGTCGGCGCCGTACCTCCTGCGAGGCGACGCCCACCAGCTGCGGCTGGCACCCGTGCCCGGGCTGGAGGTCGACTGCTGGGAAGCCCAGGACCACCTGGACCGGGCCGAGGCCGCCCGTCGCCGGGGCGACGCCAGCAGCCGGGTCGAGGAGCTGCGGTCCGCCGTGGCGCGATGGCGGGGCCGGCCCCTGCCCGACCTCGACCGCATGGTCGAGCTGGACCGGGCCGCCCGCCACCTCGAGTCCCGCCTGCTCGAGGCGGCGGTCACGCTGGGCGAATTGGAGCTGGTGGGCGGCGCCGCCGACGCGGCGGGCAGGCTGGCCGAGCGGGTGCTGGCGGCCGATCCGTATGCCGAGCGGGCCCACCGCCTCGCGGTCGCCGCGGCTCTCCACGCCCACGACCGGGCCGCCACCACCGCGGCCGCCGACCGCCTTTGCGCCGCCCTCGACGACCTCGGCGTCGACCCTGAGGAGGACACCCGGATCCTCCTGCGCAACGCCACCAGGGTGGTGGTCGTTCCGAACCGGGCGAGCAGCCGGATCGCATAGATGCGAGCGACAGCCCGGGCTCAGGGGCTGCCGATGACGATGTCCCCGTAGCCCACGGGCCCAGCTCGTGCACACGCTCCGGCCTGGCATCCTGCTCGGCCGGCCGCCGGACCGCCGATCGGCGCGGTACGTTCGCAGGCGTGCGCTGGGCCATCGCCATCCCGCAGTACGTCCGCGACGGCACCTTCGATCCGGGCGGGCTGCGTGCCTACCTGAACCGGGCGGAGGAGCTCGGCTTCGAGAGCGCCTGGACCCAGGAGAACGTGCTCGGCGCGATGCCCGTCATCAGCCCACTCGAGCTGATGTCCTACGCCGCCGCCTGCACCGAGCGCCTGCGGCTGGGCTGTGCGGTGTTCGTGAGCCCGCTCCACACCCCCGTCCACCTAGCCAAGAGCCTGGCGTCGCTCGACCAGCTCAGCCGGGGCCGGGTCGAGGTCGGGCTGGGGGTCGGCGGGGGCTTCCGCGACTTCGCCGCCTTCGGGCTCGACAAGGCCCACCTCGTCACCCGGTTCACCGAGGGACTGGCGATGATGAAGGCACTCTGGACCGAGGACGCCGTCACCTTCGCAGGCCGGTTCTGGCAGACCGAAGGCGCCCGCATGGAGCCCAAGCCGTTCCAGAAGCCGCACCCGCCGGTGTGGTTCGGCGGCAGCCACCCCGCTGCCTTGCGCCGGACGGTCCGGCTGGCCGACGGGTTCTTCGGCGCCGGGTCGACCTCGACCGCCGACTTCGCCGCCCAGGTGGTCGTGCTGCGCGCCGAGCTCGAGCGGCTCGGCCGCGACCCGGCGGGCTTCCCGGTGGCCAAGCGGGTGTACCTCGCCGTGGACGACGACCCGGACCGGGCCCGCCAGGGCCTCGCCACCGAGCTCGACCGGCTGTACGGCCACTACGGGCTACGGGACATGGAGGAGCGGGTGGCGGTCTACGGCCGGCCCGACACGGTGGTCGCCGGCTTGCGAGCCGTGGCCGCGGCCGGGGCGGAGCTGATCCAGCTCAACGCCATGTTCGACCACGCCGCCCAGATGGAGCGCCTGGCCGCCGACGTGCTGCCCCAGCTGTGACCGCCCGCGGGGCCGGCAGGCTGATCAGCCCTCTCTGACCACCTGGCGAGGGTCCTTGTCGTCGCGCGTGGCCACGAAGCTGGGATGGCGCAACGTCCCACTGCTGGTCCACTCGGCGAAGGTCACCTCCGCGACCAGGGCGGGCCGCACCCAGTGGGCGGTGCGGCTGACGGGCCTGGGCGGCGGGGGATCGAACGGCGACTCGTCGATCGCCAGCTCGGCGAGCAGCTCACCGAGCCGGTCCCGTGACTCGTCGTTGAAGCCCGTGCCGACCTTGCCTGTGAACCGCAGCCGGCCGTCATCGTAGACGCCGACCAGGAGGCTGCCGAACTTGCCGGCCAGGCTCCGCTCGCCGGGGTGCCAGCCACCGATCACGAACTCCTGGCGGGGCCGGACCTTCACCTTGACCCACCGCGGGCTGCGCCGCCCCGGGAGGTAGGTGCTGTCGACCCGCTTCACCATGATCCCCTCGAGCTGCTCCGCCTTCGCCACCTCCAACAGGTCGGCAGCACCCCCGATGTGATGAGGCGGCACCTGCCACCCCTCCGCCGGATCCACGATCTCGGCCAGCATCTCGCGGCGCTCCAGGTACGGGAGGCCCGTGAGGTCGCGGTCGTCGAGCCACAACAGGTCGAACAGCATGTAGCGCGCCGGGATCCGGGCCGCGACCTGGGCGATCTCCGGCGGGCGGGTCAGGTGCATGCGGTGCTGGAGCAGACCGAAGTTCGCACGGTCGTCCTCACCGAACGCCACCATCTCCCCGTCGAGGATCAGCCGGTGCGGAGCCAGCGCCGCCGGCAGGTCGGCCAGCTCGGGGAACCGGATCGCGGCGTCGAGCCCCCGGGTGGTGTCCAGGCGCAGCGGCTGATCGGGATCCCCCACGGCGGCGACCAGCCTCTGGCCGTCCCACTTCACCTCGGCCGCCCAGGCATCACCCGGCGGTGGCAGCTCACCGGTCACCGCTTTCATCGGGGCGATCATGGGCAACACGCCCTGGAGTCTGCCCCAGCTCACCCCGCGTTGTAACGGCGCCGGCGCGGCGCGAGTCTGACCGGCGTCGGAGGGGAGTAGCCCCAGGGATCGGCGTCGTCATCACGGCCCTCACGGGCCCGGCGCCCCGGGCGTGAGCCTGGTGAGACCTTCGGCTGAGAGTCCTGTTGCTCAGCCCGAAGGAAGGTCCTCCGTGTCCTGGATCGATGCCCTGCTCGTCGCCGCCGGCCTGGTGCTGGCGGCCACCGTCCAGCCGCTCGCCGGCATACCGCTCGCTGCCCTCGGGTTGGTGATGCCCGTCCTACGGCTGTCCGCCCGGCGCCGCCATGGCCGCCGTGGCGTCAGCCACCTGGTCCCGCCCGAGGTGGCCGCGGCCCACGCGGACCTGCGCGAGGCCGCCGCGCTTCCCGGTGTCCCCGATGGCAAGACCGTCATGGAAGCAGCCGACCACGCCCTGCTGGAGGTGGCGGCGGTGCTGGCCGGCCGCCCGCCCCGGGGCGCGGCCCAGCAGCGCCTGGTGCGGGTGCACGTCGAGGCATGGGCCTCCACCGCTGCCGCGCTGCGGCCCCACCACGAGTCCTGGCAGGAGGCGGTGGCCGAGCTCGACGCCCTCGCTCCCTCGCCCGGGACCGACGGCGAGCCCGAGGCGCGCC
>JBKPRS010000146.1:0-6957 GCA_046734695.1 Actinomycetota bacterium | reverse complement strand
TAGGTGAACGTGATGATCTGGCCGGCGTAGCTGGGGTCCGACAGGACCTCCTGGTAGCCCGACAGGACGGTGTTGAACACCACCTCGCCGGTGGCGACCCCGCCGGGCGGGTCGGCCCCGATCAGCTCGCCCTCGAACGTGGTGCCGTCGGCCAGCACCAACAGCCCTTCCCTGACGCTCATGGTCCTTCCCGTTGCATGAAGATGCAGCCTAGTGCATCGACTCTCATCGCTGGCATTCCGCGTCGATCACCACGGCCTCGCCGCCGACCACCGTGTGCCGGACCCGGCCTGTCAGCGTCATGCCTGCGTAGGGCGTGTTCCGGCTGCGAGACGCCAGGCGCTCGGGCTCGACGGTCCAAGTGGCCGCAGGGTCGATGACGCACAGGTTGGCGGGCCGCCCTTCCGCGAGGGGACCGCCGTGGGTGTCCGCCAGGCCGATGATGGCGGCGGGGCGCCAGGAGAGCAGAGCGAGGATCTCGGCCAGCGGCAGGTCCAGGTGGGTCAGCGCCACGGCCAGGGCCGTCTCCAGCCCCAGCATCCCCGGCGGCGCCTCGTCGAAGGGCTGCTCCTTGGTCTCGGGTGCGTGGGGGGCGTGGTCGGTCGCGATGCAATCGATCGTCCCGTCCGCCAGCCCGGCCCGCACCGCGGCCACGTCGTCCGCGGTGCGCAGCGGCGGGTTGACCTTGAACACCGGGTCGTAGGACTCGCAGCGCTCGTCGGTCAGCGCCAGGTGGTGCGGCGTCGCCTCGCAGGTGACCGCCAGGCCCTCGGCCTTGGCCGCCGCGACGAGCGCCACCGAGCGGCGGGTGGACAGGTGCTGGAAGTGGACCCGGCCACCGGTGAGGCGGGTCAGGGCGATGTCGCGCATGACCATGACCTCCTCGGCCTCCGCGGGCTGGCCGGGGATGCCGAGGCGGGCCGACACGGCGCCCTCGTTCATGGCCCCGCCTGCGGCCAGCACGTCGTCCTCGCAGTGCTGGGCCAGCGTCACGCCCAGGCCCCGCGCGTACTCCAGCGCCCGGCGCATGAGCCGGCCGTCCTGCACGCCGGTCCCGTCGTCGGTGAAGAACCGCACGCCCAGTGCCGCCAGCTCGGCCATCGGGGCCAGCTGCGTCCCGGCCCGGCCCACCGTGATGGCGCCGGAGGTGTACACGTCGCAGCAGGCGTCACGGCCCAGGTCCAGCACCTCGCGGGCCACGCCGGCGGAGTCGATCGCCGGCGTGGTGTTGGGCATGGCCAGCACCGCGGTGAACCCGCCCAGCACCGCGGCGCGGGCTCCGGTCTCGACCGTCTCGGCCTCCTCCTTGCCCGGCTGGCGCAGATGGGTGTGCAGGTCGACCAGGCCGGGCGCGACCACGCAGCCGCCCGCGTCCAAGGTGACATCGGCGGACAACTCCGTCCCGACCGCGGCGATGCGGCCGTCCTCCACCCGCACGTCGGCCCGGCGGGACCCGGTGGCGTCGACCACGTCGCCGCCCCGGATGACGATCGACTTCACGGCTTGACCTCCAGGTCCCGGCCCGAGCCGAGCAGATCGAACAGCACCGCCATGCGCACCGCCACCCCGTTGCGCACCTGGTCGATGACGACCGAGCGGGGCAGGTCGGCCACGTCGGCGGCGATCTCCACGCCCCGGTTCATGGGCCCGGGGTGCATGACGATGGCCTTGTCGCCGAGCAGGTCCACCCGCCGGCGGGTCAGGCCGTAGCAGGCGGTGTACTCCCGCAGCGACGGGACCAGCGCCTCGGTCATCCGCTCCTGCTGCATGCGCAGCAGGTAGACGGCGTCGACGTCGCCGAGCACGCTGTCGAGATCGTGGCTGACGCGCACCGGCCAGCCCTCGGTGCTGGGCGGCAGCAGCGTGGGCGGCGCCACCAGCGTGACCTCGGCGTCCATGGTGGTGAAGGCCCAGGCGTCGCTGCGGGCCACCCGGCTGTGCTTGACGTCGCCCACGATGGCGATGCGCCGGCCGTCGAGGCCGCCGAGGTGCTCCCGGATCGTGTAGCAGTCGAGCAGAGCCTGGGTGGGGTGCTCGTGCCAGCCGTCGCCCGCGTTCACGACGCTGGCCGACACCCAGCGGGCGATCTGGTGGGGCACGCCCGCCGAGCCGTGGCGGACCACGATGCAGTCCACGCCCATGGCCTCGATGGTCTCGACCGTGTCGCGCAGCGACTCGCCCTTGCGCACCGAGGAGGTCGACACCGAGAAGCTCAGCGTGTCGGCCGACAGGCGCTTGGCCGCCTGCTCGAAGCTGAGCCGGGTGCGGGTCGAGTCCTCGTAGAAGAGCCAGGTCACGGTGCGACCCTGGAGGGCCGGGACCTTCGGCATCCGCCGCCGGCCCACCTCGGCGAAGCTGTCGGTGAGGTTGAGGAGGCGGTCGAAGTCCTCGGCCGACAGGTCGGCCACGCCCAGCAGGTGCTTCATCGACCCTCCTTGCGGACCTCGCCCAGCTCGACCCCGTCGAGCGTGGCGTTGACCATCTCGTCCCGGCGGGACGGCAGGTTCTTGCCCACGTAATCGGCCCGGATCGGCAGCTCCCGATGGCCCCGGTCGACCATGACCGCCAGCTGCACCGCGCGGGGCCGGCCGTAGGTGTGCACCGCGTCGAGGGCGGCGCGGATGGTCCGGCCCGTGTAGAGCACGTCGTCCACCAGCACGACCACCTGCCCGTTCAGGTCGGTGGGGATGTCGGTCACCGCGCTCGTCAGCACCGGGCGCAGCCCGATGTCGTCGCGGTGGAAGGCCACGTCCAGCGTGCCCTGGGGCGGTGCCTCACCGTCGATCTTGGCCAGGGCCTCGGCCAGCCCGGCGGCAAAGGCCACCCCACCCGTCTGCAGCCCGATCAGGACCACGTCGTCGAGCCCGTGGTTGTGCTCGACGATCTCGTGCGCCATCCGCCACAGGGCCCGGCGCACGTCGTCGGCGTCCAGGACCTGTGTGCGGGCAACGAAAACGCCCCCGAACGGGGGCGTGATTCGGCGTTCGCGTTCTGCCAATCGGGGACCTCCCCATCTCTCTGTCCGTGCGGGACTCACAGGACCCGCTTCACGGTCAGGAACGCAGGCTAGCACCGACCGCCCACACATCCGTGCCATCGGCGAGCCCGATCCGGACGAACCCGGCCCGCTCGGCCACCAGGGCGGACGCGGCGTTGGCGGGATCGATGCGGGCCCACACCCGGACCAGGTCGAGGGGCGGGCCGAGGGCCCAGCCGGACACCAGGCGCACCGCCGCGGTGGCCAGGCCCTGGCTGCGGTGCTCGGGGACGATCCACCAGCCGATCTCGGCTCGGCGGCGGGGCCGGTCCAGGTTGCGCAGCCCCACCTCCCCCAGGGCCGTGGCGTCGTCGGCGGCGGACGCCACGACCATGTCGAGGGCTCGGTCGGCGGCGCGGCGGTCGGCGTCGCCCGAGATCCAGCGCAGGGTCACGTCCGCCGTCGTCGTGCTCGACCCCGCGGCGCGCCAGGCGGCGGCCAACACGGCGGCGTCGCCCGGGGTGGGCCGCCACGGGCGCAGCACGATCCCGGACTCCCCGGCCTCCGGATCGGCCAGCGGGGGGTCCGGGAGGTCGAGCGTCAGGGCTCCTCGGCCGGGCGGACCTCGGACGCCACCGCGGCCAGCACGCCGTTGACGAAGCGGGGCGAGTCGTCGGTGCCGAAGCGCCGCGCCAGCACCACGGCCTCGTTGATGATCACGGCCGGGGTCCGGTCCGGCGCCTCGGCCAGCTCGTAGGAGCCGATGCGGAGCACGGCCCGGTCGACCGCGGCCAGGCGCTCCAGCGTCCAGCGGGGGGCGACCAGCCGGCTCAGCCGCTCGTCGATCTCGGCCTGGTGGGCCTCGACCCCGCGCACCAGCTCGACGGCGAGCGGGATGGGTGCCACCGGCAGGGCCGCGAGGACCTCGCCGGGCGCGGTGTCCTTGGCCTCGGCCTCGTACAGCAGCTCCAGCGCCCGCTCGCGGGCACCCCGGCGGCTCTCGACCTCCGTCGGCTCCAGATCGCCCACGACAGCCCGGCTCAGGCCCGGGTGAGGTACTCGCCGGTGCGGGTGTCGACCTTGATGCGCTCGCCCGAGTTCACGAACAGCGGCACCTGCACGACGAGGCCGGTCTCGAGCGTCGCGGGCTTGCGGGCGCCGGACACCCGGTCGCCCTGGATGCCGGGCTCGGTGTCGGTCACCGTGAGCTCGACCGCGGCGGCCATGTCGGTGCCGATGATCTCGTCCTTGTAGAACTGCAGGACCATGGTCGACCCGTCGACGATGTAGTTGGTGGCGTCGCCCAGGGCGGCCGGGCCGACGTGGGTCTGCTCGTAGGTCGAGTTGTCCATGAACACGTAGTCGTCGCCGTCGCGGTAGAGGAACTGCATGTCCTTCTTCTCGACCATCGCCTGCTCGACGCGCTCGTCGGCGCGGAACGTGCGGTCGAGGACGCCGCCGGAGCGGACGTTGCGCAGCGTCGTGCGCACGAACGCCGGCCCCTTGCCCGGCTTGACGTGCTGGAAGTCGACGACCTGGAACAGCCCCTCGGTGAGGTCGAGGGTCATCCCCCGCTTGAGATCGTTGGTGGTGGTGGCGGGCATTGGTGAGACTCCTGCGCGCGTGTTCGGGGACTAGAGGGCGGGCTCCTTGGAGGCCCGCGTCAGAGGGCGGCAGCCCTCGGGGGTGACCACGACCGTGTCCTCGATGCGGACGCCTCCGTGAGCGGGAAGGTAGACGCCGGGCTCGACCGTGACGATGTGGCCGTCGGCCAGGCTACCAGTGGCGGTGGTCGAGATCCGAGGCGGCTCGTGGATGTCGAGGCCCACGCCGTGGCCCGTCCCGTGCAGGAACGCCTCGTCCCAGCCCGCCTCCCGGATGACCGCCCGGCACGCCTCGTCGACCGCCTGGGCCTCGACCCCGGCCCGCACGGCCGCCACGCCCGCGGCCTGGGACTCGCGCACGACGTCGAACATGCGCTGCTGGGTGCCGTCGAGGGCGCCCACGGCCAGGGTGCGGGTCATGTCCGAGTGATAGCCGTCGACCAGGGCGCCGAAGTCGATCACGACCAGGTCGCCCTCGGCGATGCGGCGGTCGCCGGCCCGGTGGTGGGGCTGGGCGCCGTTGGGGCCGGAGGCGACGATCGTCTCGAACGACGGGCCGTCGGCGCCCCGCTGCCGCATCTCCCACTCCAGGTCGAGCGCCACCTCGGCCTCCGTCGGCGCCTCCCCCAGCCGGTGGCGGACCGCGGCCAGCGCCTCGTCGGCGAGGGTGCAGGCGGCCTCGATGCGGGCGATCTCGCCCGCGTCCTTGAGCTCGCGCAGGCCCTCCACCAGGCCGGCGGTGGCGACCAGCTCGGCGGCCTCGAACCAGTCGGCGTCGTAGCGCTGCTGCTGGGCCCAGGTCACGTCCTCGGCCTCCAGGCCCAGGCGGGCCAGGCCCGCGGCCGCCTTGGCCAGCAGGTCGCGCTGGGCCTCGCTGGTGCGACCGATCCGGATGTCAGCCTCCACCCCGGCCGCGGCCAGCTCGTCCGCCGCCTGGTCTCGGTAGCGGCCGTCGGTCACGAACACGAGCCCGTCCGGCGCCACCAGCAGCAGCGCGGCGGAGCCGCTGAAGCCGGTCAGGTAGCGGACGTTGGTCAGGTTGGTGACCAGCACGGCGTCGCACCCTGCGGCGTCGAAGCCCGCCCGCAGCCGCTGGGCGCGGGCGGCGACGTCCATGGGGGGCAGGGCGGTGCGGTCGAAGGTCACCCGGACGAGGCTACGTGCGGTCCAGGAGCTCGGCTACCGCCTGGATGGCGAGGACATAGCCGGACCCGCCGAGCCCCGCGATGGTGCCGGTCGCCACCGGCGAGACCACCGATGTGTGGCGCCACGCCTCCCGGCGCTGGGGGTTGGACAGGTGGACCTCGATCACCGGGCCGTCGAACGCGGCCAGCGCATCGTGGATCGCCCAGGCGTAGTGGGTGAAGGCGCCGGGGTTGATCACGATCGCCGCGCAGCGGTCCCGGGCGCCGTGGATGGCCTCGACCAGCGTGCCCTCGTGCTCGGACTGGACGTGCTCCAGGGCCAGGCCGTGCTTGGCCGCCGCCTCCCGGACCGCCTCGACGTGGTCCTCCAGCGTCTCGTGGCCGTAGATCTCGGGCTCGCGCGACCCGAGCAGGCCCAGGTTGGGCCCGTTGAGCAGCAGGATGATCCGCTCGCTGCTCACGGTCCGACCGCCCGGTGGGCGCGGGTCGCCTCGTAGATCATGCGGGTGAGCGGGGCCGCGGCGTCGCCGGGGTCGACCCCGGCCACGACCTCCACGCCCTCGGGACCGTCGAGCACGAACGTGAGCCCCCCCAGGGCCTTCTTGTCCCGGCCCATGAGCGTGAGCAGCGGCTCGGCCTCGGCGCCGGCGGGCATGGTGGCCGACAGGCCGTACTCCGCCAGCACCCGGTAGTGGTCCTCCACCCGGGCGTCGTCGATGCGGCCCAGGGTCCAGGCCAGCTGGGCGGCGTAGGCGAGCCCCACGGCCACCGCCTCGCCGTGGCGCAGGTCGTAGCCGCCCGCGTTCTCCAGGGCGTGGGCCAGGGTGTGGCCGTAGTTGAGGATGGCCCGGCCCCGGCGCTCGGTCGGGTCCTCCCGCTCGTCCGCGGCGACGACCGCCGCCTTGATGCGGACGCAGGCCGCGATGCGCTCGTCGAGCGGCAGCGCCAGCAGGTCGTCGCCGGTGAGGAAGTGGTACTTGGCCATCTCCCCCAGCCCGCTGCGGCGCTCGCGCTCGGGCAGGGTCTCCAGCGCATCGGTGTCGCACACCACCGCGTCGGGCTGCCAGAACGCCCCCACCAGGTTCTTGCCCTCCGGCAGGTTCACGCCGGTCTTGCCCCCGATGGCGGCGTCCACCATGCCCAGCAGGGTCGTGGGCACGTGCACCACGCCCACGCCCCGGTGGTAGACGGCAGCCGCGAACCCGGCGGTGTCGGTCACGACTCCGCCCCC
>JBKPRS010000145.1:0-4976 GCA_046734695.1 Actinomycetota bacterium | reverse complement strand
CCCATGGTCAGCAGCATCGAGGCCAGCACGTTCTGGCCCAGCACCGCCTCCCGCCGCATCGACCAGCGGAATGTACCGGAGTGGATCGAGGTCGAGAGGCGGTTGCCGAACGAGCCGAAGATGTTGCCCCGCAGCCCGATGGCAGCCGGCACCAGGACCAGCAGGCCCGGGTAGGTCCGCAGCGTGCCCTCGATGGCACCGAGGAAGGCGCCGGCGATCAGGCTGGTCGATGAGTTGAGCCCGAGCGCGACGAGGCTCTGCCGGACACCGGCGGCGTCCGGTCCCAACAGGGCGCGCAGCCGCGCGGCGGGGGCGAGGTTCGAGGGCATGGAGGACCTGGTGACGGTGGGCCGTCGTCGTGTCTGCTCATCGTGTGCCGACAGTCTGCAACACTCGCCCGATGCCGGGAGAGACGACGCATGGCCGGCGGGTCGCCCTGGCGGCCGCCGCCGTGCTGCTGGGCCTGGCCACGGCGGCGTGTGGGAACGACGGCCGGGCACTGCGTGAGCCCGGACCCGACCAGACCACGACCAGCGCGCCCCCCACCAGCAGCACCTTGGCGTCGGAGGGAACCGTCACCGGCGACGGCAGCACGTCGTCGACCGAGCCGCTGCGACTCTCCAGCCCCGCGTTCGCGGACGGCGCCGACATCCCCGCCACCTACACCTGCCGGGGGTCGGACGTCTCGCCCCCGCTCGCCTGGACCGGCATCCCCACGGGCACGGTCGAGCTGGCGCTCGTCATGCGGGACATCGATCCACAGGCCGAGGGCTTCGTCCACTGGGTGGTGGCGGGCATGGCGCCCAGCGTCGGGGGGCTGGCCGAGGCGACCGCACCGCCCGGGGTCCAGGCCGAGAACGACTTCGGGCGGCCCGGCTGGGCGGGCCCTTGCCCACCGTCGGGCACGCACAACTATGAGATCCGGCTGTACGCCCTGGCCGAGCCATCGGGCGTGACCGAGGGGATGGCGGGCGAGCAGGCGGCCCAGGCGGTGGAGTCGCGATCGGCGTACATGACGTCCGTGCTCAGCGGCTCGTTCGCCGCCACCAACCCGTAGCTCAGGCCACCAGGAAGCGCGACTCGCCCATCGGCGGGCGGTCGTCCACCGCCACTCGATCGACGACGGCACGCGGTGGCCCGTGCCCGGCCCAGGTCAGGAGGGCGTCGACCGCGGGCCGCGGGCCCTCGGCCTCGATCTCGACCCGGCCGTCAGGCCGGTTGCGGACCCAACCGACGACGCCGAGGCGCTCGGCCTCGCGCCGGCAGCTCTCCCGATACCAGACGCCCTGGACCCGGCCGGACACCAACGCGCGCACCCGGACGACGGCCGGCGGGGTCACGACGATGGCTTGCGCCCGTTGTCGCCGACGTCGCTCCCGTCCGTGTCGCCCTCGGCTTCCAGCTCGGCTTCCAGCTCCGCCAGAGGGTCGTCGTCGCCGTCGGCCGGTTCGTCGTCGACGAGCTCGTCCTCGGGTACTTCGTCCTCGATCGGCTCGTCCTCGCTGACCTCACGCGACTCGGCGTCGATGACGCGGCGGCCCCGGCGGCTGCGCTCGGGGGGGACCACGCGCTCGGCTATCCGGGCCGGGAGGTCGGCCTTGCGGGCCTGGAAGCTGCCCACGCCGAGCAGGACCAACGAGGGCAGGAAGAAGAAGCCGAAGGCGAAGAACACCACCAGGGCCATGCCGATCATGGTGTAGGTCAGCCAGCGGGCGCGATCGGGGCGCCGGTTGGCGTAGAACGCGGCGAACAGGGTCACGCCCACCGGCAGGAGCAGGAACAACAGGACCGCCGGACCGTGAGCCTCGAGCTGCGTCTGGGAGTGGTCCGGGAGCGGCTGGCCGGTGACGGTCTCGCGCGCCAGCCGCGCGACGCCTCCGAAGCTCGCCGGGATCGGCTCGCCGCGGTCGTCCACGGGGACCTTGGAGAACAGCAGGAAGACCGAGGACACGAGGGCGAAGGGAACCGCGAGCAGCACCGGCAGGTCGCCGGGACGGCCGAGGGGCATCCCCAGGAAGCTTCTCGTCGGCGTGGCTGCCTCGGGCGGCGGCGCGGCGGACCGCCCGGAGCCACCGGAGCGGGTCGAGCCCGACTTGGACGAGGACTTGGACGAGGATGACGACGACGCGGCGGTACGCGAAGTGACCACGTTCTCGCGGCGGGCGGCGAGCGCATCGCGGCTCGCCCGGTTGCGGGCGGCCCGGCGCTGCTTGGAGTCTTGGCGCTTGTCCGGCACGGGCGCAACGGTAGGCCCGTCGGAGGGCCCGGGGCGACTGCGGCCCTGCAGCCGGTCGAGGAACTCCGGACCGCCGGCCTCCGCCTCGGCCGGCAGGTCCCGAGGGACACGCCACGCCGCGTAGCGCAGCGTCGGTCCCTGCGTGGCGCAGCTTCAGTCCCTGCTGCGGACCGAGGCGAGTCATCGGAAGTCCCTGCTGCGGACCGCGGCCTTGATGGGGAGCGCCTCGATGCGCTCGGCCAGGACGTTGGTCACCCCGTCGACCCGTTCGAGCCGGCCCCGCACCAGCAGGGCCGGAGCGGTGCGCACCACCCGGCGGTGATGGGTCCAGCACCCCTTGGACACCACGATGTTGAGCAGGCCGGTCTCGTCCTCCAGGTTGAGGAACGTGATGCCCGCGGCCGTGGCCGGCCGCTGGCGGTGGGTGACCACCCCGGCCACCGTGACCCGGGAGCCGTGCTCGTGGTCCGCCAGCCCCACGGACGTGGCCACCCCCAGGTCGTCGAGCAGGTGGCGGACGAAGCGGGTGGGGTGGCCCTCGGGGCTCACGCCCGTGGCCCACAGGTCGGCCCGGGCCTCGTCGATGGGATCGAGCCCCGGGAGCCGGGGCGCGTCCGCCCCGGTGACGATGCCGTCGAGCCGGTCGGCCCCGGCGTGCGCCACCGCTCCCGCCACCCACAGGGCCCGGCGCCGGTCCAACCCGAAGCAGCCCAGGGCCCCCGCGGTGGCCAGGTTCTCCAGCTGGGCGACGCTGAGCCCCGGCACCCGGCGCACCAGATCCTCGGGGCTGGTGTAAGGACCGTGGGCCTCCCGCTCGGCCACGATCCCCTCCGCCAGTTCGGTCCCGAGGCTGCGCACCGAGCCCAACCCGAGGCGCACGACCGGGCCACCCCGCCCCCACGTCTCGGGCGGAGCTCCTGGACCGGGTGGTGGGGCGGGAGGGACGGGGGATTCCAGGGTGGCGCCGGCGCCGGAGCGGGCCAGGTCGGGGGTGCGCACCTCGACGCCGTGGCGGCGGGCGTCCTGGGTGAGGGAGTGCGGCGAGTAGAACCCCATGGGCTGGGCGTTGAGCAGGGCCGCGCAGAAGGCAGCCGGGTAGTACCGCTTGAGCCACGACGAGGCGTACACCAGGTAGGCGAAGCTCACCGAATGGCTCTCGGGGAAGCCGTAGCTGGCGAAGGCGGCCAGCTTGTCCCAGATGCGGTCGGCCACCTCGCCCGTGATCCCGTTGGTGGCCATGCCCTCGTACAGCCGGTGCCGCAGCCGGCCCATGCGCTCGTGGCTGCGCTTGGCCGCCATGGCCTGGCGCAACTGGTCGGCCTCGCCCGGCGTGAACCCCGCGGCGTCGATGGCCATCTGCATGAGCTGTTCCTGGAACAGGGGCACGCCCAGGGTCTTGTGCAGGGCGTTCTCCAGCAGGGGGTGCAGGTAGGTCGGGTCCTCCAGGCCCTTGCGCCGGCGGATGTACGGGTGCACCGACCCGCCCTGGATGGGACCGGGCCGGATCAGCGCCACCTCCACCACCAGGTCGTAGAACGTCTCCGGCCGCAGGCGGGGCAGCGTGGCCATCTGGGCCCGGGACTCGACCTGGAACACGCCGATCGAGTCGGCCCGGCACAACATGGCGTAGACCTCGGGGTCCTGGGGCAGCGTGGCCAGGCTGATCACCTCGCCGTGGGCCTCGCGCACCAGGTCGAGGGTGCCGTGCAGCGCCTCGAGCATGCCCAGGCCCAGCAGGTCGAACTTGACCAGGCCCACGGCCGCGCAGTCGTCCTTGTCCCACTGCAGCACCGTGCGCAGGGGCACGGTCTCGTCCTCGCCCGGGCCGACCTCATCCTCGACACCGTCACGGATCGAGGCCTTGCCCTGGAAGCGGGCCCACTCGACCGGGCACACCTCGATGATGGGCCGGTCGCAGATGACCATGCCCCCCGAGTGGATGCCCAGGTGGCGGGGCGCCCGCTCGACCTCCCGGGCCAGGCTCAGGACGGCCGCGGGGATGTCGTGGCCGCTCTCGGCGCTGGTGGACGACACCGTCGACCACATGTCCATCTGCTTGGACCAGGCGTCCTGCTGGCCCGGCGAGTAGCCCAGCGCCTTGGCCATGTCCCGCACCGCCGAGCGGGCCCGGTAGCTGATGACGTTGGCGACCTGGGCCGCGTGCAGCCGGCCGTGGCGCCGGTACACGTACTGGATCGCCTCCTCCCGGCGGCCGCTCTCGATGTCGATGTCGATGTCGGGCGGCCCGTCGCGCTCGGGTGACAGGAAGCGCTCGAACAGCAGGCCGAGCGACACCGCGTCGGCGTTGGTGATGCCCAGCGCGTAGCAGACCGCCGAGTTGGCCGCGCTCCCCCGGCCCTGGCAGAGGATGTTCGAGCGGGCGCAGAACTCGACGATGTCCCACACCACCAGGAAGTAGCCGGGGAATCCCAGCGCCTCGATGACGTCGAGCTCGTGGTCGACCTGGTTCCACGCCCGGGAGTTCTGGTCGCGGGGGCCATAGCGCCGGTCCGCCCCCTCGTACGCCAACCGTCGCAGGTAGGCCATCTCGCCGAGCCCGTCGGGGCAGGGGAAGGGCGGCAGCCGGGGCGCCACCAGCGCCAGGTCGAAGGCGCAGGCCCGGCCCAGCTCCACCGCCCGCTCGACCGCCCCGGGCCAGCGGGCGAAGCGCCGGGCCTGCTCGTCGCCCGAGCGCAGGTGGGCCGTGCCCGCCGCCGGCAGCCAGCCGGCCAGGTCGTCC
>JBKPRS010000144.1:0-36243 GCA_046734695.1 Actinomycetota bacterium | reverse complement strand
TCCGCTGCGAGGGCGGCCCGTCGCAGAGCCGGCTGGCCCGCTTCCCGCCCCCGGTCGAGGTCGAGGAGGACGAGGGGCTCTACGTGCTGGTCGACGACGGGCCGCCCGAGGGCTGGTGGTACCAGTTCGTGCCGCGGGAGCCTTGAGCCCGGCGCGATGAGTTCCCGGCGCGCCCGTCGTTACAGGAGGCACATCCCAACCGAACAGGAGAGTGCACCGTGGACATGAGAGTCGAAGTCGTGGTGATCCCCGTCTCGGACGTGGACCGATCCAAGGCCTTCTACGAGAAGGCCGGGTTCACGCTCGACGTCGATCACAAGATGGGCGACACGTTTCGCGTCGTGCAGTTCACCCCGCCCGGATCGGCGTGCTCGATCACGTTCGGCACGGGCCTGGGCCACGACATGGTCCCCGGATCGATCCGCGGGATCCACCTCGTGGTGGACGACATCGTCGCCGCCCACAAGGAGCTGAGCGAGGCCGGGATCGAGGTCGCCGACGTGTTCCACTTCGAGAACGGTCAGCGCACGCCCGGCCCCGACCCCGAGCGAAACAAGTTCAACTCGTTCTCGGACTTCGCCGACCCCGACGGCAACACCTTCGTGCTGCAGGAAGTGCCCTAGCGCCCGGCCGCGGGCGCTGCGGCGTACGCCACGCAGAACTCGTTGCCCTCCGGGTCGGCCATCACGACGTGGTGGCCCTCGAAGGTGGCGAGCGTGGTGGCGCCGGCATCCGTCAACCGGGCGACCGTGTCCGTGATGCACGCCCACCGCTCGGTGGGCGTGCCCTTGGCCGGCACGCGCACGTCGATGTGCAGGCGGTTCTTCGCCACCTTCTGCTCGGGGACGGGCAGGAACGAGAGCCGGGGGCCGATCCCGTCGGGGTCTCGCAGCCAGGCCCCGGTCGGGCCGTCGCCGGTCGCGCCGTAGTGGGCCAGCCACTCCTGCCGCGTGGCGAAGGGCGGGGGCGGCGGCTCGTCCTCGTAGCCGAGGGCCAGCTTCCAGAACTCGCCCAGCCGTTCGCCGTCCACACAGTCGAACGTGAGGTCGATGTGGACCGCCATCAGCCGGCCTCCTCGTGTGCGTACAGGTCGCGCAGCAACGCCACCTCGGCCAGGTGGTGGATCGCCTCCCGGTGGATGTGCAGGACCAGGGCCGCCATCGGGAGCTCCGCGAACGGGCCCTCGGCGGGACCGCACGGCCGGGCCAATCCGGCCTCGTCCAGGCTCCGGACGCCTTCGACCCACCGGCCGTAGCCCTCGTCCAGCATGGCGAGCGCCCCGGCCGCGTCGGCGGGCCAGTCGACGGTCTGGTAGTCGATCGGCGGCCCGCCGAAGTGGGAGGCGTTCCGGGCGCCGAAGACGCCCACGTTCACATGCCCCAGGCGCCAGGCGATGGTGGTCACCGGCGTCGGCTCCGGCGCAGGCAGGGCGAAGTCGATGACACGCTCGCCGCCGCCGGCCGCCAGCGGGGTGGGGGACTCGGCCCGGAGGCGGATGCTCCAGGCCCCGGGCACCGGCTCCCACAGGTACTCGTCGTCCCCGAGGCCGTCGAGCCGGGGCCGGGCCTGGTGCTCCCAGTGAAACGTGAGCTGCTCCAGGAGCTGCGTCGTCCAGTCCATACGACACCCTTACCCGCCCGGCGTGACGTAACGCTGCATGGCCGTAGCCGGCCGGATCAGCGTCCGGTCGACCGACGTCTGCACGAAGCCGGCACCGAGGTAGAGGTCGCGGGCGGCGTCGGAGTCGAAGCCGACCTTCAGGCGGAGTGCGCCCTTGCGTGCGAGCCGATCGAGGCCGTTCGTCAGCAACGTGCGGGCGAGGCCGCGTCGCTGGTAGCCGTCCTCGACCCGCATCGGTTCGAGGAGCCCGACCCGCGTGACGGGGTCGAACCAGGACAGCGCGTAGCCGGCGACCGTGCCGTCGGCCGCGACGGCCAGGTCCGCCAGCGGCGCGTCGCCGAACACGAGCACCTGGACCGCCACCCCACGATGGGCGGCGACGGCTTCGAGGGTCTCGGCCCAGACGTCTCGCTCGTCGACGAGGGACGGCACCGCGAAAACGTCTGCCTGCCAGGCGCCGTCCCAGGCCGTCAGCCCGGCCGCGGCTACCGGGCCGGCCTCGTCGAACCAGACCGGGAGCGCCAGATCGTCGGTCGCCCGGCGCCGGCGCCACCACCACTGCACGTCGGCGGCCTCCCACATGCCGCCGAGCGGATCCGCCAGGCGCGCCCGCTGGAGGACCGTGGTCGTCGCGCTCAGCCGCCGGAGGCCCCCCAGCAGCTCGCGTCGCACGCCGGGCTACTGCTCCTCGTCGTCGGTGTCCTCGGAGGCGTAGGCGCCCAGCAGGTCGCGGGCCGAGACGATCCCGACGAGCTTGCCCTGGTCCTCGACCAGGACGTGGCGGACGTACTCCTGCATCATCAGCTCGGCCACTTCGGACACGGTGGCGTCCTGGTCGCACCACACCAGCGACGTGTGGGCGATGTCCTCGGCCAGCGTCGTTCCCGGGTCCTTGCCGGCCGCCAGCGCGGCCACGAAGTCACGCTCGCTGACGATGCCGGCGGGCCGGTCCCCGTCCCCCACGACCAGCGCCCCGACGCTGGCTCCCGCCATGACGCCGGCCACCTCGTAGAGCGTCGCATCCCCTGCCACCCGGACGATCTGCTCGGCCGTGAGCACCGACACCGGCATCGACCCGAACTGCGAACCGTTGGCCATGGCCCCAGCATGCCCGGTGGATCCTGCCACCGACAGGGCTGATCGTCACACGGGGTGGCCGTCGCGCAGGACCGGGAACTGGCGGGCGGGGTCATCGGCCGGGACCCGCTCAGTGGGCTCTCCCGTCGGGTCGCCGCGCAGCACCTCGGCGCCCCGGGGCGCGTACTGGAGGATGTAGGCCTTCCGGACCTCGCCGGTGACGTTGGGCCCGGTCAGGTGCGGCGTCAGGCTGGAGAACACCACAACGCCGCCCGCGCCGACCTCGGCCACGTCGATCTCCGCGATGTCGGCGTCCGAGAAGCACTCGAAGCCCAGCGGGTCGACGTAGGTGTGGGCCAGGGTCCCGTCCCGGTGGCGGCCCCGGGCCACGCGGGGGCAGCCGTTGTCGGCGGTGGCGTCGGTGAGCGCCACCCAGCAAGTCAGGTACTGCTGGGGCTCGACGAAGGCGTAGCCGTTGTCCTGGTGCCAGGGGAAGCGCCGGGGCTTCTCCGGCTTCTTGTACACGGCCTGGTCCCAGTAGAGGTTGACGTCGGGGCCGACCAGGTCGGCGCAGACGCCGGTGAAGAACGGGTGGCGGGAGAAGGCGGCCAGCCGCTCGGACCGGGTCACGAGGTGGGTCGTGAACGTGATGGCCCCGGCCTCGGCGATCAGCATCCGCTGGTTAGTCCGCCCCGCCAGGTAGGCAGCGACCTCGGCCTCGAACCGGTCGATGTCGGCCACCACCTCGGCCACCGTGGCCGCGTCGAACACGTCCGGCATCACCACGTAGCCGTCCCGGTCGAAGGCCGCGGCCTGCTCAGCGGTCAGCGTCCCGTACGGCGGTGAGCCCGCCTGCCAGGTGAAGTCGCGGTTCCAGGGATGCAGGTCCACGGGCCCCATCCTGGCTCAGCCGGCGGCCGGCGACCCCGGGGGCGGCGGGTAGGCGGGCGCCGCGTCCTCGGCCGGCAGCGGATCGACCACGGTCACGGTGTCGGCCGGGTCGCCGAACGGATCCGGCGCGGGCACGTCGTCAGCGTTGATGAACCGCTCGCCGCCGTGGGCCCGGCGCCACACGCCGGTGCCCGGCGTTCCGATCTCGTCCGGAGCCTCGACGGTCGGGTCCCACCAGATCTCGGAGTCGTCGTCGATGGCCGCGTAGTCGGTCCCCAGGCCGGGGAAGAAGCCCCAGTTGCCGAAGCTGACCTGGGCCCGCGTGGGCCCGCCACCCGCGGGCGGGACGCGGAACTGGCCCCGGGCGAACGTCTCCGGGGTGAGGTCGGGGCCGGCCATGTGGATGCCCTGGACGATGAACTGGGCCGGATAGCTCAGCACCGTGTACAGGGTGCTGGCCGGGGGCATCGTGTCGTCGCCCCCGAAGTACCAGCGGTAGAGCTGGACCCCGTCCTGCAGGTCCTGGGGCGTCGTCGCCGGGGTCTGGGAGATCCCGAACGCGTGCGCCACCTGCTGGGGGTCGTAGCCGCGGCCGAAGGCGATGGTGTCGGTGAACGCCGTCCCGGTGATGACCCATTCCGGGAACCAGCCCTGCTCGGTCGCGGCCTGGGTCAGGAACGTGAGCGTGTAGGGATCGCCGAAGAAGGCCACGGTGGTGATGCCCTGGGACTTGAACCGGGCGACCAGCTCCTGGGTGCGCTGGGGGATCGTGGTCGGGTCGAGGAGGTAGGAGTCGACCAGGTCGATGCCCTCGGGGATGTCGTCCTCGTCCACCGCGAAGATCGGCGGGTCCTGGTCGAAGTGGATCACCCCGAACTTGCGGGGCTTGTCCTGCTGGGGGCCGCCGGCCCACTGGGCCACGTTCTCCTCCGCGGTGGCCGTCTCGCCCAGGCGGGTGGTCCAGGCGCCCATCGTCGTCAGGATCTGCTCGCCCGAGGGCAGCGCCGACCAGACGAGGGGCTCCATGTCCTTGAGCATGTCGGCGGGGAGGGCACCGGCGCAGTCCAGGCACACGATGTCGTGGGCGGTCAGCTCCTGGGCGAAGGCGCCCTCGTCGAGGCCGGGCCCGCCCAGCACAGCGAACGGCTTGAGCTCCTCGGCGATCTGGCGCCCGTCGGCGCGGGCCGCCACGACGTCGGTGGCCGCGCCGGTGGCGGGGTAGTCGATCAGCTCGATGTGGCGCCCGTACAGCTCGGTCTGCGACGAGTAGATGTCGAAGTAGTCCTGCATCGTCTGGTGCTGCTCGTCCTGGGAGTCGTCCGCCGCGGCGGCCAGCGGGCCGAACGAGGCCGCCGCGTCGTTGGCCTGGGGCACGTAGCGCACGATGCGGATCGTGTCGGCGGTGACGCCCCCGGTCGTCGCACCGCCGTTGTCGCCGTCGAACACGGGCACGCACGGCATGGCGTACACGGTGGGGATGCGGACCTTGGCGCTGTCCGTGTCGCAGCGGTCGCCCCAGTCGTAGTCGTCGACGGTGCCCGCGTCCTGCGCCTCGGCGTAGGTGAGCGGCATGCGCCCGGTCGGCTCCGGAGCGCCCTCGGCCAGCTCGCCCGTGTCGGACCCCGACCCGGCGTCGTCGCCGCTGTCGTCGTCACCGCCGCGGTTGCCCGCCACCACGAACGCGCCCACTGCGAGCAGCAGCACGACGATCACGGCCAGCGGGCCCCACTTGGCGAGCGGGTTGCCCCGCGACTCGCGCTGGTCCGGATCGGTCTTCATGGGCTGCACAGCGGATCCCCTCTCGTCCCCAGATAGGAGGCCACCACCTCGGGGTGGCTGAGCACCTCGTCCGGCGGGCCTTCGGCGACGACCCGGCCCAGGTCGAGCGCCACCAGCCGGTCCGACACGGCGGTCACCAGCGGCATGTCGTGCTCGACCACGACCAGGCTGGCGCCGAGCCGGTCCCGAAGGCGCATCAGCAGCGGCGCCAGCGCCTCGACCTCGCGCTGGGCCAGCCCGCTCGCCGGTTCGTCCAGCAGCACCACGGTGGGCCGCAGCGCCATCACGCACGCCAGCTCCACCACCCGGCGGGTGCCGGTGGACAGCTCGTGCACGAACTTGTCGCGGTACGCGTCCAGGGCCAGCAGATCGACCAGCTCGTCGACCTGGCGGGCCACCCGGCGCTCCTCGTCGTAGGCCGCGGGCAGGTGGAGGGCGTGCTGGACCGGGTCGGTCACCTCGCCCCAGCGGTCCAGCGCCACCGCCAGGCACGTCTCGACGGTGAGGGCGGGGAACAGCCGGCCGGCCTGGAACGAGCGGCCCAGGCCCCGGCGGGCCCGGCCGTTGGCGGACAGGTGGCTGACCTCGCGGCCGTGCAGGCGGACCGACCCGCCGTCGCTGGGCGTGAACCCGGAGGCGATGTCGACCAGGGTGGACTTGCCCGCCCCGTTGGGGCCGATGATGCCGACCACCTCGCCGCGGGCCACGCACAGCGACACCTCGTCCACGGCCTTGATGCCGCCGAAGCTGCGGCTCACCGCGACCAGCTCCAGGGCGGCCGCGCCGTCATCGTCGCCATCGCCGTTGCCTTCGGCTGCGCCGGCCCGGGCCGGGGCCACGGCCTGGGCCAGGAAGGTCGAGCGCAGCAGGTCCGGGCGATCCCGGAGGTCCGCGGTCGGGCCCTCGAAGCGCACCCGCCCCTTGTCCAGGAAATACGCCCGCTCGGCCAGCGTCAGCGCCACGTCCAGGGACTGCTCGACCACCACGACCGTGGTCCCGCCGCGGGCCAGGTCGCGCACCGCCTCCACGAGCTTGTCGACCACGACCGGCGCCAGTCCCAGCGACAGCTCGTCGACGAGCAGCAGCTTGGGTCGGGCCAGCAGCGCCATGGACAGGCCCAGCATGTGCTGCTGGCCACCGGAGAGGTTGGCCGCCGGCTCGGCCAGCACCTCCCGCAGCGGCGGGAACATGGCCAGCACCTCCTCGACCCGGGCGGCCGCCTCGCGCCGGTCCCGGCGGTGCACCCAGCCCGCGGCCCGCAGGTTGTCGGCCACCGTGAGCGACGGGAACGTCGCCCAGCCCCCCGGGACGAGGGCCACGCCCCGGGGGGCGACCTCGTGGGCGGGTGCGTAGGTGATGTCGCGGCCGTCGAGGATCACCGCACCCTTGCTCGCCGGGACCAGCCCGGCGATGGCCTGCAACAGCGTCGACTTGCCCGCCCCGTTGGTGCCGAGCAGGGCCACGATCTCGCCCTCGCCGGCTTCGATCCCCACGCCGGCCAGCACCTGCACGTCGCCGTAGAACACGTCGAGGCCCTGCACCAGCAGCAAGGTGGACCGGCCCTCGGCCTTGGCGGCCAGCGCCTGGGTGCGGGTGGCGGCGGCCGCCCACACCTGCATGATGTCGCGGGCCACGAGGTCGCCGGCCGATCCCACGACCAGGCCACCGATGAACAGGACCGGCGCCAGCACGGCGATGCCCCAGCGCATGCCGAACGAGTTGGCGATGAGCCCGACCACCGGGAACGTGAGCAGACCGGCCAGCACGAACACCGAGGCCAGGGCGAACCCGGTCGACCGCGCCCGGGGCGGCAGCACCAGCGACAGGGTGGCGAACAGGCCCGGCACCACGAACGCCAGGCCCGCGCTGACCACCACGTTGGCGCTGATCGCCACCGCGGTGACCGGCGCCGCCGCGAACACCGCCGCAGCCACGGACACGACCAGCAGCGCCCGGGCCAGCTGGTGGAACACCTTGGCCGGCCCGTCCACGAAGGCGCGCATGGCGAGCCGGGTGCCGATGATCAGGCCGAAGAGCTGGGACGGCCCCTCCACCAGGCCGATCACCCACCCCCGGGCGGCGGTGTCGAGGCCGAAGATGTCCCGATAGGCGAAGGACCCGTAGAGCGCGAAGCCGATCAGCGCCGGGGTGAGGAACGGCAGCGTGCGGTAGATGCGACGCAGGCTGTCCACCTGCCAGCACATGCGCCACGCCTCGGCCAGCGACGGCGGCGCCTCCTCCAGGGCGAGGGCTTCGCGCTCGGCGCCACCCTGGCGCTGCTCCTGCAGGCCGCGGCGGGGCTCGGGCAGCCTCGACCCCAGCGCCACCAGGATCAGCATGGGCACGGCGAAGGCGAAGAACGGCGCCCGCCAACCCAGGGCCTCGGCCACGTACCCGGCGGTGATGGCGCCCACCAGCGCGCCCAGCGCGTTGGCGCCCCGATAGAAGGAGAACACCCGCGGCCGCCGGTCGACGGGGTAGTAGTCGCTCAGCAGCGAGGTGTGGGACGGCTCGATGAACGCCTTGCCCACCTGCATCCCGGCCATGGCGATGGCCAGCACCCACACGGTCCAGGCCAGGCCCACGCAGACCGAGAAGATCGAGAAGACGATCCCGCCGAGCACGGCCAGGCGGACCCGGTTGCCGCGGTCGGCGAAGGTGGCAATGGGCACGGCCAGGCCCAGTGCGGCCGAGAACGCGAGCACGAACGGGATGGCGACGCCGTTCACGCCCACGCCGAACGAGTCGGCGATGGTCGGGCCCGACACCGCGATGGCCACCCGGGCCAGCTCGTCCACCGCGTTGATCCCGAACAGCACGAGCAGCGCCGCCAGCGGGCCGTCGCCGGTGGTCTCGTGCAGCCAGGCGATCGGGTGACGCACCCCCTGGACCCAGCTCATGACATGCCTCCCGGCACTCCCGCCGGGGCGGGCTCGACCGTCTCCGGTTCTGGCGTCGCGACCGGCGGGGGCGCGGTCAGCGGCGTGTCCGGTGGTGGGGCGCTCACGTCGATGCCGCGGCGCCGGCCTGCTGCCGCCGCCGCCAGGTCCCGGGCCCGGAACAGGGCGCCGCCCAGGCCGCCCGGCACCAGCAGCAGCACGATCAGCACGCCGGTGGCCGAGGCGAACAGGCGCCAGTCGCCCTGGAGGAACCACTGCCCGCCCTTGAGGAACACCGCGCCCAGCACCGCCCCGGTGATCGAGCCCATCCCGCCCACCACCGCGGCGCTGAAGACCGTCAGGTTCTCCTCCGGCGGGAACAGGCCCAGCGTGAACTGGTGGTTGTGGTGGACCAGCACGACCCCGGCCACCCCGGCGAAGAAACCCGAGATGGCGAAGGCGGTCAGCTTGGCCCGCGCCACGGAGATCCCGTAGGCCTCGGCGACCTGCTCGTCCTCCCTCAGCGCGTGCATGGCCCGCCCGACGCGGCTGTGGCGGATCCCGCTCACCGCGGCCACGCACAGCACGAAGAACCCCAGGCAGAGCTGGTAGGTCCCCTCGGTGGTGGCCGCGTAGTCCCAGCGTCCCAGCAGGGGAGCCGGGTCGAACCCCCCGGTCGGCACCCAGTCGAAGAACTGCGGGTTGAGGAAGTACTGCACGGTGGCCACCGCGAAGGCCAGCGTCGAGACCGCCAGGTAGATGCCCCGCATCCGCAGCGCGGGCAGCCCCACCAGCACGGCGACCACCGCTCCGGCCAGGCCCGCGAGCGGCACGGCCACGGCCAAGTCCAGGCCCCAGTCCGTGGTGGCCTTGGCCCCGAGCGCGGCGCCGATCGCCACCACGCCCATCTGGCCCAGCGTCACCTGTCCCGCCCAGCCGGTCACGATCGAGATGGACAGGACGATCACCGCGAAGATCAGCACCGCCCCGGCCTTGAGCGTGTTGCCGGGATCGCCGACCCAGGGCAGGTACGGGAGCGTCACCAGGAAGGCGGCGACCGCGGCCCAGGCGATGACGCGGGCCGCGCGCACCTCGGGCAGGCGGCGCAACGCGGCGGCCAGCGGGCGGACTTCCTCCGTGGCCCGCCACGACGACGTGTCGTCGCCGTCGGCCCGGGTCACGCCCCGGCGCTGGAACGCCATGCCCACGAGGATCACGACCGCCAGCACCGGCGCGATCACGAACTCGCTGCCGAGGTCGAGGTGGAGCGGGCCCAGCGTCAGCTGGTCGTTCCAGGTCACGTTGGTCTCCAGCACGCCCAGGGCCACGGCCGAGGCCGTGATGCCGACCAGGTCGGTCATGCGGCCCAGGATCAGGGCGGCCAGGGCGCTGAGCAGGACGGTGAGCCCGACCGGCGAGCCCAGCGGCAGGCCGACGATCCCGGCCCGGAGGAACAGCGCGACGAACGACAGGACGGTCGCCACCATCCAGACATAGGTGTGGATCCGGCCCACGGGGATGCCGAGCAGTGCCGCCCGGTCGGCCCGGTCGGCCGCGGCCCGCGTCGCCACGCCGACGTCGGTCCGGCGCAGGAACAGCGCCAGCGCCACCATGGCCAGCGGGGCCACCACCCAGGCGGCCACGTCGTCGGCGTCGAACGTGAACGGCGCGATGTCCCAGTGGCCGCCGAGGGGCAGGTCGACCCGGATGGCGTCGGGCACGTCGTGCCACAGCTTGGGCAGCTCCAGGGAGGCGAAGGCCAGGAGCTGGGCCAGGCCGATGGTGGCCACGGTCAGAGCCAGGCGCGGGGCGCGGAAGAACCGGCGGATGATGGCCAGCTCGACCACCGCACCCAGCACGACCGCGGCGACCAGCCCGACGGCCAGGCCCGCTACGTACCCGATGCCCGACAGGAGGATCAGGTAGGTCGCCAGCGTGACCGGCACCAGCCCGAGGTCGCCCTGGGCGAAGTTGATGACCCGGTGGGCCCGGTAGGTCAGGGCCATGCCCAGCGCCACCAGGGCGGAGAGCAGGCCCAGTGTGACGCCCCGCACCACGAGGCCCCACTGGTAGCTGCCGTCGGGCCCGGTGCTCGGGAACGCGAGTTGCTGCACGACGAGCACCACCACGGCCGGGCCGAGGCTCCTGGCCGCCGCCTGGACTCGGGTCATGGTGGGGCTCAGCGGACGCCGGCGGCGTCGTCGTCGAACATGCGGATCGATCCCCCCTGGGATGCGCTTGCCCTTATGGCCCCGGCCACTCTGAACGATCGTTTAGGATAATGACGTTGTCAAGGGGTGGCCCGTGGGCGAAACCGAGCTGAGAGGTCAGGCGCAGCGGGGTGCGGAGCGCCGCGAGGCGATCCTCGACGCCGCGCTCCACGTCTTCGCCGCCCGGGGCTACCGGGCCGGCGCCCTGGGCGAGATCGCGGCGCGGGTGGACGTCTCGCCGGCCGCGATCCTGTACCACTTCGGGTCCAAGGAAGACCTGCTCATGGCGGTCATCGCCGAGCGGGACCGGCGCATCGGGGTCGCCCTGAGCCGCCTGCCGTCGGGCGGCGGCCTGCCGTCGATCCGCGCCTTGCTGTCGGTCGCCGACGTGATGGAGCGCCAGCGGGGCCTGGCCGCGCTCCACACGGTCCTCCAGGCCGAGAACCTGGAACCGGACGGGCCGGCCCACGCGTACTTCCTCGGCCGCAGCCGCTTCGCCTGCCAGTGGGTGACCCAGCTGTTGCGGGAGGGCCAGACCCGAGGCGAGGTCCGCCAGGACATCTCGTGCAGGGCCAAGGCCCAGGAGCTGGTCGCCTTCCTCGAGGGCGCCTCCGTCCTGTGGCTCCTGGACGACAAGGTCTCCCTGGCGGATCTGTACGCGACCTACCTGGAAGCGTTCATCCACTCCGTCCAAGCGTGATGCGCTCCGCGGTCACCCGTTCTTCGCCGGTCGTTCGCTCTTCGCCGTGAGTCCCTCGCCGATCACCGTGACGCCTGACGGCACGATCCTGCTCTCGGTCCACGTCCAACCGGGCGCCCGCCACCCCGGCGTGGTCGGCCACCACGGCGACGCGATCAAGGTACGGGTCGCCGCCCCGCCAGAAGCCGGCCGCGCCAACCGCGAGGTCTGCGACCTGATCGCCACCGCCCTGGGCGCCCGCCCCACCGACGTCCTCGTGGTCTCCGGCACCTCCAGCCGCCGCAAGCGCCTCGCGATCAGCTCGGTGTCCCCGGCCCGCGTCACCGCCTGGCTCGCGGGCCTGCCTGCCTAGACGCCGCCCACGGTTTGGGCCGCGGCGCTGTGGGTATCCCACGGGCGCACAACCAGGAGGTCCAGGTCGATGAGCCGTGTGGTCCGGTGGCTGGCCCTGGTCGCCGCCGCCGGGACCCTGGCCGGATGTACCCGGATCGTGGGCCCGGTCCGCACGGCCGAGGACTACGAGCTCAAGGCGGCCAGCACCGCCGACGCGGTCCTCTCCGGCGTGCGCACCGCCGAGCTGGTCGTCGACGCCGCCGACCGTGGCCGCGCCTTCGCGTCCTACGTGGCAGTCGCCCTCGACGACGCCGAGGGCGACGCGTCAGGCGCCGCCGCCACGTTCGCGTCCCTGCAACCGCCCGGCCCGTCGTCCGACCAGCTCCGCGACGAGCTCGACGCCTTGACCAGCGAGGCCACCGACGCCCTCGCCACCCTGCGCATCACCGCCCGTCGCGGCGACCTCGACCAGCTGGCGGCCCAGGCCGAGCCCCTGGCCGACATCGCCGACCGCCTGGCCGCGTTCTCGGAGCAACACGGGTGAAGAAGGTCCTCGGCATCACGCTCGGCATCCTCACCGCCATGGGCGGGTTCGTCGACATCGGCGACATCGTCGCCAACTCCGAGACCGGCGCCCGCTTCGGCCTCAGCCTGGCCTGGGCGGTGGTGGTCGGCGTGATCGGGATCTGCGTGTTCGCGGAGATGGCCGGGCGGGTCGCGGCGGTGTCGGGCCGGCCCGTCTTCGACCTGGTGCGCGAGCGCCTCGGTGCCAAGGTCGGGCTGGTCAACCTGCTGGCCTCGTTCTTCATCACGTTCCTCACGCTCACGGCCGAGATCGGGGGCATCGCCCTGGCCCTGGAGCTGGCGAGCGACGTCAACTACCTGTTGTGGATCCCGGTCGCCGGGCTTGCCGTCTGGCTGGTGATCTGGCGGGTGAAGTTCGAGTCCATGGAGCAGATCTTCGGCCTGATGGGCCTCGTCCTGGTGGTGATGGCGGTGGCGCTGTGGCGCCTGGGGCCGGACTGGAGCGACCTGGCGCATCAGGCCGCCCACCCGGCCGTCCCTCACGGCGAGGGCCACGCCACCTACGCCTTCTGGGCCATCGCCCTGTTCGGGGCGGCCATGACGCCCTACGAGGTGTTCTTCTTCTCGTCCGGTGCGGTCGAGGAGGGCTGGAGCCGCCGGGACCTGATGCTCAACAAGGCGAACGTGTTCATCGGCTTCCCGCTGGGCGGGGTGCTGTCCCTGGCGCTGATGGGCCTGACCGCCGTGGTGTTCCAGCCCGCCGCGGTGTCGGTCGGATCGCTTTCCCAGTCGGCCCTGCCCGTCAGCCTGGCCGTGGGCAAGCTGGGGTTGGCGCTGGTGATCATCGGGTTCTTCGCCGCTACGTTCGGCGCCGCACTGGAGACCGGGCTGTCCTGCGGTTACACGATCTCGCAGTACTTCGGCTGGCCGTGGGGCAAGCGGGTGCGGCCGCGGGAGGCGGCCCGCTTCCACCTGCTGGTGCTGGTGGCGCTGGGCGTGGCGGTGGGCGTGGGGCTCACGGCGGTCGATCCCATCAAGGTCACCGAGTACTCGATCGTGCTGTCCGCCGCGGCGTTGCCGCTCACCTACCTGCCGATCCTGTTGGTGGCGAACGATCGGGACTACATGGGCGAGAGCGCCAACCGCTGGCTGTCGAACCTGCTGGGATCGGTGTTCCTGGTGGTCCTGGTGGTGGTGGCCGCCGTCACCATCCCGCTCATGATCGTCACGAAGGCGGGCTCGTGAGCGACCCCTCGGCCCCGCCCGGCCGCGAGCTGCTCCTGGCACTGCAGCTGCTCGATCGCCAGATCGTCGACCGCCACGGCCAGCTGGCCGGCAAGGTCGACGACCTGGAGATCTCGCTGCCCGGCGGCGGCGGGCCGCCCGTGGTGACCGCGCTCCTCACCGGGCGGGGTGCGCTGGCGGACCGGCTCGGTGGCCGGCTGGGCCGCTTCGCCGCGGCGCTGTCCCGCCGCCTGGTGGCCGGCGACCGGGAACGGCCGGGCCGGGTGCCCGTGTCCCGCATCGCGGACATCGGCAACCACGTCACCGTCGCACTCGATGCGGACGAGCTGCCGACCTACGCGGTCGAGGCGGCGGTGCGCCACGGGATCGTCGAGCACATCCCCGGCTCGGGGGTGAAGGGCGCATGAGCGCGTTCCCGGATCGGCTGCGCCTGAGCGACCTGCTCGGGGCCGAGATCTGCGGTGAGGACGGCCGCCACCTGGGCGTGGTGCACGACGTGGTCGCCGTGCAGGCCGGACCGCTGACCACCGGGTTCGACGCCGCCCTCGAGCTTCGGGCCCTGATGGTGGGGCCCCGCGGCATGCGGGCCCGGCTGGGGATGAGCCCGGCGCACGCACGCGGGCCATGGCTGGCCCGAATGCTGGCCCTGCCCGGCCGGCAGACCGATCCGATCCCGTGGTCCGCGGTGACCGCCGTGGAGCCCGGCCGGATCGTGGTCGGCGCGATATCGCGTTGACGTATGGCACTGATCCGCTACAGTGCACCACGTCGTACCGCGAAATACTTTGAAGAGGTAAGAATGCCCAGAACGCTGGTCGAAATGCCAAGACGCGTGTGGCCTGCTGCCGGAGCCCCCACGGTGCGTTTCCCCTGGTCACCGGCCCGTACCGTGCTCACCGCCCTGAGCGACGCCCGCTCGACGCTGTCGACCACGTTGGACACGCGTGCCTGGAACGCGCTGCTGGCGACCGGTTGGGAGGGCGCCTACCGCGACGAGTTCGACGACGCCTATGCCCGCCTGTGCGCCGCGGCCTCCGAGTTGGTGGAGTGGGCCGCCGCCCGCGCCGAGTCGGTGGTCGACGCCGCAGGCGACGCCAACCGCGACCAGGTCCGCGAGAACGAGCACGCGGCCGGCCTGTCGGGCATCGCCGCCGGTCCCGGCTGATGGCGCGGGGCATCAGCAGCGCCGATCCCGACGACCTGGCGCTGTACTCACAGCGGGGGCTCGACCTCGACGCTGCCCTCCAGGTCCGGGCCGACACCCTGGCCGCGGCGGCAGGCGACCTGGCCCGGTCGGGTGAGTCCGTCGCCGGGCTGAGCGGCTACGCCGAGTCGCTCACCGACCTGGTGCTCGACTGGATCCACCTCGACCAGTTCGCGGGCCGTGTGGCCAACGGGTTCCTGGCGTGCGCGGCGTCCGTCGGCTGCGACGGCACGGCTCTGCTCACCGTCACCGACGCCGACCTGGCCCGCTTCACCCAGGCCGGCTACGCAGACCGCGACACCGCCATCGCCTCGGCTCGCAGCCTGGCCACCGAGGTGCAGGCCCTCGTGGACGCCCCCGACGCCACCGCCTCCGACATGGAGGCGGTCCTGGCCCGCACCGACCGCGGCCGGTACGACCCGGCGTTCGCGGTGACCTTCAGCGAGCGGATCGGGGTCGAGGGCTATGTCGGGCTGGTCGGCCGCATCCGCCAGGCCATGCTGCCCCACGGCGGCGACGACGAGGCCCTCGCCGCGGTCGGCGTCCTGGGCACCATCCTGACGACCGCCCTCGCCACCGCGGCCGCCCCCGTCACCCCGCCCGCACCGCTCGGCGTTCCCCGCCCTTCCGCCATCGACGCCGCCTTCGTCCGCGACCTGGTGTCGGGCTACGACACCGGCCGCCTCCAGACCGAGCCCGAAGCCACCGACCTCAGCGTGCTCCTGAGCATGACCGACCCGCCCACGGCCATGGCGGTCGACATCGCCAATGCTCGCCTGTCACCGATCCTCTACGTCGCGACGCTGACCGACACCCCGCTCGACTCCAACGACCCCGCCTGGCTGGGCCACTCCGGCGTGGTGACCAACTACGCCACGATGCTGGCCCGCAACCCCGACGCCTCCGCCCACTGGCTGGTCGCCCATCCCGACGACGTCGAGGGCGCCACCAACATGAGTCTGGTCCTCCACCAGCACGCCGAGCGCTACCTCGACGACGGTCGAGCCTTCGCCACGGTGGTCGAGAACGCGGTCGCCCACACGAACCTGTTTCTCCGCCACGACAGCCTCGACGCCGCCATCGCGGTCCTGGCCGGCCCCGAGCGCATCCTCGACAACCCGTACATGCCCGACGCCCTGGCCCACGGCGCCGCCGCCGACATGGGCCATCTGGAGCACCTCGCCAACCAGGGCTGGCAAGCCAGCGACATCGACCCCGCCCCGACCGGCGCTTGGGCGCTGCACAGCTTCCTGACCGACATCCTTCCGGACGAGTCGGCGGCAGGCACGGTCTACGGCGCCCTCGAGCGCTACACGATGGCCCAGATCGCCCATGCCCCGGCCCCCGGGGTCGACTGGACTGTGGGCGACGCCATGGACAATCGCACGGAGGCGCTCCACCGCATCGGCGCCCTCCAGGGCCTGGTGATGGCAGCGGAGGGGAACGGCCTCCAACACGACGCCGAAGCGACCATCGTGCGCCAACAGGCCCGGGGCAACCTCGTCGACTACGCCATCGGCCTCGTCCCCGGCATCGGCGAGCTCAACGACATCGGTGAGCTGTCCGAAGCGAGCATCGGCGACCTGGCCTATCCGAGCGGCTTCGAGCAACTGCACGAGGCCGAGGAGATCCAGAGCCTGCGAGCCACCGACATGGCGAGCGCCAACGTCGTCATGCTCGCCGTCCTCGCGCATCCCGACGGCATGCCGCGGATCCCACTCCAGGCTATGAGTGACCAGCAGCGCGCCGACTTCATGGGCTGGGCCACGCGCAACGCCGATGGCAACGACCGCCGTACCATCGCCGCTGCTTCCGGCGACGCGGTCAAAGAGTTCTTGCCGGGATGAACATGGCCCGGCTTCCACGCCACGGCGTAGCCGCTTCCCGGCTCGTCGTCCTCGTCGCGATCCTCGTCGTCGCCCTGTTCGTGGGCGCGGCGTGGCTGCGTGCCCGCAGGCCGGCGATAGGCCCCGCGGGCGCGGAGTTGCTGGCCGACAGCAAGGGCCGGGTGTGGGCCAGTCGACAGTCGGTCGAACGCGCTGGCTCTGAGGTCTCACTCGACGACATCCGTCTGTCGGAGGCGAGAGTCCTCAGCTCGAGTGAGGGTGACTTCGCGCTCTACACGCAGTCGTTCATCAGCCCCGGGCTCGTTCGCGCCACTGTCACCGGCGACATCCGTGCGGCCGAAGACTTTCCCTGGAGCGGGACCAGGGGTGCACTCGACATGGCGCACAACGGCAGGTATGCCGCCACCGACCGCAACGAAGTGTTCGAAGTACGCGCCGACTGGCTCGGCCTTCCGGACCGCGACCTGGACGTCCGGTGGGCCATCGGGGCAGTCGACGTCGACATGGACGGCCAGGTGCTCGTGGGCGGAGCCGCGGGTCCGACCATCGACTCGGTTGCGGTGGACGGCACGACCCGCCGACTGCTGGCGCCCGCGGCCGACCCGGGGGCGGAGGTGGTGGCGGACAAGCGTCTGGGCCCGATCGTGGCGCTGCACCGCCTGCCGGACCAGCGGGTGGTGTTCGTGTCGGCCACAGCCGGCGGCTTCCGTCTCCACCTGATCGACGGAGGGCAGGTGCGCCGCGTGGAGGGCGCTGACGGCCACAACCCGGTGCGGTTCACCGGGCGGCCGCCGGTCGGCTGGGACGGCACCGCCGGGGGCGTCTGGGCAGACTGGCCCCATCTTCCGGTCATGGCTCCGCTGGCGCCTGGGCCGGGCGGGCGGGTGATCACGATCGGGCTCGGGCGGGAGGACGTGCCCGAGATCTCGCTGGTCGACGTGGACACCGGAGAGATCGTGCTGCTGGCCCGGCTGGAGGGTGTGGAGCCCAGCGATGCCGAGCCCGTGAGCGCTGTGGCCGTAGGGGATGACCTGGTGTTCACCGCCGCCGGCTGTCTGTGGCGACTGGAGGGTGCCTTTGCTGGGCTGTCGGAGGGGTGAAGCGGCCCCACCACCACAAGGCCAGAGCGGTCAGTCCGTGCCAGACCGCGTGGCCCTGCAGTGCCGAGCCGGGGCGGCACAGTGGGGCGCCGGTGCGGGTCGTGGCGTTGACCGCGGCGGCGCTGATCCAGATCGCGGCCAGCGGGGCGCGGCGGTGGTGGCCCTCGCCCAGGACTCCCGCGGTCACGTCGGCGACGGCGGCGCTGACGCCCAGGGCGCCCTGGGCGGGTCCGCTGATCGCTGGGATCATGGCCAGGGCGGCGCCGGCGGCCGCGGCGACGGTCGCGTGGCGGCGGTCGATCTCGGTGCCGTTGGCTTCGGCTACCTCGACGGTGATGACCACGGCCTCCGTGGCCAGGAGAGCGGCGTCGTGCAGCCAGCGGCTGAACGGCCCGCCCGGGCCGTGGTAGGCGAGGCCGCCCACGCCGTTGGCCGCGGTCACCAGTGCGTAGACACCCAGCCAATCCGGTGCGCCGTCGTCGTCACTTGGACGGTCAAGATCAACGGCGGTCGGGCCGTCGCCTTGCTGGCGCCGTGGGCGCCGGCGGTGGCGGGCGCGCACGGCCAGGGCAACACCGGCGGCGGTGTAGGCCAGGCTCGACAAGGCGTTGACCGGCTGGGCCAGCCAGCCGTCGTGGACGCATTCGCAGTCCGACTCGCCCAGCGGCCGGGCCGGCATCAGACCGCTTTCGCCTTTCGCTGCGGGACCTCGGCCGTCTCCACGTCGGCGATGACACGGGCGCGCAGGTCCCGCAGCTCGTCCAGCTGACCGCGACGGTCGAGGACCGTGCGCCACGAGCGCCACGCAGTCAGGAACGCACCGGCCTCGGCCATCACCGCGAGGGCGGCGAAGCCCATGAGCGGGACGGCCACGAACACGGCCAGCGACGCCACGAAGCCCGACCGGTCGCCGACCACCAGGGCGAGGACCGGCGACAGCGGGAACGTCACCGCCGCGGTGGTGTCGGCCAGCGCCGTGCCCCCGATGTCGAACCAGGCCAGCGCCAGCCAGGTGAGCGGAAAGACCACGATGCCGACCAGGACCCGGACGGTCCCCTTGGTCACCGGGGCGGCGGGAACGAGGCCGGCCACCACCACGATGGCCGTGGGAATCGCGTTGGCGATGGCGCCGGCCAGGGCGAACGGGGCCAGCAGCACGATCACCGTGGCCGCAACGACCACCCGCCACGCCAGGGCGCGGGTGCTCACCGACTGGGCGACGTCCTCGTCGTGCAGGCCGACGTGGTCCAGCACCACCTGGTAGTGCGACTGGGCATCGAGCACCGCGGTGCGCTCCGGCGGCGGGGCCTCGGCCAGCGAGCGGGCCACCTCCGAGCTGCGGGCCAGCGGCACCCTGGCCCGAGGGCTGTCGGCCTCGGCCCTCAGGCTGACCCGGGCCGCCCCGGTCAGGGCGAGGGCGTCGACCAGGGTGGGGAAGTCGGGCGACACCGATCGCAGCCGCTCCTCGATCACCGCCATCAGTCCCCGGACCACCGCGTGCTCGTCGAGGCCGTCCGCCCGCAGCCGGCCGACCTCGGTGGCCACGTCGATGGCCGGGGCGAACGCCACCAGGGCCCGGCCCCGCAGGGCGACCTTGTCCTCGTACGCGATGCCGGTGGGCAGGATCCGCAGCCCGGCGACCCCGGCGTCGAGCGCCTGGATCGCGATGCGGGCGACGCCGGTGCGCAGCGGGGCCAGGTGGGGCTGGTCGTGGGTGGTGCCCTCGGGGAAGATCGCCACCGTGGCGTCATGCGCCAGGGCGTCGACGGCAGAGGCGAATGTCGCGGTGTTGTCCGCCGTGCCGGCCCCGTCCTGGGAGCGGTGAACCGGGATCAGCCGGGCCAGCGCCAGGAACGGTCGGGCGGGCAGCACCCGCCACAGGGTGGCCTTGGCCAGGAACCGGGGCAGGATCCCCAGCGCGCTCACCAGCAGCACCGGGTCGACGAACCCGTTCAGGTGGCTGGCCGCCACGATGACCGGGCCGTCGATGTCCCGAGGCCCGGTCACCTCCACCGACCGGAAGAACCAGCGGGCGACGCCGCGGGCGATGAGGCGGAGGCTGCGGTCCCGCACCGGCTACCCGGCCGCGGGGATGACCGGCACCACGAGGTACGACTCGTGTGCCGGCCCGGTGTGGACCGCCATGGCCCCGCCCCAGCGGCGGTCGCCCGGATGGGTGTGGTGGAACGGGAAGATGCCGGGATCGTCGTGCGCCCGGATCTCCACCGCCAGGCGGTGCCCGGGCCCCAGCACCACGCTGGTCGGCCAGATCTCGACGTCGACGGCCACCGGCTCGCCGGGCGTCACCGGCGCCAGGTCGACGTGGGTGTGGACCGGCTGCCACGGCGTGGACGCATCCTCGTCGAGCGCCCGGTGCGAGAGTCGCAGCCAGCCGTAGGCCGCGGCCACGTGGTGGGCGGTGGGGATGGCGCCCTGGTAGGTCACCTCCTCGCCGTCGGGGCCGACGTTGCGCACGACCACGAACAGGTCGGCGTCGGGCTTCGAGGCCGACACCCACACGTGGAGGGCCAGCGGTCCGGTGAGCTCGGTCTCCGACTCGAACGGCGCGGTCGTGAACCGCACCAGCGACTCGAAGCCGGTCTCGTCGGCCAGGGCCTCGTACCGGACCGTGCCCTCGTCCGCCGGTGGGTCCCACGCCAGCGACCCGCCGTCGGAGCCGCCGCCGTTGGCGTCGAGGAACAGCTGGGTCCAGCTGGTCCGGGCCAGGGGCCACTCGTGCTCGTAGCGCCAGACGTGGTCGTCCCGGCCGCGGCGGATGGCCAGCTTGACCGGCGGCTCCCGGGTGATCCCGGTGTCGACGTCCTTGAGCCAGTGCTCCAGGAAGCGGAGCTGCTCCAGCCGCCCGTCCAGGGCGTAGAACGGCTCCATGTGGTTGCCGCAGTGGACCCGCAGGCGCCGATGGACCGAGCCGGCGTGGCGGAATCCCTCGATGTTGCCCCGCAGGTGCAGCCCGGCCCCGCCCCAGTTGCCCACCGACAGCAGCGGGGCCTCGATGGCGGCGAGGTCGGGGTTGCTGGTGTCGTAGGGCGGCCCGTACTCCTCCGGAGGCAGCGGTACCTGCGATGCCGCGTCGCCCTGCTCCCGGGCCAGGTTGCTGGACCACCGGCCGATGAACCCGCTGGAGAACATCCCGCCGTGGCGCTGGATGTCCCGGTACGAGTCGACGGCGCCCTCCCACGGCACGATCGCCGCCAGTGACGGCGGGCGCAGCGCCGCCACCCGCCAGGCGTTGATGGCGTAGTACGAGATGCCCATGACGGCCACCCGGCCCGTGCACCACGGCTGGGCCGCGGCCCACTCGATGCAGTCATGGAAATCCTGCGCCTCGCCCCGGCTCAGCATGGTCCGCCGGCCGGGGGAGTGACCCGTGCCCCGGGCGTCGACCCGCACGACCCCGTACCCCTGGGGGACCCACCACTCGGGGTTGACCGTCTCCCAGTGCATGAGCGGGCCCTGCTCGGGCATGGACCCGTACACCGCGGCGCCACCCGGGTGGTCCCGGAAGTGGACGTCCTTGGCGTAGGGGCCGAGCGTCATGATCACCGGGACCGGCCGGTCGTCGTCGGGTCGGAACACGTCGGCCGCCAGCTCGATGCCGTCGCGGACACCGATGGCGACGTCCTTGGCCACCAGCACGCCCGGGTAGTTGGCCGTCGAAGCTGCGGTCATGGCCGGAAACCCCCTGGTTGCCCGTCGCCGCCGCGCCGAATCCTAGGGGCCGGCCCGCTCCGGACGACGCCCACACCCCCAGGCTGCGGATCTGCGCTGGGGGGTGGTTCTCCCAGTGTTCAGGTGGGGGGATCCGGGTCGCCACCCGGCGGCCGTTCCCCGGACACCGGGCCGTGGTCGGCTGGCCGCATGCGACAGACGCGCGTGCTGAGGGTGGCGGCGGTGGTGGCGATGGCCGCGGGCGCCGCCGGGGTCGGCGTGGTGGCCGGGGCCTCCGCCCAGCAGGGATCGGGAGGCGGCGCCGGCGTCCAGCAGGCCGAGCTGGTCGGGCGCTCCGTGCTCCCGGCCGAGACCTACCGGCCCGGAAGCGCACCCTCGGGGTTCTTCACGGGGATCACGACGCCGATCGCCGCTCCCTTCCCGGGCCAGCCGGTGCAGGGGTTCTCCGGCGTGCACCGCATGGCCGACGGCAGCTACCTGGTCATGAGCGACAACGGCTTCGGGGCCAAGGCCAACAGCCAGGACTTCGAGCTGCGGGTGCACCGCATCGTGCCCGACTTCGCCACCGGGGTCACCAGCGTCGTGGACGGCGGCTTCGGCCTGTCCGACCCCGACCGGAAGATCCCCTGGACCATCTGGCGCGACGGCGGGTGCACCGCGGCGCCGACGTTGCCGGCCGGCTTCGCCTGCCCGACGCCCGACCGGGTGCTCACCGGCTGGGACTTCGACATCGAGTCGTTCCAGATCGCGCCCGACGGCACCTTCTGGTTCGGCGACGAGTTCGGCCCGTTCCTGCTGCACACTGACGCCACCGGCCGGCTGCTGTCCCCACCCACCCCCACGCCCGGGGTGATGTCGCCGTCCAACCCGACGCTCCCGCCCGGCGCGACGCCGAACCTGGCCAACTCCAAGGGCTTCGAGGGCATGGCGATCTCGCCCGACGGCCACACGCTGTACCCGATGCTGGAGGGCCCGGTCGCCGAGGACACCGCCGCCGGGCTGCCGGCGGACCTGCGGATCTTCCAGGTGAAGCTCGACCGGAACGGCACCCGGGCCCGCTTCACGGGACAGTTCAGCCGCTACCGGATGGAGAACCCGGGCGACTCCATCGGCGACTTCATCGCCGTCGACCAGCACCAGTTCCTCGTCATCGAGCGGGACAACGGCGCCGGGCCGACCGCCCGGTTCAAGGCGATCTTCCTGATCGACCTGCGGGACCGGGACGGCGACGGCTACGTGGACAAGCAGCTGCTCGTGAACCTCATGGCAGTGCCCGACCCCGGCGGGGTCGGCGGCTTCGGCCCGTTCTTCAGCTTCCCGTTCGTCACCATCGAGGACGTCGAGATCGTCGACCGCAACACCATCGCGGTGCTCAACGACAACAACTTCCCCGGCACCGGTGGCCGCGCTCCCGACCGCCCGGACGAGAACGAGCTGATCCTCGTTCGCCTGGACCAGCCCCTCGACGTCGCCGACGGCATCAGCGGCTGAGGACCCCGGAAACCGACGCGCCCGGACGGGCCGTGGCGGGCATCATCGCGGCGATGCCCGAGGAGCAGCCCACACGGACCCGGACCGGCTACCTGGCCATCGCCGGGCGCAGCGTGGACCGCCTGGCCGCGCTCAGCGACGGGATCTTCGCCATCGCCATGACCCTGCTGGTCCTGGACCTGAAGGTGCCGGTCCTGGACGTGGTCCACGGCCAGCAGCCGCTGTGGGCGGACGGGGCCATGGAGCCCGAGCGCGCCCTCTGGAGCGGGCTCGGCCACCTGGCGCCCCGGCTCCTGCCGTACGTCATGAGCTTCCTGATCCTCGGCATCTTCTGGGTCGGCCAGCAGACCCAGCTGGACAACTTCGTGCGCAGCGACCGCAACCTGACCTGGATCCACCTGGCGTTCCTGCTGGCGGTGACGTTCATGCCGTTCTCGACGTCGCTGCTCGCCGAGTTCATCACCCTGCGCCTGGCCCTCGTCGTCTACTGGCTCAACCTGGTGGTGCTGGGCGCGGTGCTGCTCGGCAGCGTCCGCTACGCGCACCGGGCCGGACTCATGGACCCGGAGCACGCCGACGAGGTCCGCTCGGCCACGGAGCGCCGGATCGTGCGGGGGCAGACCCTCTACCTGGCGGCAATGACGCTGTGCGTGATCAGCACCTACGCCACGATCGTGGCCCTGATCCTGTTGCAGCTCGCCTCGGCGCTGGCGATCCGTCCCTTCAACCGCGCCTGACCCCAGCCCCGCTTGACCACGCAGGACGCGGAGCCCCTATTATCGGACGAGGTTAGAAAACTCTTCCGGGGGGCCGCATGCCCAACTATCTCGTCATCTCCGCCGACGGCCACGCCGGCCCGCCCGCGGACGTGTACCGCGACTACCTCGACCCTGAGTTCCGCCAGGCGTTCGACGCCCACCAGGAGGAGCTCGCCGCGGGGCGCATGGTCAACACCGCCTTCGTCGAGGAGTGGGACGAGGAGACCGGCGACGCCGAGATGAAGGCCGGCTACGACCCGGCGGTGCGCGACGCGGTGCTCGACCAGGAGGGTGTCGCCGCCGAGGTCCTGTTCCCCGACGCCGACGTCCTCGGCACCGGGCGCCTGGCCAGCTCGCCGTTCGGCTCGGGTCTGGGCTCGGGGGCGGGGGCCGATCCGGCCGCGGTCAAGGCCGGCGCCCGGGCCCACAACCGCTGGCTGGCCGACTTCTGCGCCACCAACCCCGACCGCCGCCTCGGCGTGGCCGTCGTGCCCATCACGGCCGGGGTCGACGACGCCGTGGCCGAGGTGCGGGCTACGGCCGAGCGGGGCCTGCGCGGCGTGCTCATCCCGACCCGCTGGTTCGACGCTCCCGCCTACATCGACGCGTGCTACGAGCCGGTGTGGGCCGCGTGCGACGAGGCCGGCCTGGTCCTCCACACCCACTCGGGCGCGGGCCCCGCCGACTACGCGCTGGGCCCCGGGTTCCTGTCGATCTATGCGGCAGAGGCGTGGTGGTGGGCCGCCCGCCCGTTCTGGGTGCTGGTCCTGTCCGGCGTGTTCGAGCGCCACCCCGGGCTGCGGTACTCGATCGCCGAGAACGGCGCCTGGTGGGTGCCTGACATCGTCAAGCGCATGGACGAGAAGTGGGAGGGCGCCCACAATACCCGCAAGTTCGGCGACGCCTTCCGCGTGGACCTGTCCATGCGGCCCGGGGACTACGTGGACCGCAACTGCTTCTTCGCCGCCTCCACTCCGGGCAAGGACGAGATCGACCGGCGCCACGAGATCGGGGTCGGCAACCTCATGTGGGGCAACGACCTTCCGCATCCGGAGGGCACGTATCCCCACACCCGGCGCTGGATCGCCGAGCGGTTCCGGGACGTGCCGCCCGACGAGACGGCCCGCATCCTGGGCGGCACCGCCGCCGAGGTGTACGGCGTCGACCCCGTGGCCCTCGCTCCGCTGGTCGAGCGCATCGGCCCGGCTCCCGCCGACGTCCACGGGTAGGCGGCTATGGACGACCTGAAGGGGAAGGTGGCCGTGGTGACCGGCGGCGCCGGGGGCATCGGGCGGGCGCTGGCCGAGCGGTTCGCGGCCGAGGACATGCGCCTGGTGGTGGCCGACGTCGAGGAGGCGGTCCTGGCCGGGACCGTCGCCGCGCTGCGCGAGGGCGGCGCCGAGGCCGTCGGCGTGACCACCGACGTCACCTCGTTCGACTCGGTGGAGGCCCTGGCCGAAGCGGCCTACGCCGCCTACGGAGCGGTCCACATGCTGGTCAACAACGCGGGCGTCGGCCCGCCCGGCGGGTTGGTGTGGGAGTCGACCCCCAACGACTGGCGCTGGACCTTCGGCGTCAACGTGTTCGGCGTGGCCCACGGCATCCAGGCGTTCGTGCCCCGGATGCTGGCCTCCGGCGAGGAGGGGATCGTCATCAACACGTCCTCGCCCGACGGCCCCATCGTCCCCATGCCCCAGGCGTCGGTGTACGCAGCCACCAAGTGCGCGGTGACCTGCGTGACCGAGTGCCTGGCCGCCCAGCTGGCGGCGGAGAGCGGCGGCCGGCTCCGGGCTGCGGTCTTCTACCCGTCGGGCAAGGGCCTGCTCGACACCGGGCTGTGGACCTCGGACCGCAACCGCCCGCCCGAGCTGGCGCGGGAGCGGCCCCGCGAGACGCCGCCGCTGACGGTGGCCGAGCTCCGGGAGAAGGGCGTGCCGGTCCAGCCGCTCGACGAGTTGGCGGACCTCGTGGTGGACGGGATCCGGGACGGGCGCTTCGTCATGATCCTGGACATGGACCGCCACGCCGACGCGATGGCCGCCCGGGTCGCCAGACTGGCGGCGCTGGAGAACCCGACCGAGATCCACACGCTGGGCTGACGGCCGTCGCCGGGGCCGAGGAGAGAGCGCTACGTGACCACCACCGAAACGCTGGACCTGCGCTGCTCTTCCCAGGCTCGCTCGCTGGCGGCGGAGCCTCTGGGCACCGCGGTGCACGCTCGCACGCTCCTGCTGGTCGAGGTGTCGCTGCCGTGGCCCGCGGACATCGGCGACCATCCGGCCCTGGCTGACGTGGTCGAGGCGGCCAAGGCCATAGGGGCCCGGGTCCAGGGTCTTGTGCCCGATCCCGACCGCGCCGCCCGGGGCGAGGCGCTCGTGGTGCTCCACGCCGCACCCGACGGACCGTTCCGGGCCTACGAGCGCCGCGCCGCCGTGGTCCCCGCCGGGGGAGTGGCCGCCGCCATTGCCGACCTCCCCGAGGCGCCCACCGCGGACGTGCTGGTCTGCAGCCACGGCGCCCGGGACCGCTGCTGCGGGTCGCTGGGAACGACGCTGCACGCGGGCGCCGGTGCCCGGTCCCGCTCCGACCTGCACCTGCACCGCACCAGTCACCTGGGCGGCCACCGGTTCGCCCCCACCGCGGTGCTGCTGCCGTCGGGCACGGCGTGGGCCTGGTTGGACGATGCGCTGCTGGGCGCCATCCTCGACCGCCGGGTGCCGCCCGCGGCGCTGGCCGGCCACTACCGGGGCTCGCTGGCCATGCCCCATCCCGCGGCCCAGGTGGTCGAGGGCGCGGTCTTCGCCGCGGTGGGTTGGGACTGGCTCGACCACGGCCGCGAGGGTTCCGTCGTGGCCGAGGAAGGCGATCGGTGGACGGTCCGCCTCGCCAGCACCGCGGGCACCTGGCACGGTGTGGTGGAGCGCACCGGCACCGCCCCCCAGCCGGTCTGTGGCCAGCCTCTGGTCGCGGCCAAGAAGTCCGACGACCACCTCCGCATGGTCCTGCTCGAGCAGGACTAGGGGTCACATTCGCGCTGGACCAGGACTAGGCGGTCGCTTCGGCGGCCAGCAGGTCGGCGATGGGCTGCCAGTCCTCGCCGTGGCGCAAGGCGATGCCGCACAGGACCGTGGCGATGCGGTCCTCGAACGGCGAGCGGCCGTGGCCGGCGATGTCGGCCACCAGGGCCCGGAGGTAGGGGAGGTCGCCGGCCTCCATGCGGGCCACGACCTCGGGGTGGGTGGCCAGGTTGGGCTGGCCCGCGTCGGTCGCCTCCCGTTCCCGCAGGGTGGCGACGGCCGTGCCCAGGGCGCAGGAGGTGACCAGCTCGTAGGCGTCGTTGGCGTCGAGCGACGAGAACCCCTGGCGCATCAGCACGCCCAGGATCGTGTCGACGTTGCCGGCGATGGCCGCGGCCGAGATGGCGCCCTCCAGGTACTGGGCCAGCAGGCCGGGCTGGGCCAGGAAGACGTCGCGGTTGTACACCGCCCATTCGTACAGCCAGACGGCCCAGTGCTGGCCCCGGTCCTCCGGTAGGGGCACCCGGGCGGCCGAGTACTCCGCCGCCACCCGCATGAGGTCGTCCTTGCTGGTCACGTGGTGGTAGAGGGCGGCGATCGACACGTCGAGGTGGTCCGCCACCGCCTTGAGCGTCAGGCCGTCCAGCCCGAGCTCGTGGGCGGCCTCGGCGATCATCTGCCGGTTGATGCGCGGCGGGCGGCCGACCCTGGGCCGCGGGTCCGGCGTAGCCGCCGAAGCTGATCCCATGCGTGGCACGGTACCGGGTTGATGCTTGCCGGACGCGAACCGGATGTGGAATTGTCTATAAAGAGTAAAAAACTCCTGACCTGGCGAGAGGCGGACCAGCCATGGCCGACGTGACTGACGACGTTGCCCTCGGGCAGCTGAGTGCGACTCCTACCAACGGGGACAACGGCGGGCTCCCCGCGGGCCTGCCCATGCCCCGGGACCCCGGCCTGCTGAGCGACCTCAGCCGGCGCCAGCGGGTCACCCACTTCGACGGGCCCCGCTACCCGTTCGGCATCCCCAACGGCTGGTTCGTGGTGGCGACCTCGGCCGAGCTCGCCCCCGGGGACGTGCGGGCGCTGCGCTACTTCGACCGTGACCTCGTGCTCTACCGGGCCGCGAGCGGCGAGCCCCGGGTCATGGACGCCCACTGCCCGCACCTCGGGGCGCACCTGGCCGTGGGCGGCCGGGTGGAGGACGGCTGCATCCGCTGCCCGTTCCATGGCTGGCGCTTCGACGGCGAGAGCGGCTCCTGCGTGGAGATCCCCTACGGCGACCTGCCCCGCATCCCGCCCAAGGCCCACGGCCGCGCCTACCCGACGCTCGAGCGCAACCACATGATCTGGGCCTGGTACCACGCCAAGGGCGGCGAGCCGTTCTACGACGTGCCCGAGGTCCCCGAGTTCTCCGACGAGGACTGGCTGCCCATCATCGTGCGGGACTTCGAGATCCGGGTCGCCGCGCAGGACATGGCGGAGAACAATGTCGACTTCGCCCACTTCCGCTACGTCCACGGGACCGATGCCATCCCCGAGGACAGCTTCGTCACGGACGGCACCTACAAGAAGGCCGTGAGCGGCGGCGGCAACTTCGTGCGGGAGGGCTACGGCCTCGGGCTCGGGGTGCTGCGCATCACCGACTACGTGACGTTCCTGTCCTCGACCACGCCGCTCGACGCCGGCAACGTGCACGTGCGCTGGGTGTTCACCGCGCCCCGGGCCAACGGCGAGGACGCCGCGGTCCAGGCCGCCGACTCGTTCTGCGCCGGGGTCTCGCAGGACATCCCGATCTGGGAGAACAAGGTCTACCGGGACCCGCCGGTCGTCACGAAGACGGAGAAGCTCATCCTCGAGCACCGGCGCTGGGCGCAGCAGTTCTATTCGGACTGAGACCTGACGGAGGGCGGATGACCAGCTGGCTGGGGCAGTACTGCATCAACGTGAGCGACCTCGACCGCTCGGTGGGCTTCTACACCGCGCTCGGTCTGGCCTGTAGCAGCCGGACGGAGATCCCCCAGGCCCGCGAGGCGATCGTCGAGGCGCCGGCGGGCGGGTCCAAGCTCCAGCTCGCCCGCCAGAACGATCACCAGCCGCCGCTCGATGTGGGCACCGCGTTCTGGAAGCTGTACGTGAACACCCGGGACATGAACGCCACCTTCGCCGCCGCGCAGGCCGCAGGCGCCACCGTGGAGTCGTTCCCGGAGCGGATGGAGCGATGGCCGGTCACGGTCGGCTTCGTGCGCGATCCCGACGGCTACCTGGTGGAGCTGGTCGAGCGCCATCCCTGGGGCGACGAGATGCCCGACGGCGACGTGTGGCTGGGCCAGTACTGCCTGAACGTCACCTCGCTCGACGCCGCGGTCGCGTTCTACGAGCTCCTGGGCCTGACGTGCACCAGCCGCACCGACATCGGCCACGCCCTGGAGGCCATCGTGGAGGCGCCGGGCCAGGGATCGAAGCTGCAGCTGGCCCAGCACGCGGACCAGGACGGCCCGTTGCGGATGGGGTCGATGTGGAAGCTGTACGTCAACACCGACGACTGTGAGGGCCTGCACGCCAAGGTGGTCGCAGCCGGTCACCCGTCACTGGTGCCCCCGATGCGACTAGACCGCTGGCCTGTAACCATCGCCTTCGTGGGCGACCCCGACGGCTACCAGGTCGAACTGGTCCAGCGCCACGCCGACTGATCCCGACGACTTCAACGAGAGGACACCCTGTGATCCGCTTCTCCGTGTTCTACGCAGCCGGCGAAGGCGACACCTTCGACCACGACTACTACCGGGACCACCACGTCCCGCTGTGCGTCTCCACCTGGGGCCCCGACTCGGCCGAGATCGACCGAGGCGTCGACGGCCCGTACGTGGCCGCGGTGCACTTCGTCTTCCCGTCGGCCGAGGCCATGCAGGCCGCTCTGGCCAAGGACGACACGGCCGCGGTCCTGGCCGACGTGGCCAACTACACGACCATCACCCCGGTGACCCAGATCAGCGAGGTCGTCGCCTGATCACAGGCCTGAACGGTCGTGTTAGCCGCCAGCACGGTGGGTGCACTTGACGTCACATTCATCTGATGGTCCACTGGTGTGTACCTGCTGGTAACAAGACGTGCTACCGGTAACAAAGTCGAAGCAACGAGATCCTTGAACGAAGTTCTGATGATCGTCTGCGCTGCGCCGGACCGAGACCCGTTACTGGGGAACGAGTCGAAGGCTGCTGAGCCGACGTGAGTCGGACCGGGCGCCGGAACCATCCGTCCGGCGCCCGGTCCGGCCGCCCACCACCCGCCGGGCGGCTCAGCCCAGCGACCCGCCGCTGAGGCAGAACTCGTTGCCCTCCGCATCCCGCAGGATCACGTTGCGGTAGCGGGCCGCGACCGCGGGCGGGAAATCGGCCACCGGGGCCGGTCGGCGCAGTCGAGCGTGACGCAGATGATGTCCACGGCGAGTCTCCGCCGGCCAGCCGGTCGGATGCGTCCGGCTTGCCCGAAATTAGAACACGTTCTAGTCTGCGTCCCGTGCGCGGTGATGAGTACACCATGCTCGTGGGGGGCGACCGGGTGGCCGGCGGTCGAGGCTCGTATGCCGTCGTCAACCCTGCCACGGAGCAGGAGGTCGGTCAGGCCCCCGAGGCGTCGGTAGACCAGGTCGCGGCGTCCGCCGCCGCTGCGGCCGAGGCCTTTCCGGCGTGGAGCCGGACCCGGCCGGACGAGCGGGCGGCCCTTCTGGGCCGTCTCGCCGACCTGCTGGCCACCCAGTCCCCCGAGCTCGTCCCGCTGGTCCAGGCCGAGACAGGAGCCACCCAGCGCGTCGCCCGCACGATGCAGGTCCCGCAGACGATCGACCGGTTCCGCCGCTATGCCCGCGGCGCCACCGAGCCGCTCGGGCTGCCGCTGACGCCCACCGAGATGCCGTCCACGGCTCTGGCGCCCGGAGGTCTGCTCGGCGCCGTCGTGGAGCGCCGCCCGGTGGGCGTCGTGGCCTGCATCACGCCCTACAACTTCCCGCTGGTGAACATGGCGGGGAAGGTGGGGCCGGCCCTCGCCATGGGCAACACGGTGGTGGTGAAGCCCGCGCCCCAGGATCCCCTGGCGGTGCTGCGCTTCGCCGACGCCGTGGTGGAGGCAGGGTTCCCGCCCGGTGTCGTGAACATCGTCACCGGCAGCGGGGCGGAGGTGGGCGAGGCTCTGGTGGCGTCGCCGCATGTGGACATGACCAGCTTCACCGGCTCGACGGCCGTGGGCCGCCGGATCGGTGAGGTGGCAGGACGCGACATGAAGCGCCTGCTGCTCGAGCTGGGCGGGAAGGGCGCCGGCGTGGTCTTCGACGACGCCGACGTGTCCACTGCGGTCGGCGCCATCACCAGCACCTGGGCGTTCCACTCCGGGCAGATCTGCACCGCCCCCACCCGGGTGCTGGCCCAGCGGGGGATCCACGACCAGATCGTGGCCGGCCTGCAGGCCGCCGCGGGCCGGCTCCGCGTGGGCGACCCGCTGGACGAGACCACCGTGGTCGGTCCGGTCATCTCCGGGGCGCACCGCGACCGCATCGAGGCCTACGTGCGCTCGGGCGTGGACGAGGGGGCGACCCTGGTGGCCGGCGGCTCCCGGCCCGACGTCTCGCCCGGCTACTACGTGGCGCCGACCCTGCTCGTGGAGGCCAAGCCCACCATGCGGGTGGTGCAGGAGGAGATCTTCGGCCCGGTCGTCGTGGTCCTCGCCTTCGACGACGAGGACGAGGCCGTGGCCCTGGCCAACGGCACCGAGTTCGGGCTCAACGACTACGTGTTCACCAAGGACACCGCCCGCGGCCTGCGCGTGGCCCGCCAGCTGCGGTCCGGCAGCGTCGCCATCAACACCGCCCAGCAGGCGCCCGAGGCAGCGTTCGGCGGGTTCAAGCAGTCCGGCGTGGGCCGCGACCGGGGCAGCTTCGCCCTGCACGCCTACAGCGAGCTCCAATCCATCGTGTGGCCAGGCTGAGGCGGCTGAGGGGAATGACGGCGTGAAGGGCATCGTGTGGACCGGTGAGCTGGAGGTGCGGGGCGACGTCGACGTGCGCGCCCCGCGGCAGGGCGAGGTGCGTGTGCGCATCTCCCACGCCGGGCTGTGCCACAGCGACGTGTCCGTGATCGACGGCACCATCCCGTTCCCCACGCCGGTCGTCCTCGGCCACGAGGGCGCGGGCGTGGTCGAAGAGGTCGGCGACGCCGTCACCAAGGTCAAGGTGGGCGACCACGTGGTGCTCACCACCCTCGGCAACTGCGGCCGCTGCGCGGCCTGCGACCGGGGCCAGCCGACCCACTGCCGCGACACCATGGGCCGCCTGTCCCGGCCCTTCACCGTGGGCGGCGAGCCGGCGTTCAGCTTCGCCAACACCGGCGTGTTCACCGACCAGGTGGTCGTGGCGGAGACCCAGGCCGTGGTCATCGACCCCGATGTCCCCCTCAGCGCCGCCTGCCTGATCGGCTGCGCGGTCGTGACCGGGGCGGGTGCGGTCCTCAACCGGGCGCGGGTCCAGCCGGGCCAGACCGTGGTGATCATCGGGGCGGGTGGGATCGGCCAGTCCGCCATCCAGGCCGCCCGCATCGCCGCCGCCGGGCGCGTCGTGGTGATCGACGCCAATCCGGCCAAGGAGGCCGTGGCCCGCCGCTTCGGCGCCACCGACTTCGTGGACGCCAGCGCCACCGACGACACCGTGGCTGCGGTCAAGGACCTGGGTCTGTCGCTCGGCGCCGACCACGTGTTCGAGTGCGTGGGCCACCCGGCGCTGATCCGCCAGGGGATCGCCCTGCTCGACTGGGGCGGGACGCTGACGCTGCTGGGCGTGCCCAAGCTCGGCACCGAGGCCGCGTTCGTGGTCAACGACCTCTACAACGACAAGTCGATCCTCGGATGCCGCTACGGCTCGACCCGGCCGCACCACGACATCCCCCTGCTCGTCTCGTTCTACAAGGACGGCCGGCTGCTGCTGGACGAGATGGTCAGCCAGGTCTACCCGCTCGACCAGATCGCCCAGGCGCTCGAGGACCTCGAGCACGGCAAGCTCAACCGCGGCGTGCTCGCGGTGTCGCCCTAAGGAGGCAGGAGTCCCATGGAGTTCGGCGTGTTCGCCCAGCTGTTCGTGCCGAAGTTCGAGCGCGACCGCGACCCGCAGGCGGAGCACAAGCGGATCCTGCGCAACATCGAGATCGCCAAGACCGCGGACCGCAACGCGTTCAAGTACGTCTGGTGCCCGCAGCACCACTTCCTGGACGAGTACAGCCACATGCCCGGGCCCGAGGCGTTCCTCGGCTACTGCGCGGGCCAGACCGAGCGGGTCCACCTGGGGTCGGCGATCTTCAACATCACGCCGCCGGTCAACAAGCCCCAGCGCATCGCCGAGAACGTCGCGCTGCTCGACCACCTCACCGACAACCGCTTCGAGTTCGGCACCGGCCGGGGCTCGTCGAGCACCGAGGTGCTGGGCTTCGACATCCCGAGCGTGGACATGACCAAGGCCATGTGGCGGGAGACCATCCGCGAGATCCCGAAGATGTGGAAGGACGCGCCGTACAGCTACGACGGCGAGTTCTTCCGCATGCCGGAGCGCAAGGTCTTTCCCAAGCCCCACGGACCGCTGCACCCGGCCATGTGGGTGGCGGGCGGGAGCCCGGGCACGTTCACCGAGGCGGGCGAGCTGGGTCTCGGCGTGTTCTGCTTCGCCATCGGCCGGCCCACGGACATGGAGCCGCTGCTGCGGGCGTACAAGTCGGCCATCGGGTCGGCCACGCCCGTGGGCGACTACGTCAACGACAACATCATGGGCGTGACCAACATGTTGTGCATGGAGGACCGGCGCAAGGCGTTCGAGGTCGCCTCCAACATGGGGATGAACTACTACTCGTCGCTGGCCTACCACTGGCTCGACAACGTGCCGCGACCCAAGCACCTGCCCGAGTGGCCGGCCAAGATCCCGGAGCCCACGCCGGAGGCCGTCGAGCAGCTCTCGGCCGAGGGCTACATCGCGGTCGGCGACCCCGACGACTGCGCCCGCTCGGTGCAGCGCTGGGTGGACCTGGGCTTCGACCAGCTCACGTTCAGCCCGACCACCAACACCCTGCCCACCGAGGTGGTGGTGTCGTCGATGGAGCTGTTCGGCCGCGATGTGATCCCCGTGTTCGACAAGGACCCCGAGCACTCGACGACCCGCTACCGCCGGGAGGCCGCGGCCCGCCTCGCGTCGTGAGTGGGTTCAACTTCGCCGACGCTTGGGAGGTCGCAGCCGACGCCGTTCCCGAGCGGGAGGCGCTGATCGTCGGCGATCGGCGGCTGACCTACGCGGGTTTGGAGGACCGGGCCAACCGCCTGGCGCAGCACCTGTCCTCGTCCGGGATCGGGCCCGGCGACCACGTGGCGCTCTACCTGGAGAACTGCACCGAGTACGTCGAGGCCATGCTGGCCGCCTACAAGCTGCGGGCGGTCAGCATCAACGTCAACCACCGGTACGTCGAGGGCGAGCTGCGCTACCTGCTCGACAACAGCGACTCGGTGGCGGTGATCACCCAGCCGTCGCTGGCGGCGACCGTGGCGGCGGTGGTGCCTTCGCTGCCGGCCGTGCGCTGGGTGCTCACGGTCGGGCCCGAGTACGAGGCGGTGCTGGCCGCGGCCTCGCCTGCCCGCCCCTCCGTCGAGCGGAGCGGTGAGGACCGCTACATCCTCTACACCGGGGGGACGACGGGCCTGCCCAAGGGGGTGGAGTGGCGCCAGGAGGACGCCTTCTTCGCCTGCATGGGCGGCGGCGACCCGTCCCGGCTCTCAGGGGCGGTGACCCGGCCCGAGGAGATGCGCGAGCGGATCGTCGACAACCCGCTCACCTACCTGCCCCTGGCCCCGATGATGCACGCGGCGGCCCAGTGGACCTCGTTCGCCTGGTTCTTCGCCGGGTCGCGGGTCGTGCTCATGGCGGGTGCTCTCGACCCGGATGCGGTGTGGCGCACGGTGGCGGCCGAGCAGGTGAACCTCATGACCGTGGTGGGCGACGCCGTCGCCCGGCCCCTGCTCGACGCCTGGGACCGGGCCGGCGGCTACGACGCGTCGTCGCTGTTCTCGTTCTCCAACGGCGGGGCGCCCATGGCCCCGGCCACCCGGTCCCGGATCTTCGCCACGCTGCCCCACGTCATGGTGGTCGACGGCTTCGGCTCGTCCGAGGCGGGCACCCAGGGCGCCATGCGGGTGGCGGCGGGGGAGGGCTCGACCGCGTCCAGCCTGGTCCGCTTCGACCGGCCCACGAAGCCGACCATCGTGGTCGACCTGGACGGCGACGAGGTCGTGCCCGGCTCGGGCGTGGTCGGCCAGGTGCTGGCCGGGGGCCACCTCCCGGTCGGCTACTACAACGACCCCGAGCGCACGGCCGCCACGTTCGTGACGCGCCCGGACGGGCGCTGGCTGATCACCGGCGACATGGCGACGATCGGCGCCGACGGCGCCATCGAGCTGCTGGGCCGGGGCTCAGGCGCCATCAACACCGGCGGCGAGAAGGTCTTCCCCGAGGAGGTCGAGGGCGTCCTCAAGGCGCACCCGGCGGTGTACGACTGCCTGGTGGTCGGCCTGGAGGACGACCGCTGGGGCAGCGCGGTCACGGCGGTCGTGCAACCGGCCCCGGGGACGTCGGTCACGCTGGACGACCTCGCCACCCACTGCAAGGCCAGCCTGGCGGGCTACAAGGCCCCCAAGCAGCTGGTGGTGGTGGACGCCATCGTCCGCTCCCCGTCGGGCAAGGCCGACTACCGCTGGGCCCGCTCCGCCGCCCTCACGGCCCTGGCCCCGCCGTCGTGACGCGGGGGCGTCAGACTTCGTAGCAGTAGGCGCGCCACTGCCCGGAGCGGGGCAGCGGGCAGAGCGCGGCCGCGGCCCGCAGCAGCCAGTCGAGCACCGTGTCCAGGGCCTCGTCGCCTACGCCCGGCGTCGGGATGACGACGAGACCGCGGCGAGGATGGTCCTGCGTCACCCGCCAGCCCTCGGGGACCGGAACGCCGCGGTCGGCCAGCAGCCGCACCGCCTTGGGGCCCTGGCCGTGCTCGATGCCCGCGGTGGCGGGCTCCCGGCCCTGCGGCGGCGCCCACGTGGCCATGGGGACCAGCGGGCCGCGGGCGGCCAGCAGCATGCCCATGCTCGAGCGGGGAGCCGGCGGCTCCTCCACGTTCAGGCCGGGCGAGAAGTTGATCCAGCCGGCACCGGCGTCGGACAGCTTGGCCATGCGCCGCACCACCACGGCGCGGTCGTCCTCGGGGAACTCCACGACCACCGGTTCGGGCACGGGCACCCGACCAACCTAGGCCCCCGGACCGCACCGGGGCGTCATTCCCGCGCGCACTAACCTCGATCCGATGGCGACCAGCGAGTTGGTCGGTCCCGACCGGCTCGAAACCGCAGAGGGTGAGTCGACGGCTGACCCGAGCGAACAGAGGGCGCGGCGAGGCTGGGTGGCGCCACTGGCTCTTGCGCTCGCCGTGGTCCCGCTGATCGTCGCCGCCGTCTACCTGCGGGTCGCGCACGCCGACTACATGCCCCAGGGCGACATGGCGCTCATCGAGCTGATGACCCGCGACGTGGGCCACCAGTGGATCGAGCTCGGCCCCTACTCGCGGGACGGCTGGAACCATCCCGGTCCGGCGCTTTTCTACGCGCTGGCGGTGCCCTACCGGCTGCTCGGCAGCGTGTCCGTCGGCATGCACGTGGGCGGACTGCTCGTCAACGGGGCCTCGATCGTCGGCATGGGTCTGATCGCCCGCCGGCGCGGCGGCACGCCGCTCATGCTGATCACGTTGCTGGCGTGCGCGCTGACGGTGCGGTCGCTCGGCGCCGATCCGGTCCGGGTGGCCTGGAACCCGTGGGTGAC
>JBKPRS010000143.1:0-14392 GCA_046734695.1 Actinomycetota bacterium | reverse complement strand
GTCCCGGACCAAGCGCAGCTTCGACCTGCCGGTCGCCGGCCGTGCCCCTGCGGCCCCCCAGTGGGACGAGGACCTGTCCGACCCGAGCGAGCTGTCTGCCTGGCGCCCCTCACAGCCGCCACCCGCGCCCACGCTGCGCGGCCCGGCGCCGCCGAGGTCCCCGGGGCGGGGCGAGCGCCGGCCCGGGGGACCGGGCACCCAGGTCCTGGACCGCGGCTGGCAGGAGGACCCGCCGGCTGCGCCCCCGCTCTACCAGGGCGCGCCCGAGCCCGGCTATGACGACGAGTACGACGAGGACGAGGGCGACGACGGCGCACCGCGGCGCCACGGCCGGGCCCGCAGGACCGCCCCCGCCCCGCAGGGCCGGCTGCCGCACGTGGCCGGGTTCGAGGGCCTGCGGGTGTTCGCGCTGCTGGCCGTGCTCGCCTTCCACTCCGGCCTGGAGATCGCGCGGGGCGGCTTCCTCGGCATCTCCAGCTTCTTCACCCTGTCCGGCTTCCTGCTCGGCGCCACGGTGCTGGCCGAGTGGGCGGAGGACGGCCGGGTGGGCCTCGCCGGCCTCTGGGAGCGCCGGGCCCGCCGCATCCTGCCCCTGTTCGTGGCCACGGTGGCGCTGGTCGTCGCGCTTCAGGTCACCGTGCGGGTCGGTGCCGGGCCGGGGTTCCGGGGCGACGTCCTCGCCTCGCTCGCGCAGGTCCTGAACTGGCGCTTCGCCTTCAGCGGCGATGGCTTCGCCAGTGTGCTCACCGATCCGTCCCCGGTCCAGCACCTGTGGCCGCTGGCGATCCTGGTCCAGCTGATCGTGATCGTGCCGCTGCTGTTCGTGGGCGTGATGCGGGTGACGGGCAAGCGCTGGCGGGCCGGCGGCGTCCTGTTCGCCGTCGCCGCGGGCGTCTCCTTCTACCTTGCGTCGCGGACCGCCCGGGCGTCGGGCAACGACGGACTCGCCTACTACAGCACCTACACCCGGGCCGGCGAGCTGCTGGTCGGCGTGGTGCTCGCCTACCTGGTCCTGAGCCCGGGCCTGCGCCGGATGATCGAGAGCCGCCAGGGCGTGACCGCCGTCCGCTTCGGCGCTCCCCTGGCCCTGCTGGCGCTGGCCGGGCTGTGGCACACGACCAGCCTCTACAGCACCAACCTGTTCGGCGGGGTCACGCTGGCGAACGCGCTGCTCACCGCCTGGGTGATCCTGGCCGTGACCACGCCGGGGCCGGCGACCAACGTGCTCGGCAGCCTGCCGCTGCGCACCCTGGGCAAGATCAGCTTCGCCGCCTACCTGCTCCACTGGCCGATCTTCCTGGCCATCGACGACAAGCGGCTCGAGCTGCCCGCGCTGGCGCTGTTCGCGGTGCGCCTGGTGGTCACGCTGGCGGCGGGCGCGGCGGCGACCTATGTGGTGGAGCGGCCGCTGCGCCGCATGAAGCTGCCGCGGCCCCAGCTCGTCATGGGCCTGGGCGTGAGCATGGCCGTCGTGGCCGCGGGCGCCCTGGTGCTGCCGGAGCAGCCCCCGGTCGGGGTCAGCCTGTCCATCGACGACGGCAGCGGTCCCGGGGACCTCGACGTGGTGGTGCCCTCGGGCGACGAGAAGGTGTCGGTGGCGCTGGTCGGCGGGTCGCTGGCCGGCTCCATGACCAGCGGCTTCGAGACGTGGAACCAGGCGAACCCGCGTGAGCAGGTCCGGGTCGCCACCCATGTGGCGACCGACTGCCCGCTGGGCGGCGCCGGGCCGGTCCACCTCGCGGGCGCCACCGTGGGCGAGGACACCGCCTGCACCGGCTTCGCCCCCCGCCTGCCCCGGCTGCTCGACGCGGCCGGCGCCGACGTCGTGGTGGTCGTGCCGAGCGTGGCCGATCTGGGCGAGCGGGAGATCGACCGCGAGTGGCGCCACCTGGGCGATCCTGGCTACGACGCGTGGCTCAAGGAGCGCCTGGCCGACCTGGACGCCACGCTGCGGTCCCACTCCGACCGGGTGATCTGGGCCACGTCGCCCCACGTCCGGCTGGAGCCCGGCGACGGCGACGGCGCCTGGACCCAGGTCGATGCCAACGATCCCGCCCGCGTCGACCGGCTCAACGAGCTGATCCGGGAGGTCGTCGGCCACCGCGACGGCGATGCGGTCATCGACCTGGACGCCTGGGCGCACACGCTGCCCCGCGGCGGCGAGTTCGGCGCCGACCACCGGGCCGACGGCGGCGACCTCACCGCCGCCGGGGCGGACGCCGCCGCCGCCTGGCTCGTCCCCCAGCTGGTGGACGCGGCGGACGGCTGACGGCCGCCGCCCGCTGCCCGCCGTGGGTCGCATCCGCTCCGACATCACCATCGACGCCTCGCCGGCCGCGGTCTGGGCCCGGCTGGCCGATATCGCCGACCACGTGTCGTGGATGGCCGACGCCGCCGAGATCCGCTTCACCGGCGAGCGCCGGGCGGGCGTGGGCACCACGTTCGAGTGCGACACCCGCGTCGGGCCGCTGCGCACCACCGACGTCATGGAGGTGACGGAGTGGCGCGAGGGCGAGGCCCTGGGCGTGCGGCACACCGGCCTGGTCACGGGCACCGGCCGCTTCGTCGTCACCGCCGAGCCCGGTGACGCGGACCGGTCCCGACTGACCTGGGACGAGGACCTCGCATTCCCGTGGTGGCTCGGCGGACCGGCCGGGGCGTTCCTGGCCCGGCCGATCCTGCGGGCCGTGTGGCGGCGCAACCTGCGCCGGTTCGCGGCCCTGGTCGCGTCGCCTCAGACTCACGAGCGCAGAACGTGACGGGGGAGCCGCGAGCCACCCGGCCCCACATGCCCGGCTACGGGATTGCGGGCCCCGCCTCGGGTACGGGGCTGCTGCCCTGGTCGTGGGCGGTCGAGCGGTTGACCGAGTCCCACGACTACTGGCTGGCCACCGCCGGGAGCTCGGGGCAGCCACACGTGATGCCGGTCTGGGGCGTGTGGCTCGACGGGGCGGTCTGGTTCAGCAGCGGGCTCCGGTCCCGCAAGGCGCGCAACCTGGCCGACCGGCCGGCGTGCACGCTGACGACCGACGACGCCCAGCAGCCGGTGGTGCTGGAGGGCACCGCGGCGCGGGTGACCGACCGCGAGGCGGTGCGGGAGTTCGCCGCCGCGACCGACGCCAAGTACGACACGGACTACGGCGTCGAGTTCTACGACCCGGCGGTCAACGGCGTGTGGCGGGTCGCTCCGGTCTGGGCGTTCGGCCTGGTCCAGGACGACTTCACCGGATCGCCGACCCGCTGGACGTTCGGCTAGGCGGTCACACCACGGCGAGGCAGCCCGCGTACAGGGCGACCGCCATGACGATGCAAGCGATCATGGGCAGCGGCGAGTTGCGGGGCAGCCGCGGGGTCCACCACCAGATGATGGCCCCACCCGCCGCCCCGGCGAGCAGGCCCCCGATGTGGCCCGCCCGGGAGATGCCCGGCACCGCGAACGTGAAGACGATGTTGATGAGGAGCAGCGTGCCGATCCCCGTCGAGAACGGATCGATCCCGCGCGAGCGCAGGGCCACGAAGGCGGCCGCCATCAGCCCGAAGACCGCGCCCGACGCGCCCACGGTGGGCTCGTTCGGCGCGTAGACCAGCACCGCGAACGAGCCGCCCAGCAGCGACAGGAAGTAGAGGGCGAGGAACGGCCCCTTGCGGATCGCCGGCTCCAGGAGCGAGCCCAGCAGGTACAGCAGGTACATGTTGAACCCGACGTGGAACAGGCCGATGTGCAGGAAACCGGACGTGATCGGCCGCCACCAGTCCCCCGCCGCCACCGCGGGCCCGAAGAGCGCACCCTTGCTGCCGAGCTCGCCGAGCCGGTCGGTCATGAGGTCGAGCCGGCCGGACGAGATCGTGTCGGCGATGAAGATCGCCAGGTTGGCGGCCACCAGGGCGTAGGTGGCGACCGGCTTGGTGGCGAGGGCACGGGCGGGGATCACCTTCTGCCGCCCGCCCCGGGCACACTCGGGACAGTGGAAGCCGACGGACGCCTGGTGCATGCACGCCGGGCAGATCGGCCGGTCGCACCGCTGGCAGCGGACCCCGGCCCGGCGGTCGTTGTGCCGGTAGCAGACCTGGGGAGGAGGCAGGGGTTCCGCAGCCATCGGCGGCCGAGGCTAGCGACACCGCCCCGGCAGACCACCTTCGAGGGCGAGGTGCGGGCGTCTCAGCGGGGGAGGTCGAGGGGGTGGGAGGAGACGCCCAGGCGGCGGGCCAGGGGGAGGAGGGCGTCGGCGGGCTGGCCGTCGGCGCGGAGGGCGTCGTGCAGGCGCTCCTGGGCGGCGTCGAGGTCGACGTCGAGGGCCAGCTCGCGGGCCAGGGTCACCAGGCTGCTCGCCGCTTCCACCGTGCCGTGCTCGGGGCGGGCCGCGGCCTCGTCGACGGCCCGGGTGACGGCTCGCTCCAGGGTGGCGGCCGCCTTGGGCGACGCCAGGCGCACGCCCTCCTCCCGGGCCTCGCGGGCCAGGGCCCGGACCTCCCGGTAGGCGCCCGGGTCCCGGGACGTCACCGCCGCGGCCAGGGCGCCCTCCAGCCGGCGGGCCAGAGCCAGCTCGACCGGCCCCCGCAGCTCGGGGGCGAGGGGGGTGCCCGCCACGGCCAGGGCGGCCAGGGTGTCGTGGTGGTCGGACCGGAGTTGGTCGTACGCCGCCACGAACCGGTCGGCCAGGGCCTGGGACGTGGCCCGCAGCAGGTCTTCCCCCACGCCGGGCAGGGCGCTCTCCAGGCCGAACTCCCGGGGACCGAAGCGGTCGACGACCATGCGCAGCAGCCCGGTCACCCGGGTGCCGCGGCGGGTGTCGCCCACCAGGGTGGCCACGTCGGCGGCGTCCCGCTCGCTGCCGGCCGCGGGGCGGACGGCGCCGAAGACCTCCAGGCCGCCGAGGTGGACCGCGGCGTAGGCCCAGCGGGTGCGGCGCCGCGTGCGGCGGTGGGTGATCGCCACTACGCCCGCGCACACCGCCACCCCACCGCGGTCCACGGTCTCGTGCAGCTCCCGCTCCAGCTCGAAGCCGGCGATGCGCTCGGCCGCGGCGTCCCCGGCCAGCAGGTCCGTCAGCGCCAGGTGGGCGGCGACCCGTCCGGGGTCGACCCGCGAGGGATCGACATGCCGCTGCCACACCTCCCGCCCGTCACCCTCGGTCGGGTCGTTGCTGCGGGCCTCGGCCAGCGTGGCCAGCACCTCGTCCATCGGCGGATGCTCCCCCAGCTCGGCCAGCAGGTCACAGCAGCACGCCGCGTACCGCATGATCTGGACCGTCTCGATGCCTGCTAGGTCGTTGAAGAACCAGCCGCAGGACGTGTACATCAGCAGCGCGTGGCGCTGGCTCTCCAGCAGCGTCATGGCCTCGACGACGGCATCCTCGCCGCCGAGCACGTGCGCGGCCGCGAACCGCTCGACCGTGGTGGCCCCCAGCACGAGCTCGATGTAGGCGTCGCGGGCCGCCCACGGGTCGCGCAGCACGGCCGGGGCGCGGCGCTCGAACACCTCGATGGCCCAGTCGCGCACCCGGTCGAACGCGGCCCGCAGCGGAGCCCGCCACGCCTGGGTCCAGCCGGGCTCGCCACCGGTGTGGCAGCCGCAGTCGTCCATCCAGCGGGCCACCCCGTGGGCACACGACCAGGCGGACACGTGGACCATCGCGTCGTGGGTGGGCGGGTGTTGCGCCAGCCAGTCGGCCAGCCGCGGCAGGGCCACGCCGCGCCGGTCCGACTCGACCGCCAGCGCGTAGGCCACGCCCCGGTCGGCGTAGGTGTGGTGGTGGCCGAACGACTCGCCGTCGCAGGCCACCGAGACCAGGTCGCCGCCCCGGCGCTCCACGATGCGGTCGATGACCACCTGGCTGAGGAACCCGCCGAAGGCCACCTCGTGGGAGATGGGCCCGTCGTAGACGACGAGGTCGACGCCGAGGTCCGGGTCGTCCGGGTGGTGCCAGCGCAGCGCTCCGGGCAAGTCGGTGGCGGGCTCGGCGCCGGCCACCGTGTCCCAGTCCGGCGACCCGGGCGCCCGCACCGCCGTGATCTGGCCGGGCGCCAGGATCGTGAAGGCGACCCCCTCCTCGGCCAGCGCGGCCAGGACCCGGTCGTCCACCGCGGTCTCCGGCAGCCACAGGCCCTCGGCCGGCCGCCCGAAGCGGTGGCGGAAGTCGGCCAGGCCCCAGCGGATCTGGGTGCGCAGGTCCCGGTCGTTGCACAGCGGCAGGATGGCGTGGCCGTACGCCTGGGCGATGGCCCGGCGGGAGGCCCGATCGGCCTCGATGACGCGGGCGTAGGTGTCCGGAGCGTGGTCCTCCAGCCAGGACAGCAGCGTCGGGCCCATGTCGAACGAGAGCCGCCGGTAGTTGTCGACGATGGCCACGATGCGGCCGTGGTCGTCGAGGATCCGGGCCCAGCCGTTGGGCCGGTAGCACTCCGCGGTGATGCGCTCGTTCCAGTCGTGGAAGGGCGCCGCGGTCGGCTGACGGGGCACCACCTCGGTCCAGGGGTTCTCCCGGGGCGGCTGGTAGAAGTGGCCGTGGAGGACGAAGGCGACGTCTGCGATCAAACGACGTTAGGCGCGGCGACCGGCGCGCGGGAGCGGGCATGCGACGCTCCGATCCGGCCCCTGAGCAGGAACTGGGCCACCAGGCCCCCGAACGCCAGCGCACCCGCGGCCGCGAACCCGGCCCGGTCGTTCCCGCTGGTCAGCGAGACGACCAGGCCGATGAACGTGGCGCCGAAGCCCTGTGAGAGGTCGAAGAACACGGAGAAGGTGCCGACCGCGTGGCTGCGCTCCTCCTCGGGCGCGGCGGCCATGACCGCGGTGAACAGCGACGGGTACATCAGCGACATCCCGGCGGCCAGTGCGATCGCCGCCACCCAGATCGAGGCGACCGAGCCCCAGGCCGCCACGATCCCGATGCCGAGCGTGACGCCGCACAGGGCGAACGACGAGCCCCGCTGCCAGCCCAGCCGGTCGGGCAGGCGGGCGCCCACGATGCGGATGATCAGCACCAGGCCGGCGTAGAGGCCGAACACGGCACCCACGCTGCTCATGCCGATCTCGTCGGCGTAGAGCGGCACGAACGCGGCGAAGGCGGTGAACGGGATCAGCCCGAGCAGCAGGATCAGCCCGGGCCAGATCGCGTCCGGTTGCAGGAAGGGGCGATGGCCGAGCTCGTCGGCCGGCACGGTCTTGCCCCGGGGGATCCAGATGGACGCCACCGCGGCCATCGCCGCGCAGCCGGCGAGCACGAACCACAGGGTGGTGAACCCGTGGGTGACGAGCGTCTCGCCCACCGGCGGCCCCACCGCCAGGCCGCCGTAGAGGGCGACGGAGAAGTACGACGCGGCCTCGCCCCGGCGGTGATCGGGCGCCAGGTCCTGGGCGGCGGTGGCGACGCCCACGAACACGGCGGCCTCGCCCACTCCCGTGAGGAGCCGGGCGAGCACCAGCAGCCACAGGCTGGTGGCCAGGGCGTAGCCGAGGATCGACACGGCCACGATGCAGCTCCCGGCCACGGCCAGCAGCCGCCGGCCCCGGGTGTCACCGATACGGCCCACCCAGGGGCGCAGCAGCGCGGCCGACACCGCGTAGGCCCCGACACCGATCCCCACCTGGAGGCCCCCACCGCCCAGCTCGTCCTCCACGAACCGGGGCACGGTCGGCAGCAGCGCGCCCATGGCGGTGAAGTAGGCGAACGACGCGAGCATGACGACCGCGAACTGCGGGGAGAGCAGGCTGCGCTCGTCGTCGTCGAGGGGCTGAGGGGGGACGTCACCGAACACGACCCAGCTTGCCTACCACTGTTGCGGACGCAAACACCACCCGATAGGTCCGGTTGCCCGCTTCCAGTGATGTGGTGTGGCCCGTCAGCCGGGCGGCAGCCCGAACGCCACCAGCCGGGCCGTGCTCGTCCCCACGAGCACCCGGCCCCCGTCGACCACCAGGCCGTTGACCGGCCCGCCGACCTGCAGGGTCGTCAGGGGGGCGCAGGTGGCGGCCCCGCAACCACCGGCGGCGGCCACGATGACGGTCCCGCCCGCGGTGCCCGCGTACACCAGCTCGCCGGCCACGACCGGTGCGACATCAGGGCTCGCACCCGGCGCGCCGAGCGGGGTTTCCCACAGCTTCGGGCAGGTGGCGGCCCCGCAGCCCGCGGCGGCGAAGGCGACGAGCCGGCCGTCGCTCGTAGGCACGTAGATGACGTCCGCGGTCACGGCCGCGGGGCCCGAGGCCGGGCCGCCCAGGGCCCCCGTCCACTGGACCGCACCGGTCGACGCGTCGAGCACCGACAGCGTGCCGGCGTCGTCGACGTACGCGGCGCCCGTCCCGCCCACGGCGGCGGGCCCCGCTACCGGGTGCCCGGGCAGTGGCGTGGACCAGTCGGCGGCGCAGCCCGAGAGGAACCGGCCGGAGAGCGGCGTGCACGAGTCGCCACGCCAGCCGAGGGCCCGCAGGCCGTCACCCCCGGCCAGCCGCTCGCCGACGATCGCGAAGTCGTTGGGAACCTGGACGGCGTTGACGGTCGCCAGCGCGGTGACCCGCCAGTCGATCGCCTGGTCCGTCCCCTGGGGCGCGTTGGTGAAGGCCACGAGTCGCTGCTGCACGACCGTGCCGTCCGCCTCCACGGCCTCGTGGACGATCCCGCCCTGGCCGCCCGTGGGGGGTCCCGAGACCGGGGCACCAGTAGTCGCGTCGAATGCGTCGCGCCCGCCGGCGATGATGCCGAGCATGCCTATGTTGGTCACGACGTTGCCGACGAGCACCGTGTTGTCGTGCCAGGTCGGGGGGCTGAAGAAGGCCGGCCCGGAGTCGCCGCCCTGGGAGAACACGTCCACGCGGAACTGGACCGCGCCCGTCGCCGCGGTGACCCTGACCAGGTTGCCGGTCGTGCCGCCGTAGTTGACGGTGGCGTACACGTTCTCGCCCATCACGATCGGCGCCGAGACCTGACCTGAGTCGGGCACGAACCGGCTGAAGTCGTCCCGCCAGAGCTCGACCACGCCGCCGACGTTGGCGGCGGTCAGGGCGGTCTCGCCCGGCATCCAGCTCGTCCGGCCGGGGTCCGCCCGGTCCTGCAGCCAGCAGCCCGACGCCCCGAGCGCCAGCGCCATGACGAGACCGATCACTCGCACGAACCGTGCCATCCCAGAACCCCCAGCGTCCCCGTACCCCTGGCGCGGCCCACGGTACCGGCCGGGCGTCAGCCGGCGTCTCGGCAATCCGCTAAGAGTCGTCGCCCTCGGCGGGGACGAGCCAGCGGACCGCCAGGGGCGGGAGGGTGAGGACGGCCGAGTCGGGCTGGCCCTGCCACGGGGTGCCGTCGGTGGTGACCTCGGGTTGGACCACGCCGCTGCCGCCCCAGCGCTCGTCGTCGGTGTTGAGCGCGTCGACCCAGCGCCCCGGGAGGGGCAGGCCCAGGCGGTAGCCGTGGCGGGGCACCGGGGTCAGGTTGGCCACCACGGCGACGACGCCTTCACGGTCGCCCGTGGCCGTGGGGCCGTGGGGCCCGCTGCGCAGGAAGGCGTACACCGAGTTCGTCCGGTCGTCGGCGTCGAGCCAGGCGAACCCGGCGGGCAGCGTGTCGGCCGACCACAGGGCCGGCCGGGCGGCCTCGATCCGGTTGAGCTCGCGCAGCAAGTCGCGCACGCCGCGGTGCAGCGGCTCGGCGAGCAGGAACCAGTCGATCTCCCGGTCGTGGCTCCACTCCCGCTCCTGGGCCATCTCGGCCCCCATGAACAGCAGCTGCTTGCCGGGATGGGACCACATCCAGGCGTAGAGCGCCCGCAGGTTGGCGAAGCGCTGCCACTGGTCCCCCGGCATCTTGCCCAGCAGCGAGCCCTTGAGGTGGACCACTTCGTCGTGGCTCAGCGGGAGCACGAAGTTCTCGCTCCACGCGTAGGTCAGCCCGAACGTGAGCAGGTCGTGGTGCCACTTGCGGTGCACGGGGTCCTGGGAGAAGTACTCCAGCGTGTCGTGCATCCAGCCCATGTTCCACTTCTGGCTGAACCCCAGGCCGCCGGCGTCGACCGGGCGCGTCACCCCGCCCCAGGCGGTCGACTCCTCGGCCACGGTGACAACCCCGGGCACGTCCCGGTGCACGACCGTGTTCATCTCCTGGAGGAAGGCGATGACCTCCAGGTTCTCCCGCCCGCCGAGGCGGTTCGGCACCCATTCGCCCTCGGCCCGGGAGTAATCGAGGTAGAGCATGGACGCCACCGCGTCGACCCGCAGGCCGTCGACGTGCATCTCCTCCAGCCAGTAGCGGGCGCTGGCGATGAGGAAGTTCCGCACCTCGTTGCGGCCGAAGTTGAACACCAGCGTGCCCCAGTCCGGGTGCTCGCCCTGGCGGGGATCGACGTGCTCGTACAGCGCGGTGCCGTCGAAGCGGGCCAGAGCCCACTCGTCGCGGGGGAAGTGGGCCGGCACCCAGTCCACGATCACGCCGATGCCCCGCTGGTGCAGGTGGTCGACCAGGTCCCGGAAGCCGTCGGGATCGCCGTAGCGGGCCGTCGGGGCGAAGTAGCTCGTGACCTGGTAGCCCCAGGAGGGCATGTAGGGGTGCTCGGTGGGCGGGAGCAGCTCGGCGTGGGTGAAGCCCAGGTCGGCGACGTGGTCGGCCAGCCGTTCGGCCAGCTCGCGGTAGCCGAGGCTGCGGCCGTCGGGATGGCGCATCCACGAGCCCAGGTGGACCTCGTAGACCGACATCCGGTCGTCCCAGGGCCGGGTCCGGGCCCGCCGCGCCATCCACTCGCCGTCGTCCCACTCGTAGCCCGAGCGGAAGATCACGCTGGCGGTGGCGGGCGGCAGCTCGCAAGCCGTGGCGAACGGGTCGGCCTTGAGCCGGGTGACCCCGTCCGCCCCGACCACCTCGAACTTGTAGCGCTGGCCCGGCGATGCCTCCGGCACGAAGATCTCCCACACGCCCGACGCGCCCAGGCTGCGCATGGGGTGGACCCGCCCGTCCCAGCCGTTCCAGTCGCCCACCACCCGCACGGCCTTGGCGCCGGGCGCCCACACCGCGAACGCCGTCCCGTCGGTGCCCTGGTGGTTGCGGGCGTGGGCGCCGAGCACGGTCCACAGCCGGTCGTGGCGCCCCTCCCCCATCAGGTGCAGGTCGATGTCGCCGAGCGTCGGCCAGAACGGCCAGGGGTCGACGGCGGTGTGCTCACCCCCGCCCTCCCAACGGAACGTCACGGCGTATCCCGGCTTGGGCTCCGCGTCGAGCAGCACCTCGAACACGCCGGCGTCGTGGACCCGGCGCATGGGTCGCCCGTCGAGCGTGGCCGCGGTCGCCCCCGGCCGCCACGTGCGCACCACCACCTGGCCGCGCTCGGGATGCACGCCGAGGAACCGGTGCGGGTCGCGGCAGGTCCCGGCGGCGAGCTGGTCGCTGTCGCTCGGGTCGCGGCGGGCCGGCATCAGGAGGCGAGCGCCAGGGCGCGGCGCACCGCGGCAGCGGGGATGACCACCCAGTCCGGCCGGTGCGCCAGCTCGTAGGTGATCTCGTACACCGCCTTGTCGAGCTCGAAGGCCCGCAGCACCCGGGCGCGGTCCTCCGCCGATGCCGGAAGGACGGCGTCGATGCCCGGCACCCCCTGGTAGCCCTGCCAGAAGGCGGCGACCGCCCGCATCTCCCACGCCTCGGTCAGCGCGACGAGCTCGTCGTCCACGTCCCGGCCCCGCTCGACCAGGCCGGCGTGGGCCGCGTAGTGGAACGACCGCACCATGCCGGCCACGTCCCGCAGCGGGGACCCGGCCGCCAGGCGCTCGCGCACCGGCCGCACGGGCTCGCCCTCGAAGTCGAGGACGAACCAGCCTGCGTCGGCCAGCAGGAGCTGGCCGAGGTGCAGGTCGCCGTGGATCCGCAGCGACGGGCCGGCGTCGGCCACCTCCAGCAGCTCGCCCAGCACCGCGCCGACCGCGACCACGTCGACCAGGTCCGCTCCGTCCACCACCTCGCCCCCGACCTCGACCTCGCCGCGCGGCAGCCGCTCGAGCTGGGCCCGGAAGCCGTCCAGCCACGCCTCGGGGTCACCCGGGCCGATGCCGAACGCCTCGGCCAGGGCCAGGTGCAGGCGGCCCGTGACCTCGCCGAGGGTGTGGGCCTCGGGCCCGAAGTCGGCGCCCGCCTCCTCGGGCGGCACCCGGGTGCCGAGCAGGTCGCGCAGGGACGTGTGCGCCAGGCTCCACGCGTCGGTCGCGCCCAGCATGTACTGGCGCACGACGGCCAGGTCCGCCCCCTCGTAGCGCAGCTCGGCGAGCTGCGGCACGACGTGGGGGAAGCCGCGCTCACCCAGCACCTCGGTGATCTCGACGTCGGGGTTGGGCTCGGGGTGGACGCGGCGGAACAACTTGAGGATGAGCCGCTCGTCGTAGACGACCGACGTGTTGGACTGCTCCACCACCAGCGGGCGGGCCACCTGGGCGGACTCGTCCGGTGCCACCCGCTCGAGGACGGTGAGCGCCAGCTCCGGGTCGACCAGCGCGTCGTACCAGAGCAGGCCGTCGACCTCGCCCACGGTCACCCGCTGCTTGCCCTGCAGGAAGTCGGACTCGCTGCCCACCGGGCGGCCGCCCAGCACCACCTGGTAGGTGGCCGGCACGCCCGCGGCGTCGGCGGTCTCCAGGAGGTACCAGACCAGCGCCGGATCGTCGTCGCGGTGGTCGATGGTGGTCGCCACCAGGGAGGCGGGGGGCTCGTGGCCTGCATACCACCGCTGCCGGGGCAGGAAGTCTCCCAGCAGCGGAGCCAGCTTCTCGGCCAGATCGTCGAGGCTTGGCACCTTACTTGCCTAGCACTTGTGACGGACCTCGTGAACGCTCGTGACCTGCGGCACAGGGGCCGCACCCGTCCTCACCTGGGAGTACCCCGGACAGTGACGGTCCAGCCCCTCCCGAGCCGGTGTAATGGGAGCAGCGGCGAACCCCCAGGAGGGTGTGATGGACAGCGAGGCCACGTGGCCCGTCGACTACAGCGACCTGCGGGCCGTGTTCGTGAACTGCACGTTGAAGCGCTCGCCCGCGGTGTCCAACACCGAGGGGCTGGCCGCCATCTCCCAGGACATCATGCGGCGCCAGGGCGTCACGGTCGACGTGATCCGGGCCGTCGACCACGACATCGCGTCCGGCGTCTGGCCCGACATGACCGAGCACGGCTGGGAGCGCGACGAGTGGCCTGCGCTGTGCGAGCGGATCCTCCCGGCCGACATCCTCGTGCTGTGCACGCCCATCTGGCTGGGCGAGAAGTCGTCGGTGTGCACCCGGGTGGTCGAGCGGCTCTACGGGAACTCGTCCGAGCTCAACGAGGCCGGGCAGTACGCCTACTACGGGCGGGTCGGGGGCTGCATCGTGACCGGCAACGAGGACGGCATCAAGCACTGCGCCATGAACATCCTGTACTCGCTGCAGCACCTGGGCTACACGATCCCGCCCCAGGCCGACGCGGGCTGGATCGGCGAGGCGGGACCGGGGCCGTCCTACCTCGATCCTGGCTCCGGCGGTCCCGAGAACGACTTCACCAACCGGAACACCACGTTCATGACCTGGAACCTGCTGCATGTGGCCCGCATGCTCAAGGACAACGGCGGCATGCCGGCCCACGGCAACCAGCGGCGCGGCTGGGACGCGGGCTGCCGTTACGACTTCATGAACCCGGACTACCGCTAGGCGGACCGACGGTCGCCGGTTCGCCTGGCCGTCGCTGATCATCGACTGCGTGCTGGTGACCCTCCTGCTGTTCCCGGTTACCGGGCTGGCCATGGGATTCGCGGCCGCCTTCGTCCCAGGCGAGAGCAGGCGCGGCTGGCGGCGCGCTAGCTGAGCATGCCCTCGTCGGGCTGGGGTTCGACCAGCTCGAACCAGTAGAAGCCGTGGCCCGCCAGGGTCACGAAGTAGGGCAGCTCGCCGATGGGCGGGAACGGCACCCGGCCCATCAGCTCGATCGGCACCTTGCCCGCCAGCTGCTCCAGCATCATCTCGCACGGCTGGGGGAAGCGGGACAGGTTGTTCACGCACAGCACGATGTCCTCCTCCCCGTCGTCGCCGATGCCCCGGCGCAGGTAGGCCAGGACGGAGGGGTTCTCGGCGTGCAGCACCTCGAACTCGCCCATGGCCAGCACGGGATGCTGCTTGCGGACCGCCAGCATGCGGCGCAGCCACTGCAGGAAGCTCGACGGGTCGCGCTGCTGGGCCTCGACGTTGACGGCCTGGAAGCCGTACACCGGGTCCATGAGCGGGGGCAGGAACAGGCGGGCGAAGTCGGCGGTGGAGAACCCGGCGTTGCGGTCCGGGTTCCACTGCATGGGCGTGCGCACGCCGTCGCGGTCGCCCAGGTAGATGTTGTCGCCCATGCCGATCTCGTCGCCGTAGTACATGACCGGGCTGCCGGGCATGGAGAACAACATGGCGTGGAACAGC
>JBKPRS010000142.1:0-6860 GCA_046734695.1 Actinomycetota bacterium | reverse complement strand
CTGCGCATGTCGCCGACCGTCGCCACCGCCCGCGCCGCCGCGTCCAGCGGACGCCGCGGGTCCGCCCCCCACAGGATGACCTCGCCCGCGACCCGGCGGGCCTGGCCCAGCTGGCGCCGCAACAGGTGGCGGGCGGTGTCGACGAGCGCGGCACCAGCGCCGCCCAGCCCGCCGCCGCCGTTGCCGGCCTCGGCCCGGTCCTCCGCGACGGACTCGCGCACGAGGCGGTCGAGGTCGACCTCGGGCGGGGGCGGGGCGTCGCGTTCCAGCGTGAGGTAGTGCTCGGCCAGGCGGAGGGCGGCGTAGCCGTCGGCGATCGTGTGGTGGAGCTTGGCGAACATCGCTCCCCGGCCGCCGGCTAGCCCGTCGACGATCACGAAGTGCCACAGCGGGCGGGTGCGGTCGAAGGGATCCTGCATGAGGCGGGCGGCGAGGTCGTACAGCTGGCGCAGCGAGCCGGGGGCGGGCAGCGCGACGTGGCGCAGGTGGTTGTCCAGGTCGAACTCGGGATCGGGGGCCCAGTGCGGGGGCGAGAGCCGCGCCATGCCGGGCACGACCCGTTCCCGCAGCCGCGGGATCTGCGCGATCGCGTAGGCGATCCGGGCCCGGAAGTCGTCGATGTCGGGGGGCCGGTCGCAGACGACGACCACCCCGCCGCTGGGATTCAGCCACGGGTCCTTCTCGACGTTCCACATGAGCGCCTCGAAGTCCGACATCCGGCGCTGGAAGGTCACGCCCCGGACCGGTTCATCGGCCATCGCGTCACGCTAGCGCCTCACCTAGAGTGAGCCGATGGCTCGATCTGCAGCCATCGTGGACGTCGACCGGACCCTGCTCACGGGCCGTCCCGGACGGAGGCTGCGCGACGCGCTCCTCGATGCGGGCGTCGCCCTGGCCCCCGGGACGCTGTCGTCCCAGCTGTCCCAGCTCGCCCTGCACGCGGAGCGCGGCTGGCGTGACCCGGCGGTCCGGGAGGCCGCCACGGCCGCCGCCGGCGCGGTGGTCGAGGCCGCGCCCTACCTGCGCCCGCTGCTGGACGACCACCGGGCGGACGGGGACCGCGTCGTCCTGGTCAGCGCGGCGCCGCCGGGGATCGCCGGGCCACTGGGCGAGCTGCTCGGGGCCGAGGCCGTGGTGGGCACGGGCTGGGCGGAGGGCCGGGGCCTGCTCGCCCCCGTCGAGGGCCCGCTGGTCTGGGCCCGGGCCAAGGCCGCGGCGGGCAAGGCCTGGCTGAGCGAGGCCCGCATGCCCGCCCGCCGGGCCCACGGCTACGCCGACAACTTCTACGCCGGGCCGCTGCTCTCGGCCGTCGGCCACCCCGTGGCCGTCGACGCCGACGCCCGCCTCACCCTGCTCGCCCTCACCCGGGGCTGGCCTATCCGCCACCTCGACGTCCCCGAGGGCGTGCCCAAGCTGGCCGGGCGGGAGCTGCAGGAATGGATCCGCCCCTTCGCCGGCCTCGACCCGGTGCTCAACGCCCGGGTCGAGGTGAAGGGCCTGGAGAACGTGCCCCACCGCGGCGGGGCGATCCTGGCCTTCAACCACCGCAGCTACTTCGACGCCGGAGTCGTCGGCCTGGTGGCGGCCCGGGCTGGACGCTCGGTCCGGGGCCTCGGCAAGAAGGAGGTGCTCGACGCGCCCGTGGTCGGCCAGCTAGCCCGAGCGGCCGGGACGATCCGGGTCGACCGGGGCACCGGCTCCGACGAGCCCCTGGACGCCGCATCCCTGGCGCTGCGGGCCGGCGACATCGTGATGATCGCACCCCAGGGCACGATCCCCCGGGGCCCGGCGTTCTTCGAGCCCGAGCTGCAGGGGCGCTGGGGCGCCGCCCGGCTGGCCGCCATGACGGGGGCGCCGGTGATCCCGCTGGGCCTGTGGGGGACGGAGAAGGTCTGGCCCCGCAACGCCCGGCTGCCCCGCGTCGATCCCCGGCACCGGCCCCGGGTGACGGTGCGGATCGGGCCGCCGGTGGACCTGACCCACGACGACCCCGACACCGACACCAAGCGGATCATGGCCGCCATCACCGACGTGCTGCCCCCCGAGGCCCGCGAGCGCCGCACCCCGACCGAGGACGAGCTCCGCCGCACCTACCCGGCCGGCTACAGCGGCGACCCCGCTCGCGAGACCAGGCGCCGGCCCGGCCGCGACCTCTGATCAGGCGGCGACCGCCTGCCTGACCGTCGGGTACAGGATGGCGGGCCCGGCATCGCGTCCGAGGTCGCTGCGCCCCATCCGACCCCAGGGCCGTCTGGGGGATGTCCCGGATGGGACGGAGGCGGCAGCCGGATCACGCTGCCGGACATGCACCTCTCGCCGTCATCGGATGCCGACCGGGCGACAGCCGCGCCCGGAGACTTGTCCACCCGGAGGCCGGTGCTGGTGCTGGTCGGTCCCTCGGGGGCGGGCAAGTCGGCGCTCGTCGCCGAGCTCGCCCGCCTCGGCGCCGTCACCGTCCACCCGACCTGGACCACCCGCCCGCCCCGCCCCGACGAGCTCGACGGGTGCCCAGAGCACCGTTTCGTGTCGGAGCGCCGCTTCGACCACCTGGCCGAAGCCGGGTTCTTCTGCGACGTGGTGCGCCCGTTCGACGGCGCCCACCGCTACGGCTTCGCCCGACTCCCCCGCCGCCCGGCGGGCCCGCCGGCGGCGGTCGAGACGATCGACACGGTGCTGCTGCGGGCCACGTACCTCGACCGCGTGGGCGGCCGGCTCGGCCCGCTCGTCGTGTACCACGTCGACGCGCCGGTCCCCGTGCTGGCCGCCCGCATGGCGGCCCGGGGCACGGGCCCGGAGGAGATCGCGGCCCGCCTGGCGTTCGACCTCGCGGACACGGCCCTCGGGCGGTGCTCCGCCGACCGGATCCTGCCCAACGACGGCACCCTGGGCTCGCTCGTGGCCCGCACGCTGGCCGCACTGGCCATCGACTTCGGCTCGGCCGACACGCACGCGGGCAGCGCAGCATGACCGCGGACCGGACACCGAACCCCCGCACCCCGGACGAACCCGGCCGGCGGGACGAGCGCCCCCTGCCGCGCCGCCGGCCGGGCAGTCCGCACCACGCCGGGAGGCGCGGGCCGTGGCCCCCGGAGCTCCGACCTCCCTACCCGCCGCCCCGGCCGCGGGCGCCGCGCCCGCGGCGGACGTGGCTGCACACGCTGGCGATCGTCGTCGTCAGCGTGCTGTCGATCTGCGGCCTCGTGGCCGTCGCCTTCACCATCTTTCTCTACGTGGCCCTCAACAACATCACGAGCAACAAGTGACCATCCTCCTGCGCATCCGCTCCCTCGTCTCGCTGGCCCGCCCGGCGGTGCTCTTCCTCGTCCTCCTGTCCGCAGTCGCCGGGCTGGCGGCGGCGGGCGTGGCCGACCGGCCGGCGCTGGCCGCGCCGGTTGCCGTGGCCGTGACCGGGTTCATCCTCTTCGCCGTGACCGTCAACGACCTGGCCGACGAGGCGGTCGACCGGGTCAACCTCCCGGGCGTCCCCGGCCGCCCGCTGGTGTCGGGCTCGGCGAACCGGCGGGAGATGATCCTCGTCGCCGTCGTGGCCGCCGCGGGGGCGCTGGCCGCCGCTCCCTTCATCGGTGCCCGCGCAGTCGCCGTCGTGGCGGTGGGACTGGTGTTCGCGCTGGCCTACTCGCTGCCGCCGGTCCGGCTGTCCGGCCGCGGCGCGCTGGCGTCACTGCTGCTGCCCGCCGGGTTCGTGGCGGTGCCGTTCGTCCTGGGACTGGCCGCGGGCGACGCGCCCCTCGCCGGGCGGAACGCGGTGCTGCTGGCGGGCCTGTACGTCGGGTTCATCGGGCGGATCCTGCTGAAGGACTTCCGGGACGTCGTCGGCGATGCGCTGTTCGGCAAGCGGACCTTCCTGGTCCGCCACGGTCGCGAGGCCACCTGCCGGATCAGCGCCGCCTGCTGGATCGCCGGCACCGCCACCCTCGCCGCCACCCGTAGCCTGTCGCTCACGGTGGCGGCCGCGGAGGCCACGATGCTGGCGGTCGTGCTGGTCCTGCTCCACCGCCTGAGCCGCGACCTCGGCCCGCGCCGCGACGAGCGGATCATCTCCGCCCTCGCCATCCTGGGCCGCGGCATGGTGCTGGTCGTCGTCGCCCACCTGGCGGTGGTCGACACCGGGCGGTCGGCCCTGTTCGCGGCGGCGCTGGCCGTGGCCCTGACGACGATCACGCTCGGTGACGCCCGGGCGATGCTTCGCTACGGACCGGTCGTCCGCCTACGGGTGCCGGCCGGAAACGAGCTAACTGCATCGACAGAATCGGATCATCACTGGTGTTTGACGCACTACGCTGCGGAGCGGATGCGGTGAGCGGCAGGACCTCACCGTGTCGTCTGCGGCGCGGGAGGGCCGATGACGACGAGACCGCTGGGGTCGGGGCTCGGCTGGGTGGTCGGTCTCGTCGCGGTCGTCGTCGCCCTCGACAGCACGCCGCTGCTCTCCAAGGAAGCCGCCATCGTGGTGGACGACAGCGCGCAGCTGGCCGCCGGGGTGGCGGCGGCGGTCGCATGCTTCTGGACCGCCCGGCGGTACAACGGCATCCAGCGGCGGTGGCGGGTGCTGATGGGCGTGGGCATGGCCGGCTGGAGCGTGGGCCAGGCCATCTGGTCGTGGTACCAGATCGCCCTCGACACGCCGTTGCCGTGCCCGTCGCTGGCCGACGTCGGCTATCTGACGATGCCGGTGATGGCCCTGCCCGCGCTGCTGTGCCTGGGCAGCGGCGTCGCCCGCCATCCCGGCACCGCCCCCGCGGCCCACCACAGCTCCGCTGTGTACTTCCTCGACAGCGTGGTCGTGGTCGGCTCGCTGTTCGTGATCACCTGGGCCACGTCGCTCGGGACCGTCGTCCACACGGTGGCGCCGACCGCACCGGCATTCGCGACGGCAGTCGCCTATCCGGCGACGGACCTGGTGCTCGTCGTGATCGTCGGGCTGCTGGCCGTGACCCGGCGGGTCCCGGAGCACTACCGCACCCAGCTCGCCCTGCTCGGATCCGGGCTGGTCGCCATCTCGGTGTCCGACAGCATCTTCGCCTACATCATCTCGAGCGGTGGCGAGGAGATGCCGCCCGCCACCAACGCCGGGTTCATCGCCGGTCCGCTGCTGATCGCGGCCGCCGCCCTCACCGGCCCGGACCAGCGCCACGGCGCGCATGTCCGGCGGTCGTTCCGCCGCACCGAGCTGGCCCACCTCCTGCTGCCGTTCGTGCTGGTGACGCTGACCGCGGCGGTCGTCGGCCTGCAGACCGTCGTGGGCTGGCGCATCGACGCGATCGAGGCCGTGATGGTCGTCGTGGTCATCGCGGTCGTGCTGATCCGCCAGCTGGTCACGTCGATCCAGAACACCGCGCTGGTCGAGCGCCTGTCGGCCGCCCAGGCCGAGCTGACCCACCGGACGCTCCACGACCCGCTGACCGGACTGGCCAACCGCGTGCTGTTCGGCGAGCGCCTGCGGATCGCCGTCGACCGCCACCGTGTCCATCAGCGCCCCTTCGCCCTCGTGATCGTCGACCTCGACGACTTCAAGGCGATCAACGACCGGTTCGGCCACAGCGCGGGCGACCTCGTCCTCAACGCCGTCGGCCAGAGGCTGCGCGCGTGCGTGCGCACCACCGACACGGTCGCCCGCCTGGGCGGCGACGAGTTCGCCGTGCTGGTCGACGCGCCCGCGCTGCCGCCCGGGGGGATCGGCCACCGCATCATGGCCGCGTTCCGCCACGCCTTCGTGATCCAGGGCTGGCGCCTCATGGTCAGCGCCAGCCTGGGTGTGGTCGAGCCGGGCAACGAGCCTCAGCTCACCGCCGACGTCCTGCTGCACCGGGCGGATGCCGCGATGTACGTCGGCAAGCGCCGTGGCAAGGCCGTGGCCGTGCACTACCGGGCCGAGATGGAGCGCGAGGTGCCCCAGGTGGCCCGGGAGGCATGGCGCTCACCCGCGCGGTGGTAGCACCCCGTAGATCGTGGCCGTCGAGCCCGACCCGGCGGCGTTTCTGGTGCCGCCCACCAGCACCCACGCCCCGGTGGGCGGCAGGGCCGCGAGGTTGGCCATGTTCTCCAGGCTGATGCGGTGCCGGTCGAACAGCAGAGTCGTCACCGCGAAGGTCTCGTCGATGCCGAGGTCGGCCCCGAAGGTGTCGGTGCCGAGCGAGCCGCGCTTGCCGAGCTTGCCGTGGTCGAGGAGCCACTCCGCGGCCTCGAGGCTGAAGCCCGGCTGGTGCAGCACGCCGTCCGCGTCGAGGTTCGGGTAGGCGTCCGTGCCCCAGCGGTCCTCCCAGCCGGTCCATGCCACGATGGCCGACTGCTTGGGGATCGGACCGTGGCGCTGCTCGAACGCCTGGAGGTCGGCGACGGACAGGGCGTAGTCGGCGTTGGCCGCGGCCTTGGCCCGGATGTCGATCTTCACGGCCGGCAGGAACAGGTCGCCCGGGTCGAGCTGCTCCGCCGTCAGGCCACCCTCCTGGAAGTGGGCGGGCGCCCCCCAGTGCGTGCCGGTGTGCTCGTTCTCCCGGACGTACTGCATGTAGAAGCCGTCCACGGGCACGGTGCTTAGGACTTCGAGGGTGAACTCCGGGTCGCCGGGGAACAGGTTGGTGGTCGCGGGATCGTTGACGTGCGACAGGAACACGAGCTTGAGGCCGGCCAGGTCCATGCCGTTCCCGTTGCCCTGGCCCCCCGGGTTCGCCCGGCCCTGGCCCTGCGGCGATCCCTCCGTGGCGCCGGCCGGGGTGGCACCCCCGAGTGCGTGGGCTCCCACCAGTCCGGCCATCCCCACCGCCGCCGAGCGGAGCATCTGTCGTCGTTCCACCTGACTCACCGTCCCCTGTTTCGTGGCCGGGCTGCCGCCGGACACT
>JBKPRS010000141.1:0-6185 GCA_046734695.1 Actinomycetota bacterium | reverse complement strand
CCGGGCCGAGGCCGGCACCCGGACCTCGCCCATCGTGTCGTGCTCGATGCGGTACTCCGGTTCGCTCATTGCCGCACCCCTTCGGGCTGCGCCAATGACCGCTCGGCCCACGGGGCCGAGCAACGCGCTGTGCTTCTGGTTTGCTCGACAAGCTCGCTCACGCCCCGACGGTACCCACGCGCGCGCCGGACGTGACCAGGCAGCGGGCAGCGACCTACGTTCTGGGCCGATGCCCGAGTTCACGTACACGGAGCTGCTGCCCCTGGGGCCGGACGAGACGACCTACCGGCTGGTGTCCCGCGACGGCGTCGGCAGCCTGGAGGCGGGCGGCCACCGCTTCCTCACGGTCGAGCCCGAGGTCCTGACCTCCCTCACCGCCCTGGCCATGCACGAGATCGCCCACTACCTGCGGCCCGGGCACCTGGGCCAGCTCCGGGCCATCGTCGAGGATCCCGAGGCGTCGGCCAACGACCACTTCGTGGCGCTCGACCTGCTGAAGAACGCCTGCATCTCCGCGGGCGGCGTCCTGCCCATGTGCCAGGACACAGGCACGGCCATCGTCAAGGGCAAAAAGGGCCAGTTCGTGCTCACCGGGGGCGACGACGAGGCCGCCATCGCCCGCGGCGTGTTCGACACCTACGAGCACGACAACCTGCGCTACAGCCAGATGGCCCCGCTCAGCATGTGGGACGAGGTCAACACCAAGACCAACCTCCCGGCCGAGATCAAGATCAGCGCCGTCGACGGCGACGCGTACAAGTTCATGTTCATGGCCAAGGGCGGCGGCTCGGCCAACAAGAGCTACCTGTTCCAGGAGACCAAGGCGCTGCTCAACCCGGCGAGCCTGGCCCGCTTCCTGGACGAGAAGCTGCGCGCCCTGGGCACGGCGGCCTGCCCGCCCTACCACCTGGCCATCGTGATCGGCGGCACCTCGGCCGAGTTCGCGGTGGAGACGGCCAAGCTGGCCTCGACCCGCTACCTCGACTCGCTGCCGCGGGCCGGCAGCGAGCTGGGCCACGGCTTCCGCGACGTGGAGCTGGAGGCCGAGGTCCTGGCCCAGGTGCAGGCGTTCGGCATCGGCGCCCAGTTCGGCGGCAAGTACTTCTGCCACGACGTGCGGGTGATCCGCCTGCCCCGCCACGGCGCCTCCTGCCCCGTGGCGCTGGCCGTCTCGTGCTCGGCCGATCGCCAGGCGCTGGCCAAGATCACCCACGACGGCGTGTTCCTGGAGCAGCTGGAGCACGACCCGGCCCACTTCCTGCCCGAGGTGGACGAGGCCGCGCTGGGCTCCGACGTCGTGCGCATCGACCTGGGCCAGCCCATGGACCGGATCCGGGCCGAGCTGACGCGCTACCCGGTGACGACCCGCCTGTCCCTGTCAGGGCCCATGGTCGTGGCCCGCGACATCGCCCACGCCAAGATCAAGGAGCGGCTCGACGCGGGCGACCCCATGCCCGGCTACCTGCGCGACCACTGCGTCTACTACGCAGGCCCGGCCAAGACGCCCGAGGGCATGGCCTCGGGCTCGTTCGGCCCCACCACCGCCGGGCGCATGGACGCCTACGTGGACGAGTTCCAGGCCGCGGGCGGGAGCCTGGTCATGCTGGCGAAGGGCAACCGCAGCCGCCGGGTCACCGACGCCTGCCAGGCCCACGGCGGCTTCTACCTGGGCTCCATCGGCGGCCCCGCCGCCCGCCTGGCCCAGGACTGCATCCGCAAGGTCGAGGTCCTGGAGTACCCCGAGCTGGGCATGGAGGCGGTCTGGCGCATCGAGGTAGAGGACTTCCCCGCCTTCGTGGTCGTGGACGACAAGGGCCACGACTTCTTCGACGAGGTCTCCCGACCCGTCGCCATCCGCCCGTCCGCGTGACGTCACAGCCCGCCGCCCACGGCTGACCCCGCGGTCAAGGCGCGCTACGTTCCCCGCCATGCGCTTCGGCATCGCGTTCGCCAACACCGGTCCCTTCGCCACGCCCGGAGGAGCCGCGGCCATGGGTGAGGCGGCCGAGACGGCCGGGTTCGACTCGGTGTGGACCGTCGAGCACGTGGTCGTCCCCAACCAGTACGCCTCCACGTACCCCTACTCGCCCACCGGCAAGATGCCGGGAGCCGAGGTGTTCGACATCCCCGACCCTCTGATCTGGCTGGCCTTCGTGGCGGCGCGGACCACGACCGTGAGCCTGGCGACCGGCATCCTGATCCTGCCCCAGCGCAACCCGCTGGTGACCGCCAAGGAGGTCGCCACGCTGGACAAGCTGTCGGGCGGCCGGGTGATCCTGGGCGTGGGCATCGGCTGGCTGGAGGAGGAGTTCCGCTTCCTGGGATTCGACTTCGCCGATCGGGCCGCCCGCACCGAGGAGTACATCGAGGCGATGCGCACGCTGTGGCGGGACGAGCTGCCCAGCTTCGAGGGCGCGACCGTGCAGTTCACCGAGGCCATCAGCCTGCCCCGTCCGGCGGCCGGCTCGGTCCCCGTCGTCATCGGCGGGCACACGAAGGCGTCGGCCCGCCGGGCCGGCCGGGTGGGCGACGGCTACTTCCCGGGCAAGGGCGACCTGCCGGTCCTGCTGGACGAGATGCGCAAGGCGGCCGAGGAGGCCGGCCGCGACCCCGAGGACATCGAGGTCACCGCGGGCGGGGCCGACGTGCTGGCCGGCGGCCAGAAGGCGGTCGACGAGATCGGGCGGCTGACCGAGCTGGGGGTGAGCCGGGTGGCGATCCCGCCGCTGACCTACGACGTCACCGCCATCGGCGACGTCCTCGCTCGCTTCGGGGACGACGTCATCGCCCAGTCGTGACCGACCTCACCTCACCGGCGCGGCATGTGGCGGTGGTGGGCGGCTACGACGCGGAGCCGGCCACCGTGGCCGCGGCCGAGGAGATCGGCTCGCTCCTGGCCCAGCGTGGCTGCGTGGTGGTCACCGGAGGCCGGCGGGGCGTGGCCGAGGCGGCCAGCCGGGGCGCGGTGCTGAGCGGGGGCCTGACGGTCGGCATCCTGCCGGGAGCCAAGCGGTCCGAGGCCAACCCCTACGTCACGGTGGCGGTGCCGACCGGCCTGGGCGAGACCCGCAACGCCCTCGTGGTCATGGACGCCGACGCGGTGATCGCGCTGCCGGGCGCCTACGGCACCCTGTCGGAGATCGCCCACGCCCTGCTGGCCGGGACCCGGGTGATCACCGTGGGCGACGGCTGGTCCATCCCCGGGTGCGTGGCCGCCAACAGCGCCCGCGACGCGGTCGACGCCGCCCTCGGCCCCTAGTCGGGTCTAGACGCAGGACTGGACCGTGAACGGTCCGCCGCCGCTCGGCGGGATGGTGACGCCGACGCGGCCCTGGGCCCACTGGTCGAAGGCCTGGCGCAGCTCCTCCGTGTCGTTCACGTCGTCGCCCACGAGCGTGACGGCGGCGCACGAGCGGTCGCCGTCGCGCCAGGTGACGGACCAGTCGCCGCCCCAGCCCTCGGCCGCCTCGCGGGCGTCGTCGCCGCCGATCTCGGGCGCCAGCACAAGCTGGATCAGCAGCTCGCCGACGACGCCCTCGTCCACCACCGTGCCCTGTGCCTGGGGGTGGGGGACGTCGATCGCGGTCTCCCGGGACTCGTAGGCGTCCGGGTCGATCACCTGCTCGCTGGTGTGGGGCGGATCGGCCAGGGCGGCGGCCAGGCCCTCGTTGCCGCGGTCGGCCACGATGCGGTCGACCAGCGTCTGGCCCAGCTGGTACGGCGCGGCCAGCATCTGGACCAGCACCGGCGGGATGGAGCCGAAGTCGAACCCCTGGCTCAGCTGGAGCTCCTCGGCGTCGGCCTGGAACTGCTCGTCGTCGCTGAGCGAGGCCTTGTAGGCGGCCTCGACCCGGCGGGCGTTGCCCTCGACGATCGCGCTGAACCCGAACGCCACCTCGTCCTGGGCGTCGTCGTACTCGGGGCGGTCGAGGTCGTGGTACTGGTCGTCGAGCGCGTGCGTCAGCTCGTGGGCGATGGTCGTGCGGACGTAGGGGGTGAGCCCCGTGCCCCGGACCACCAGCGCCCCGGTCTCGGGGTCGTAGAAGCCGACCACCCCGGCGCCCAGCAGCGACTTCATGGATTCCACCAGGTCGAGGCCGGGCGGGATCAGCCCCAGCGCGGTGTAGAGCACCTGCTGCTGCTGGATCATGTCGAGGTCGTCGTCGAAGTCGTCGAGCAGCCGAGCCTGGAAGTCGCCCTCGCCCAGCAGTTCCACCGAGACCGGGTGCTCGAACGGCTCGCCCTCCACCTGCGCGACGAAGTCGCTGATGTCCGCCACGGCCGCCTCGATGTCGGCCTGGGTGGCGGGCGCAGGCGGATCGGTGACCGCGGGCGATGCCTGGTCCGCCCGGCGGGGCTCGCGGCCGCCGTTGCCCACGACCGTCCAGGCCAGCAGGGCGACGACGAGGATCCCGGCCACGCCCGCGATCACCCAGCGCCAGGGCTGGGACCGGGGCCACTCGTGCTGGGACCACGAGTCCGGGGCCGGCGGGACCGGGCCGCCGTCCTGAGGCTCGGACGCCACCGGCGGGGCCGGCGGAGGTGGCGGCGGCGGCGGAAGCAGGAGGGGCGGGAGCGGCGGGGGCGGCGGGGTCGGGTCCGACATGGCCACGGGCACGGTAGCGGCGGCCGCGCGCTGCGAGACAGCGGGCGCGTATCGGGTCGGAGCCCGCGGGTACCCCTTTGGTATGTCCGACCAGCACGACGACGAGCGGGAGCGGCGGCGGCACGAGCGGGCCGAGGCGATCGCCGAGGAGGTGGCCCGGGAGAACCCCGACCCCCAGACCCGGCGCGAGGCCATCGAGCAGGGCCTGGAGGACGAGGGCCTCTCCGACGAGGGCGAGACCCTGGGCGAGCACGTCGAGTGACCGCCACCGTGAGCACGGTCAACCGGGTCCTGCCGGCCGAGCCCTTCGCGGACCTGGACGGCTACGTCCGGGCCGGGGGCGGCCAGGCGCTCGATGCCGCCCGCCGCGTCGGTCGCGACACCGTCATCGCCGAGGTCGAGGCGTCCGGTCTGCGGGGCCGGGGCGGCGCCGGCTTCCCCACCGGGGCCAAGTGGCGCACGATCGCGGCCAACCGGTCCCCGGAGCTGCCCACCACCGTCGTGGTCAACGCGGCCGAGGGCGAGCCCGGCACCTACAAGGACCGGGCGCTGCTCCACGCCGACCCCTACGCGGTGCTGGAGGGGGCGCTGATCGCGGCCTACGCCGTCGGCGCGACGGACGTGGTGGTCGCCCTCAAGCCGGCCGAGCGCGACCGCGTGGCGGCCGCCATCGCCGAGATGGAGCAGGCGGGGATGACCGGCGGCGTCCCCGTCAGCATCGTGACCGGGCCACCTGAGTACCTGTTCGGCGAGGAGACCGCCCTGCTGGAGGTGGTCGACGGGCGCCCGCCGTTCCCCCGCATCGCCCCGCCCTACCGCCGTGGCGTGGTCGAGGTCGTCGAGGACGAGGCCGACGTCGACAGCGACAGCGGGGCCGCCGGGCACGTGGAGATGGCCGGCCCCGGTCCCGAGACGGTGGCCCCGCCTGCGCTCGTGGACAACGTCGAGACCCTGGCCCACGTCACCCACATCCTGGCCCAGGGCGCGGACTGGTTCCGCGAGCTGGGGACCCGCGAGTCGCCCGGCACGATCGTGTGCACCGTGACCGGCGACGTGGTCCACCCGGGCGTGGGCGAGGTGCCGATGGGCACGACCGTACGCGAGGCCATTGCCGCCATCGGCGGCGGGCCCGCCAAGGAGCGGGCGACCAAGGCCGTGCTCACCGGCGTGTCCGCCGCGCCCCTGCCCGCCGCGCTGCTCGACACACCGCTCACCTACGAGGCCATGGAGGCGGCCGGCAGCGGCCTGGGCACCGCCAGCCTCATGGTGCTGGGCGAGCGGCGGGACATGACCGCCGTGGCCGCGGGCGCGGCCCGGTTCCTGGCCGTCGAGTCGTGCGGGCAGTGCACGCCGTGCAAGGCCGACGGCCTGATCATCGCGGTTGCCCTGGAGAACCTGTGCCGGGGCGAGGGCGGGAGCGAGGACCTCGACGCCCTGGCCAAGGCCCTGACCACGGTGGGCGACAGCGCCCGCTGCAACCTGGCCCGCCAGCAGCAGGCGGTGGTGGGGGCCATCGTGGACGGCTGGCTCGACGAGCTGGTCCGCCAGGCGGCGAGCACGGAGCCGATCGAGCCGCTGC
>JBKPRS010000140.1:0-6828 GCA_046734695.1 Actinomycetota bacterium | reverse complement strand
GCTGTGCGGCGAAAGCTGACATAGCTGTGAGCAGCGACTAAACTACGGAGCGTGCCGGGCCCGTTGGGGCGGTATGCCGGACGCGGTGTTCCCCAGCCGCCGCGATGAGGCTGCCGCCCCAGCAGGCTCGGCACTCTTCTTGGTTTTGAGGTCTGAACAGAGGAAGGGCGCCCGTGGGGCGCCCTTCGTTCGTTCCGGCCCGACCCCGCGGGGCCGGGCGTGCGCTACTCGGTGATCTCTTGGATCCGCTTGGTCAGCTCGGGGTTCGGCGGGCCGCTCTGCAGCGCCATCGCCTTGGTCATGTCGCCCTGGAGCTTGATCTTGCCGGCCATGAACGCCTGCATGGCGGCCTGCGGGTTGGCGTCGACCATCATCGCCTTGGCGGTCTCGTAGTCGAGGGTGGCGGTGACGTCGGGCGCGTCGAGGTGCCCGGTCTCCAGCTCCAGCTCGCCGCTGGTCGTGTCCATGTGGGCGTCGACCGCGCCCTCGCCGAACGGGACGTCGGTGATCACCAGGTTCATCTTGACGGGCTGCGGGGCGGTCGCCGGGGAGTCGAGCTCCCCGCGGATCTTCCGGGCCGCCTCGACCCACTCGTCAGACAGGAACTTGTAGGGCACGGGATTCTCCCCTCATCGCCGAGCGAACGCCGCATGCTAGCGGAAGTTTGCAGCGACGATGCAACAGTCCAGGGGGCTCAGCCGGCGGTGGTGGTCGTCGTCTCGTCCGACCCCGTGGTGTCGGTCGTGTCGCTGCTGTCCGAGCTGTCAGAGCCGTTGACGCACCGGTCGAGGATCTGGCGGATCGGCTCCTCGGTGCCCTCGGGGAAGTCGTCCGGGCTGGTCGCCGCGGCCACCTTGTTGAAGGTGTCCTGGTGGTCGCCGAACTCGTCCTCGAAGCCCTGGCCGACGCACTCGGCCTGCTTCTGGGTCAGGCCGGCGTCGGTCATGGCGCTCACGACGTCGCTCTCCTTGGCGTCGTTCCGGCTGCAGGCGGACAGCGTCAGCACGAGGATCGCGGCGAGCGCGAAGAGGGGACGGCGACGGGTCATGGGATGGAGCACCTCATTGGGAAAGTGACCGGCCAAGGCTAGCGGCGCGCCAACCGGGGAACACACCCGGGAGCCGATCGCGCTACAGCGCGGGCGCGGTCGAGCGGTTGTGGCGCAGCGACACGATGGCGGCCCGGGCCGTGCCCTCGTCGCTGGCCAGCATGCGGGCCACCTGCCGGGCGACGTAGCCGGACAGCTCGCCCAGCGACAGGTCGATGCGCCCGGTGCGGTGGAAGTGGCTGAACTGCCCGACGGCGCCGACCACGCCCAGGGCCAGCAGCTCGGCGGGGTCGGTATCGGTGACGGTGCCGTCCCGCTGGCCGTCGAGGATGAGGACGGTCACGTCGTGGAGGTGCTGCTCGGTGCCCTGGCGCAGGACGTCGGCGACGTTGCGGCCCTCGACGTCGAGCAGCGAGAAGAAGGGTGCGTTCTCGGCCATGAACGCCAGGCTGGCGACCGTGCCCTGGAGGATCCGCACCAGGGCGGGAGCCCCGTCGTCGATGGCGTGGGCCTGCTGGCGCCGCAGCCGCTGGCGGGTCTCGGCGGCCAGCTCGCGGAACAGGGCTTCCTTGTTCTCGAAGTACCAGTAGAACAGGCCCTTGGCCACGCCCGCGGCCTCGACGATGTCGACCACGCGCGTCGCTTCGTACCCCTGCTCGGCGAAGAGCCGGGCAGCGGCGTCGAGGAGCTGCTGCTTGCGTTCGGCACCTTGGGAGGTGAGCTGTCGGTCGTTCATGGCGGTGGGACAGTCTGGCTGGGTTCCGGCCACAGTGTGACTGTGTTCGGACAGTGTGTCGGGGCTTGACCCAGGGGTCAATTACCAGCGTACGCTCGACGGTCGTGCAGACGAGTGACGGCAAGGACATCATCCCCGGCTGCGAGCCCTGGTCCGCGGACGGTGGGCCCGAGGGGGCGCTCGTGCTCCACGGCTTCACCGGCAACCCGCAGGGCCTGCGGGGACTGGCCGGTGCCTTCGCCGCGGCGGGGTTCACGGTCGACCTCCCGCTGCTGCCCGGGCACGGCACGTCGGTGGACGACATGATCGGCTCCGACTGGGACGACTGGTCGGCCGCGGCCGAGGCCGCGTACGAGGCCCTGGCCGCCCGGTGCGAGCGGGTCGTGGTGGCCGGGCTGTCCATGGGGGGCACGCTGACCGCCTGGCTGGGCACGAGGCACCCCGAGATCGCCGGGCTGGTGTTCGTGAACCCGGCGGTGAACGTCCCCCCGGAGATGGTCGAGGGCCTGGAAGGCCTCGTGGCGGCGGGCACCGACCGGATCCCGTCGATCGGCAACGACGTCGCCGACCCCGCGGCCAAGGAGAAGGCCTACGACGCCACCCCGCTGCGCCCGCTGCTCAGCCTGGCCGCCGGCGCCTCCGCCGTGCGGGCCGACCTGGCCAAGATCGCCTGCCCGGTGCTCATCCTGACGAGCACGCAGGACCACGTGGTGCCCCCGACCGACAGCGACCTGCTGGCCGACGGCGTCACCGGCCCGGTCGAGCGGGTCACGCTGGAACGCAGCTACCACGTCGCCACCCTCGACTACGACAAGGACCTGATCAACGAGCGCGCGGTCGCCTTCGCCCAGCGGGTCACCGGGGTCACCCCGGGCTGACCATCACGCTGGCGAAGGCCACGACCTCGCCGCGGTCGCCCGACCGGGACATGTCATTTCGAGGTGGTGGGCTCGCCACCTAGCATCTGAGCCCTATGGCCCAGATCACCCGCGAGGACGTCGCGCACGTGGCCCGGCTGGCCCGGCTCCAGCTCACGGACGTCGAGCTGGACACGTTCACCGGCCAGCTGGCCAAGGTGCTCGACCACGCCCGCGACGTGGAGGCGCTCGACGTGGGGGACGTGCCGCCGACCTCCCATCCGTACCCGCTCCAGAACGTGCTGCGGCCCGACGAGCGGCGCCCGTCGCTCGACCGCGACGCGGTCCTGGCCGGCGCGCCGGACACCGAGGACGGGCAGTTCCGGGTCCCGCCGGTGCTGGGGGAGGAGCCGTGAACGCCGACAGCGCGCTGGGCATCGCCGCCGCGGTCCGCTCCGGCACCCGCAGCGCCGTGGAGGTCGTGGAGGAGCACCTCACGGCCATCGCCGCCCGCGACGGCGAGATCCACGCCTTCAACCTCGTCACCGCCGAGGAGGCGCGCCAGGCCGCCCTCGCCCTGGACCGCCGCATCGCCTCGGGCGAGGACCCCGGCCCGCTGGCCGGCGTGCCCGTGGCGCTCAAGGACAACCTGGCCACGACCGGGATCGCCACCACCTGCTCGTCCCGGATCCTGGAAGGCTGGCGGCCGCCCTACGACGCCACCGTGGTCCGCCGCCTGGCCGAGGCCGGCGCGGTGATCGTGGGCAAGACCAACCTGGACGAGTTCGCCATGGGCAGCTCGACGGAGAACTCGGCGTTCGGGCCCACCCGCAACCCGCACGACACCACCCGGGTCCCCGGGGGGTCCTCGGGCGGCTCCGCGGCCGCGGTGGCCGCGGGCTTCGCCCCGCTGGCGCTGGGGTCCGACACCGGCGGCTCCATCCGCCAGCCCGCCGCGCTGTGCGGCGTCGTGGGCATGAAGCCGACCTACGGAGCCGTGTCCCGCTATGGGCTGGTGGCCTTCGCCAGCTCGCTGGACCAGATCGGCCCCTTCGCCCGCACCGTGGCCGACGCCGCAGCGCTGTACGAGGTCATCGCCGGCCACGACCCGCTGGACGCCACCTCCATCCCCGAGCCGGTGCCACCGGTGAGCGCGGGACTGGGCGACGGCGTGGCCGGGCTCCGGGTGGGCCTGGTCACCGAGCTGTGCGAGGCCGAGGGCATCGAGGCCGACGTGTCGGCGCGGGTGGCGGAGGCCGCCGCCGCGCTGGAGCACGCCGGGGCCAAGGTCGACGAGGTCGCCGTGCCCGCCGCGGTGTACGGCCTGTCGGCCTACTACCTCATCGCGCCGGCCGAGGCGTCCAGCAACCTGGCCCGCTACGACGGCGTGCGCTTCGGCCTGCGGGTCGACGCTCCGACCACCGGCGAGATGTACGACCGCACCCGCACCGAGGGCTTCGGCGCCGAGGTCAAGCGGCGCATCATGCTCGGCACGTATGCCCTGTCCGCCGGCTACTACGACGCCTTCTACGGCAAGGCGCAGCGGGTGCGCACGCTGATCCTGCGAGACCTCGAACGGGCGTACGAGGACCACGACGTGCTGCTCAGCCCGACGGCTCCGTCCACCGCCTTCGCCCTGGGGGCCAAGACGGCCGATCCGCTGACCATGTACCTGAACGATGTGTGCACCATCCCGTCCAACCTGGCCGGGCATCCGGCCATCTCCGTGCCCTTCGGCACCGGCGACGACGGCCTGCCCGTCGGGGTGCAGGTGATGGCCCCTGCGCTGGGCGAAGCGCTGCTGTTCCGGGTGGCGGCCGCGATCGAGGCCGCGGCTCCCTAGCTCCGCCAGTCGCTGTGCCCGACGAGATCGGCCCACGACCCCGCGGCGGTGTCCCGGGCGCTCATCTCGGCGGGCGCCAGCGGCCAGGTGATGGCCAGGTCGGGATCGTCGTAGCGCACCGCGCGGTCTTCGCTAGGGTCGTGCTCCCGATCTATCCGATAGCAGACGTCGGCGAGCTCGGTCAGCACCTGGAAGCCGTGCAACAGGCCAGGAGGGATGTAGACGTGCAGGAACTGCTCGTCGTCGAGGCGGAAGGCTTCGTGCCGGCCGAACGCCGGCGACTCCGGCCGGGCGTCCACCACGACGTCGTGGATCGCACCGCGGGCGCAGCGGACGAGCTTCGCTTCGCCCCGCCCCGCCCGGGTGTGAAGGCCGCGGAGCGTGCCGAGGCTCGAGCGCGACTGCGAGTCCTGCACGAACGCCGCTGGCTCGATGCCGTGCTCGGCGGCCACCGCGGCGTCGAACGTGCGCGTGAAGAAGCCCCGGTGGTCCCGGTGAGGGGCCGGCGTGAACACGAGCACACCCGGCAGCGACGTCGTCCGCACCTCCATCGCTCCATCATGTCAGGCCCGGTGCGGAGGGCCGGCTGGTGACCGAAGCGCATCGCTGCCGGTCCTGCCGCGCCACGGCCGGAGAGGTGGTGCTCGACCTGGGCGAGCAGCCCGCGTCGGACTACTTCCCCCCGGTCGGTGACCCCGGCCCGGACCCCACCTACCCGCTGCAGATGTGGCTGTGTGCCGCGTGCGGGCTGGCGCAACTGCTGGTCGACCCCACCGTGCCCGAGGAGCCCCGGGCCACCGAGCCGGCGGCCCTCGTCGAGCAGGCCGTCGACGCCGTCGGCCGGGTGGCGGCCGCCGGCTGGCTGCAGTCCGGCCGGCGCGTGGCGGAGTACGGCAGCCCCCACGGCGGCTCGTGGCTGGACCTGATGGCCGAGCGGGGGCTCACGGTGGTGGGCGACGGGGCGGAGGCCGAGGTCGTCCTCGACTGCTTCGGGCTGATGCACCACGCCGACCAGGCCGAGGCGCTGGCCGAGCGGGCGGCGCGGGTGGTGCCGGGTGGCGTCCTGCTGCTCCAGTACCACTCACTCGGCACGATCGTGCGGCTCGGCCAGTGGAACTCGCTGCGCCACGGCCACTACGCCTACTACTCGACCGCGGCCTTGGGTCGCATGCTGGCGGCCGCCGGCTTCGTCGCCCGCCAGGCGTGGCGCTTCGACCTGTACGGCGGGACGATCCTGCTCGCCGCCACCCGGGTGGAGGACGGCCCGGCCGGCCCGGATGCCACCGTCACCGAGCTGGAGGCCGAGGAGGCGGCCCTGGGGGTGGAGGACCCGGCCCGGGTCCGCTCCCTGCAGGACAGCGCGGTCTCACGTGCGGAGGCGCTCCACCGCTGGCTGGCCGACCAGCGGGCGGCGGGGATCCGGGTCTTCGGCTACGGGGCCGCGTCGCGGGCCGTGGCGCTGCTGTGCCGGGCGGGCGTCGACCGGAGCCTCCTGCCGGCGGTGGCCGACGCGTCGCCTGCCAAGCACGGCAGGCGCATGCCCGCCACCGACATCCCGGTGGTGCCCCCGAGCGACCTGGTGGCGGCCCGCCCGGAGGCAGTGGCGCTGTTCCTGCCCGACCTTCTGCCCGAGCTGCGGACGACGCTGCCCGAGGTCGAGGCGGGCGGCGGGCGCTGGGTCGACGTGGAGGCACTCGGAACCACACCCGGGTGAGAGGGTGCGCCGGGGGGCCGGGATGCGGGGCCCGCGCCGACGGTGACATGCTGGCCGGGCGACCGCCGACGGTGGCGCCACCGCGAGGCCGAGCAGCGAAGGACGATCGCGATGCGGACAGGATCGGGCGACGTGCTGGTCACGGGCGCGAGCGGGTTCATCGGGCGCGCGCTGGTGCGGCGGCTGGCCGCGCAGGGCCACGTGCCGGTGTGCACGGCCCGCCATCCGGTCGAGGACCTGGTCGACGGCGCGCGCTGGATCCCCGGTGACCTCACCGACCCTGGCTTCGTCACCCGGCTGGTGGCCGAGGCCCGGCCGTCGGTCGTGTACCACCTGGCCAGCGCCGTCACGGGGAACCGCTCGCTCGAATGGGTGCAGACCACGCTGGCCGCCAACCTGACGGCCGGAGTCAACCTGCTCCAGGCCGTCACCGATGCGGGGTGCGACCGCGTGGTGCTCACCGGCTCGTGCGACGAGCCCGAGGACGGAGACGCCCCGTGCTCGCCGTACGCCGCCGCCAAGTGGGCCCTGGGTGGGTACGCCCGCATGTTCCGGTCGCTCTACGGAACTCCGGTGACGACTGCTCGTACCTTCATGGTCTACGGGCCGGACCAGCCCGACCGTTCCAAG
>JBKPRS010000139.1:0-15737 GCA_046734695.1 Actinomycetota bacterium | reverse complement strand
CTGCGAAGCCGAGGGAGTCGTCACCCACCCCGCGGGGACCGTGGTGGTGATCGCCGGGCCCCGCTTCTCGACCCGCGCCGAGTCGCAGTGGTACACGGACCAGGGCTGGCACGTGATCGGCATGACCCAGATGCCCGAGGCTGCCCTCGCCGCCGAGATCGGCGTGCCGTTCGCCGGGATCGCCCTGGTGACGGACTACGACGCGGGCCTGGCCGGTGCGCCGGGCACCGAGCCCGTGACGATGGACGAGGTGCTCGCGATGGTCGAGCGCAACGCCGAGCGGGTGCGCGGCGTGCTGTTCCGGGCCATCGAGATGCTCGACGACGAGATCCTGGCGTCGGTGCGGTAGATACCTTTTCAAGGGTTTTCATCTCTATTCCCGGGTGCTAGGGTCGTTTCAGTTGTTACCGCCCTTCTTCGTAGCCCCCGGAGTATGCCGTGGTCTCTGCTACCACGATCCTTGGCGTGCGCGTCCGTCGTGCGCTGTTCCGTCCCACGATCCGCCGCCTGCTGCTCGCCGCAGTCGCGTGCGCGACCGTCGCCCTCACGCTGGCCGTCCTCGGCGCCGCCGAGACGAGCCGCGAGCGCTGGGGCACGACTCGGTCGGTGCTCGTCGCCAGCCGTGACCTGTCGCCCGGCGATCGGCTGGACGAGGGGTCCGTCTCGCTCCACGCGCTGCCGCGGGCGCTGACGCCGGCTGCGGCCCTGTCCGACCTGCCGATCGGGGCGGTGGCGCTCCATCCCATCCTGGCCGGGGAACCGGTGGTGCCCCAGCGCCTCGCCCCCGAGGGGCTGGTCGGCACGGCCGCGCTCGTCGGACCAGGCCGCCGCGCGGTCGCCGTACCCCGCGGCCCGGCGGGGGCACCCCCGCTGGCCACGGGCGACCTCGTCGATGTGTTCGTCGTCCTGCCAGCCGGCACCGACAGCGGGCGCGACCCGCCTGCCTTCCCCGTGGCCGAACGTGCGACCGTCGTCGACGTCGCCGACGACGCCATCTCGGTGGCCGTGTCCGAGGACGATGCCGCCCGGGTGGCGTGGGCGGTGACGCAGGGGGCCGCCGTTCTGGCCCTCGCCGGCGGATGAGCGCGGGAGGCGGTCGTCGGGCGGCCAGCCGGCGATCAGCGGAAGGGCGTGGCGACCAGCGCCAGGATCAGCACGCCCAGCACCAGGCGATACAGCACGAACGGAAGGAAGGAGTGCGTGCGGATGATCTTGAGGGTGCCCCATACGGCGATGTAGCCGGTGATGCCCGAGGCGATGATCCCGCAGATGACGGGGCCCCGGAAGTCAGCGGGGATCCCGCCCTGACCCTGGACGTCGAACCACTTGAACAACAGCGCCCCGGCGGTGATCGGCAGGCTCATCAGGAAGGCGAAGCGGGCGGCGCCGTCCCGGCCGAGCCCCATGAAGCGTCCGGCCGTGATGGTCACGCCCGACCGCGACACCCCCGGCTGCAGGGCGATGGCCTGGGCGAAGCCCATCGCCAGCGCGTCCGGAAGGCCGATCTCGTCGATGGTGCGCTTGCCCCGCACGCCGTCGGCCAGGGCCAGCAGCAGGGCCCCGACGATCATCATCACGCCGATGAGCCAGATCTGGTCGGTGTTGCGCTCGATCGTGTCGGCCAGAAGCGCCCCGGTGACGGCGGCGGGCACGGACGAGATGGCCACCAGCCAGCCGAGGCGCCCGTCCTTCGAGCGCGGGTTGGTCAGCGCAGCCTTGGTCAGCCGGACGATGTCGTGGCGGAAGTAGGCGACCGCGCCCACGAGGGTGCCCAGGTGGAGGGCCACGTCGAACGCCTTCTCCAGCGAGGCCTGCCCGGCGAAGTCGCTCCACCCGAACAGCCACGGGACCAGCACGAGGTGACCCGACGACGAGATGGGCAGGTACTCGGACAGGCCCTGCGTGATCCCGAGGATGATGGCGTGGAAGAGCGACACTGGTCCCGCTTGCGATCGAAGCGCGGGCGCCCGCCGCCCGACGAAGGAAAGAGTAGATGCTCACCGAATGGAGGCCGGCAGTGCAACCTGATCGGGTTGCACGTGCGTTGCGGATTCAGGCCAGCCCGGCCAGCCGGTAGAGCACGAGCGAGCCCGCCACGGCGACGTTGAGGCTCGCGCCCCGGCCCACCATCGGGATCTCCACCACCTCGTCCAGCAATGGCCACGCCTCCGGGGGCACGCCGTTGTGCTCGTGGCCGAGCAGCACGACCGTCCGCTGCCGGGCGGGACCGAGCCGGGTGAGTGGGGTGGCGTCCTCGGCCAGCTCGACCGCCACGATGGCGGACCCGCCGGCCCGCTCCCGCTCCAGCCACGGCAGCGGCGACCGCCGGACCCAGTGGATGTGGGGCCGGCGTGGCAGGGTGTCGCCGCGGGCGAGCGCCTGGCGGTAGTGGGGCGTGTCGCGCACGGCCATGCAGGCGCCGACGGCGTCGCAGGTGCGGGCCAGCGTTCCCAGGTTGGCCGTGTAGGCCACCCACAGCGGGGCGACGACGAGGTGGTCCCAGCAGCCGTGCTGCCGCCGGCGGCGGCCGGCCCGCAGGTCGCCGGGGCGGGACTTCGGGCCCGGCGTCACCGGTCGGGCGGGAGGGTCCTCCGCAAGGTCATGTCGGGCGCGCTTGGCGGTGGCGCCGAACCATCGACGGGATCGGGCGTCAGGCTAGCCGTGGGTCACTTGCCGCTGAGCGTGACGCCGGGGATGACGAGCGCCGCGGCGCCGGTGCCGCCCGGGGTCCACTCGCGCTCACCGCCGACCGCGGCCACATCGAGCAGCAGGCGCTGCAGGGTGGACGCCACCGTGGCCTCGCGGATGGGCTCGGCGCGGGCGCCGCCGCGCAGCATCAGTCCCTCGACGCCCACCGAGAAGTCCCCTGACACCGGGTTGACCCCGGAGTGCAGGCCGGTCATCGACTGGACCAGCACGCCGTGGTCGACGCCGGCGATGAGGTCGTCGAGCGTGCCCTCGCCGGTGGCGATGGCCAGGGCCTGGGCGCCCACGCCCGGGGTGGACCGGAAGCCGCGCACCGCCGACGCGGTGGACGGCACGCCGGCGCGGCGGCCGGTCATGGTGTTGTGCAGGAAGCCGGCCAGCACGCCCCCCTCGATGAGTGGGATCCGCCGGGTGGCCAGCCCCTCGCCGTCATGGCTGTCGGCGCCGAGTGACTCGGGGTCGGTGGCGTCGTCGACCAGGGTGACGAGCGGCGAGGCGATCGCCTGGCCCACCCGGTCGGCGAAGGGCGACCGGCCCTTCAGCACCGACTCGCCGTTCAGGGTGCCGGCCACGACGCTGAGCAGCGTCGCCGCCATCTGCGGCTCCAGCACGAGCGTGACCTGGCCGCTGGCCGGTTGCACCGCGCCCAGCAGCCGGGTGGCCCGCTCGGCGGCGTCGCCGGCGGCCTCGTCGAGGTCGACGTCGCCGGGCTCGCGCCCGACGGAGACCCCGTAGCCGGTCTTGGTCTCGTCGCCGTCGCTGGCCAGGGCCTGGACCGAGAGGTGGCAGAAGGTCGAGCGACCGGTGACGAGGATCCCGGTCGACGTGGCCACGGCCCCGACGCCGGACCCGTCACCCCAGGCCGCCACCCGTACGCCGCTGACGCGGGGGTCGCGGGCCTTGACGGCTCGCTCCAGCTCGAGGGCGAGGGCGACCTTGCGGTCGGTGGGCATCTCGGCCAGGGCGTCACGCCACAGGTCCAGCTCGACCGGGACGACGCCGTCGGGCTCGGCCAGGCCGACCCAGTCCTCGGCCTCGGCGTAGGCGGCGTTGTCGCGGGCGTCGGCCAGCACCTCGGCGATCACATCGGGGTCCAGCGACCCGGCGTATGCGAAGCCCTGGCGCCCGTCCCGCACGATCCGGATCCCGATGCCCGACGAGCTGGCCTGGGTGAGCGACTCGATGTCGCCTCCGTGCACCCGCACGCTGGTGGACGTGGAGCTGCCGACGAAGGCCTCGACCTGCTCCCCCGCCACCGCCTCGGCGGCCACCTTGGCCGCGAGGTCGGCCAGCTCCTGCTCGCGGGCCGTGGTCACGAGCCCGAGACCGCCACGTCGCCCACGACCAGCGTGAGGCCGGCGGCCCGCATGGGCAGCCAGGTGAGGTCGGAGCCGACCGCCTCGACGTCGAGCAGGAGGCGCTGCAGCGTCGATGCGATGGTGAACTCCCGCAGGGGCTCGGCGAGGGCACCGCCGCGGATGCGCAGGCCCTCGGCGCCGGTGGACAGGTCGCCCGACACGGGGTTGACGCCCGAGTGCAGGCCCGACACCTCCTGGACAAGCACTCCGTCCTCGACCCCGGCGACCAGCGTGGCTGCGTCCACTGTGCCCGGGGCCAGCGTGACCGCCCGGCACCCGGCCGTGGGGGTCGACTTGAACCCGGCGCGCACGGCCGAGCCCGTGGACACCGTGCCCAGGCGGCGGGCGGTCCACGTGGACTGCACGAACCCGGACAGCACGCCCGCCTCGATCAGCGGGACCCGCCGCGTGGCCAGGCCCTCGTCGTCGACGGGGGTGGCCCCGAGCGAGCGGGCGTCGGTCGGATCCTCGACCAGGCTGATCAGCCGCGACGCCACCTGCTCGCCGACCCGGCCGGCGAACAGCGAGCGGGCCTTGATGACCTCCTCGGCGCCGAGCGTGCCGGCCACGATGCCGAGCAGCTGGGCGGTGACCCAGGGGTCGAGCACGATCGTGAGCCGGCCCGACGGCGGCTTGGTCGCCCCCAGCATGCGCAGGGCACGCGACACGGCGTCCCCGGCGGCGGCATCCACGTCGAGCTCGTCGAACGAGCGGCCGAGCGAGAACCCGAAGCCAGTCTGGGTCTCGTCGCCGTCGGCGGCGAGCGAGTAGGCGACGAGCTCGCAGATCGTCTCCCGGGACGAGCGGCGGATGCCGGTGGTGGTCGCCACGGCCGACTCCTCCAGCGAGTCGCCGTAGTCGCACGACTCGACGCCGGCGATGCGGGGATCGGCGCCCAGCACCGCCCGCTCCAGCTCGACCGCGAGCGCCACCTTGTCGTCGGTGGGCACCTGGGCCAGCGACGGGCGCCACAGGTCCAGGTCCGCCGGCTCGACGCCGTCGGGGACGGCCAGGCCCGCGGCCTCGTCGGGCTCGCCGAAGGCGGCGTTGTCCCGGGCCTCGGCCACCGTCTCGGCCAGCGCGGCGGGGTCGAACGTGCCGCAGTAGGCGAAGCCCTGCCGGCCGTCCCGCACGATCCGCACGCCGACGCCGAGCGACTCCGCCACCGACAGCTGCTCGACCTCGCCCTGGTAGACCCGGACCGACGTGTCGCCCGACCGGGCTACGTAGGCCTCCAGCTCCTCGCCACCCTCGGCCATCGCCACCAGGCGATCGGCCAGCTCGACCAGATCGCCCCGGTCGCCGCCGCCAGATGACGTCACGTTGCCTCCTCGCCGCTCTGGGCCGCCACCACCCGACCATCGGCCGGCTCGACCAGATCACGCCGACCGCCCTCGCCGACCGGGAGGAGACAGACCCCGCCGGCCGAAGCTCGACCGACCCCGCCGATCGAGAGCAGACCACCGGGGTCAGCCGGGTCGCCCGCGCCGGCCGGGGTCCGACCGACGCCGCCAACCGATGTCATGTGGCGGTGCCGCCGACCGTGAGCGCCGTGACCCGCAGGGTCGGGACGCCGTCGCCGACCGGGACGCCCTGGCCGTCCTTGCCGCACGTGCCCGGGTGGCCCATGGCGAAGTCGTTGCCGACCGCGTCGATGTCTCGCAGCACCTTCGGCCCGTTGCCGATGAGGTTGCCCTCCCGCAGCGGCTCGGTGATCTTGCCGTCCTCGATCAGGTAGGCCTCGGTCATCCCGAACACGAAGTCGCCCGTGGCCGTGTTGACCTGGCCGCCGCCGAGCGATGCCACGTACACGCCGTGGTCGGTCGTGGCCAGGATGTCCGCTGGGTCGCCGTCGCCGCCCAGCAGGTACGTGTTGGTCATCCGCACCATGGGCAGGTGCTGGTAGCTCTGGCGCCGGCCGTTGCCGCTGCGGGCCCGCCCGTCCTTGCGGCAGCGCAGCATGTCCCACATGTAGTCGGTCAGCACCCCGTCCTGGATGAGCACGTTGCGCTGGGCCGGGGTGCCCTCGTCGTCGATGGCGTAGCAGCCCCACTCCTCGGCCATCGTGCCGTCGTCGACCAGCGTGACCAACGGCGATGCCACCTGCTGGCCCAGCTTGTCCCGGAACACCGAGGCGCCCTTGTCGACCAGGTCCTTCTCCAGGCCGTGGCCGCAGGCCTCGTGGAACAGCACGCCGCCGCCGCCGGGGCCGATGACCACGGGCAGGGTGCCGGACGGGGCCGGCCGGGCGGCCAGCTTGGTGAGGGCCCGCTGGGCCGCGGTCCGGGCGATCTCCTCGACCTCGTAGCGGTCGAACAGCTCGAAGCCGACCGTGCGCCCGACCGACTCGTAGCCGGTCTGCATGCCCGTGTCGCCCGACGCCACCGCCGACACGACGAACAGTGTGCGCACCTGGTCGTCAGCGGCCAGCAGGCCTTCGCTGTTGGCCACCAGGATCTGGCGGCGGGAGTCGCCGTAGCGGGCCCGCACTTGGCGGATCGACGCGCCCGTCGAGCGGGCGGCGCCGTCGGCCCGCCGCAGCAGGTCGACCTTGGCCCCCTTGGACACCGTCTCGGGCAGGATCGCCACGTCGTTCGGCCGGGCCGCCTCGCGGCGGGTCAGCGCCACCTCGCGGACGCCACCGCCACCGGAGCGGGCCGCAGCCGCCGCGGCCTCGGCCGCGGTGCGCAGGCCGTCCTCGCTGAGGTCGGCGGTGTGGGCGAACCCCGTCGTCTCCCCCACCACGACGCGGATGCCGGCGCCGCGGTCGCGTCCCGAGGACAGCTCCTCGACCCGCCCGTCGTCGAGCATGGCCGCAGACGACCGCTTGTCCTCCACGAAGACTTCGGCGAACTCGCCGCCGGTGCGCAGGGCGGCGCCGAGAGTGCGCTGGATGACGGCTTCGTCGAGCACGGAGGACCTCAATTCCAAGCGACGGATGCGGGGCGGGCACGACCCGGCAGGTCCCCAGGCCGGGATGCGTGCGGGCCCGGGCCTTTCGCCCACCGGAGTCGTGGCTGCGTACTGTACCCGGGTGCCCCTCCAACCCGGCCTGGCCGCCAAGGTGGTCCTCGACGTGTGCGACGCCGACACCGCCATGGCTCTGCGCACCGGCGAGGTGGCGGTCCTGGGCACCCCCCGGCTGATCGCCGCGTGCGAGGAGGCGACCGTCTCGGCCATCGCCGGACACGTGCCACCCGGGCACACCACGGTGGGCATGCGGGTCCAGCTCGACCACCTCGCCCCCACCCCGGTCGGCGGGGCCGTCACCGCCGAGGCCCGGCTGGACAAGATCGAGGGCCGCCGCCTGACCTTCTCGGTCTCGGCGTCCGACGACCGCGGCCTGATCGCCGCCGGGAAGGTCACCCGGGTGGTCGTCGACGTCGACAAGTTCATGGACAAGTGCACCTGAGGGAGCCCGCTCCCCCGATCCCCAGCGCCACGGTCGTCCCGCTCCGGGACCGGCCCGGCGGCGGGCTGGAGGTGTTGATGGTCGAACGGGCCGAGGCCCTGGCCTATGGCGGGATGTGGGCCTTCCCGGGCGGCCGCGTGGACCCGGCCGATGCGGACCCGGCCCGGCCCGGCGACGAGCTGGCCGCGGCCCGGCGCACCGCGGTGCGGGAGGCGAGCGAGGAGGTCGGCCTGGCCTTCCCGCCCGACGCCCTGGTGCCGTTCAGCCACTGGACCGGCGGCGCGGCCCAGGCCCGGCGCTACGCGGCCTGGTACTTCGTGGCCCCCGCCCCGGCCGGGACCGTGGTGCTCGACGGGCGCGAGACGCTGGACCATCGCTGGCTGTCCCCCACCGAGGCCCTCGCGGCCCGGGACCGGGGCGACCTCGACGTCGTGGCGCCCACCTGGGTCACGCTGCACGCCCTGGCCGAGGCCCGGTCCGTGGCCGACGTGCTGGACCTGGCCGGTGGGCGCGCGCCGATCGTCTACCTCTCACGCATGGCCGTGACCGACGCCGCCCGGATCGCGCTGTGGCACGGCGACGCCGGCTACGCCAGCGGCGATCCCCTGGTCCCCGGCTCGCGCCATCGCCTCACGATGACCGACACGGGCTGGACCTTCGAGCGGTCCCAGGACGGGCGGTCCTAGGACTGGTCCTAGGTCGGGATGACGTCGGCCGGGTCGGGCACCTCGACCTCGATGTTCTCCCCGACGTCGTAGACGTCGAAGGTCGTGGTCAGGGACGACTCGGACGAGCCGCCCGCCAGCGACGCGTCGAGGCGGACGGTCAGGCGCCGGACCACCCCGGACCGGTCGAGCCACACGTCGACCGGGAGGGTCTCCACCCCGGCCGCCCGCAACCGGCCCTCGAACGAGCTCGGGGACGGCTCGGTGCCGCCGTCGGAGGTGGCGCCGGCCAGCGCCAACGTGGCCCGGAGGTGGACCACCCGCACGCCCCGGATCTCGTCCTCGCCGTCGCCCTCGCCGATCTCGACCACCCGCCGTTCGAGCAGGTCGAGCGGTCCCAGCGGGTCGAGGGCCAGCGCCAGGGCGTCGTTGTCGGTGGCGCCCTGGGCCATGACCGCCATCAGCCGGGCGCTGGTCCAGTCGGTGGGCTCCCGCCCCAGCGCCTCGGCCATGGGCCCGAGCTGGGAGTACACGGTCTCGCCGTCGACCACCATGCGGGTCGGGTGCGACCAGTCCCCCGCGACCGGCTGGCCGGCCGCCGCCAGGGTGGCCGCCGCCTCGGTCATGTCCGACTCGGCCTGGACCCGGGCGCCGCCCTGCTCGAACGCGCCCCGGTGGACGAACGTGAGCGTGTCCCCCGCACCGACCACCGTGGTGCGGAGCTCGATCCGGGCCCGCTCGACGGTGCGGGTCACGGCGAGGGCGCCGGCCAGGGTCTCGGACCCCAATGGCGCATCGGCGGGCGAGTCGGCGTGCTCAGACATGGTGGTGATGATGGCCACTCCGGACGGCGCTGCACAGCGCACCGACCGTGACCAGGCGGTTGGGCACGGGTACGCACGCACCGGACCGACGACGTCGTCGGCCGAACCCTTGCACCCGCACGATCGACCAGCTGCTGCCCCCACGCCGGCGACCAGCGCGACGGCGCACGCACCGTAGCTCAATCGAACACCCGGAGAACCCGCGGGGAACGCGGGGTCACACGCACGTAGACTGGCAGGCGGTTCGGCGAGCCTTCGACCGACGATGCTCGTGCGTGTCGAACCCAGGAGGTCAGCGTGGATCGGAAGCAGGCGGTGTCGCTGGGGGTGCGCATCGCCGTCAGTGCCGCCATGCTGGCTGTGCTCGTGGCCAAGGTGCCGTCGTTCGACCCGTCGGACCTGGTGCCCGAGTGGTCGCTCTCCACCGCCGTCTGGCTCGGCATCGCGGCCGTGCTCACCCTGGTCGGGCTCATCCTGTCCGCGGTGCGCTGGCAGAAGGTGCTCGAGGCGCTGGAGATCCGGGCCGGGCTCCCCCGCCTCATGTCGCACTACATGGCCGGCCAGTTCGTCTCCAACGTCCTGCCCACCACGATCGGGGGCGACGTGCTGCGGGTCAGCCGGCTGAGCAAGGACACGGGCGAGTCGCCCGGGACGTTCGCCTCGGTGGTGCTGGAACGCCTCACGGGCTGGCTGGTCCTGCCGGTCATCACCATCATCGGCTTCACGGTGAACCCCGGGTTGCGCCACCTGGGCACCGCCACCCGCCTGGCCCTGGGCCTGGCGTTCGCGACCCTGGTGCTGCTGGTGGCCGTGCTGGCCGCGGCCGGGTCCCGCCACATCGGCGGCCGCTTCGCCACCAGCGCCGGCTGGCGCCGGTTCGTCGGCGCCGTCCACCTGGGCGTCGACCGGCTGAAGTCCGACCCGGTCGCGGCGGCGAACGTGCTCGTGGCCGGGTTCGCCTACCAGCTCGCCCTGGTGCTGGCGGCGGTGGCCGCGGCCCAGGCGCTGGGCCTGCAGGCCGCGGGGTTGACCGCGCTGCTGGCCTTCTTCCCCGCGGTGCTCATCGCCCAGGTGCTGCCGATCAGCATGTCCGGCCTGGGAGTGCGCGAAGGGGCCTTCGTGCTCTTCCTCGGCCCGCTGGGCGTGGCCCATGATGAGGCCATCGCCCTCGGCCTGCTCCTCTACCTCCTGAACCTGATCGTCAGCCTGCTCGGGGCCCCGGCCTTCGCCGCGGGCGGGCGCCGGCGCACCCACGCGGCCACATGACCACCCTCGACGAGGGGCGCCCGGGCGACCAGCCCGAGACGCAGGCGCCCGCCCGCAAGCGGCCCGGCCCCCGCAGCAGCCTGCGCTGGTGGCACGAGGTCATCTACATCGTCATCGTGTACCTCGGGTACTCGGCCGTGCGGAACCAGTTCGGTTCCGGCGCCGGGTCCGTCGTCGACGCCGACCCGGCGTTCCACCACGCCAGGGCCATCATCCAGCTCGAGCGCAACCTCCACCTCTACTTCGAGCAGCGGCTCCAGAGCTGGTACCTCGACCTGCCGTTCCACGGGTTCATCCGCTTCTGGAACGTGTACTACGGCGTCTTCCACTTCGTGGTGGCGGCCGTCGCCCTGGTCGTGCTGTATCGGAAGGCGCCGTTGCGCTACCGGGTGTGGCGCAACACGCTCGCCTTCACCACCCTGCTGGCGCTCGTGGGCTTCGCCAGCTTCTCGCTGATGCCGCCTCGGCTGCTCGACGACCCGGGCACCTACGGCGGCTGTCCCGTGTACGCGGGCGCCGACGCCGCCGAGCGGGCGGACCAGGCCGGCGACCCACCGTGCGACAAGTACGGCTACGTCGACACCGTGGCCGAGTACGGGGGCTGGGCCTCGTTCGGCAGCGACGAAATGAAGGCGGTGTCCAACCAGTACGCGGCCATGCCCAGCATGCACATCGGCTGGTCCACCTGGTGCGCCTTCGTGCTGGCCCCGATCGTGCGGCGCCGCTGGCTCAAGGCGCTGGTCATCGCCTATCCGATCTTCACCCTGTTCGACATCATGGTGACCGCGAACCACTACTGGATCGACGGGCTCGGCGGCCTCGCCTGCCTCGGCATCGGCTACCTCCTGGCCCGCGTCCTCACCTCGTGGTACGAGTCCCGCTGGGGCCCGGTCGTGCTGAACGAGCCGCAGCCGGCCGCAGCCGCCACTGTCACGGGCTGAGCTCGGCCCCCCAGCGCACCGGCCAGCCGTGGTAGCCGCCGTGGCCGAGGACCTCCTCGCCGCCACCCGGCCACCACGTGAGACGTAGGTCGGCCAGCGCACCCGCGGGCTCCAACCGCAGCCACGCCAGCGGGGACGACATCGACGCCGCCTCGCCCGCCCGGTGCAGCGCGGCCCGCATGCGGTCGCGGGACTCACGCGACACGTACTGCCACACGATCGAGTGGACCACCACGGTGGCGAGCCCCGGCACGGGCGAGGCCAGCCGGTCCTCCAGCCACTCGGCCAGGTCGGCGGACACGATCGACGCCGGCACCTGGGCCGCGATGTCCAGCGCGGCGCTGAGCCGGCCGAAGCGCTCGGTCTGATCCGGCCACAGGTAGGAGCGCAGGGTGTTGCGACCGTCCTCGGTCGTCGGGTCGAGCGGGTTGCGGTCGCAGCCTTCCCGCACCGCCACCTCGGCGCCGCTCGTGAGGTCCGGCCGGCCGGCGGGCTCGCCCTCCCACCACCCGACGAAGCGCACACCGCTGTCCGGGTCGCCGAAGGTCGTGACCTCGGTGTCGTACCAGAACCGGTCCCAGCGCAGGTTGAGCCCCGCGCTGGCACCCACCTCGAGCACACGCAGTGGCAGCCCGCTGCGCCGGGCCACCTCGACGTAGCCGCCCACCAGCACCGCCGCCCGCCCGACCTCGTTGGTCTGGACGCCGTGCTCGATGAGCTCCTCGATCTCGGGGCGCAGCTCGGCCACGGTCGCGAGGAAGTCGGGCACCAGCGACGAGCCCGGCGTCCCGCCCGCCGACGGGTAGTGGGCTGCCAGCGCCGGGGCCCGCCCCTCCAGCACCAGGCGGTGGACCGAGCCGAGGAACCGCAGCTGCAGCGCGGTGTTCACGTTGTCGTTCGCCCGCGGGCCGAGGATGGCGGCGCACGCGCCCCCGGCGGCCAGGTCCGCCAGCACGCCGTCGAGGACCCGGGCGTACAGCGCCGATCCCATCTTCCCGCACTCGTCCCGCTGGAAGCGGAGCAGATCGTCGAGCGGGACAACCTGCGGATACTTCATCCTGCCCTTCTATCACCAGCTGTCTGACCTGGGCGGCCGACCGCCCCGGGCGATAGCGTTGGTTGCTGCATGCTGCTCGAGTCGATCGACCAACCCTCGGACCTTCGCGACCTCACAGCTGACCAACTGGAGACGCTGGCCACCGAGATCCGCGACCACATCGTGCGCGCGGTGTCCGCCAACGGCGGCCATCTCGGCTCGAACCTCGGGGTGGTCGAGCTGACGCTGGCGGTGCACCGGGTGTTCGAGTCGCCGCAGGACGTGATCCTGTGGGATACCGGGCACCTGGCGTACGTCCACAAGATCCTGACCGGCCGGCGCGACGACTTCGCCCACCTGCGCCAGGCGGGCGGCCTGTCGGGCTACCCCTGCCGGGCGGAGTCCGAGCACGACTGGATCGAGAACAGCCACGCCTCCACCGTCCTGAGCTACGCGTTCGGGGTGGCGGAGGCGTTCCGCGTCCAGGGCATCGACCGCCGGGTGGTGTCCATCATCGGCGACGGCTCGCTCACCGGCGGCATGGCGTTCGAGGGCCTCAACAACCTGGGCCACTCCGATACCCGGGCGATCATCATCCTCAACGACAACGGCCGCAGCTACGCGCCGACGGTGTCCAAGCTCAGCGACAGCCTGGGCCGCCTGCGCCTGCATCCCTCCTACCTGCGCAACCGGGCCCGCCTCGACCGCATCCTCCACGAGGTCCCGCTGGTGGGCGAGCATCTGGAGCGGGGCGTCGAGGGCGCCCTCGCCGCGCTGCGGGAGATGTTCGAGCCGCCCGCCTTCTTCGAGATGCTGGGCGTGCGCTACACCGGCCCGTTCGACGGCCACGACATCGCGGGCCTCGAGTCCGCCCTGCACAACGCGGGCGAGTACGACGGGCCGATCGTGGTCCACGTGCTGACCCAGAAGGGCCGCGGCTACGCGCCGGCGGAGACCGATCCGATCAAGCGGCTGCACGACATGTCCCCCGACTCCAAGCCCGGCAGCTACACCGCCGCCTTCACCGAGGCGGTCATCAAGGAAGCCGAGCACCGGCCCGAGCTGGTGGCGATCACGGCGGCCATGCCCGACTCGACGGGGCTGCTGCCGTTCAAGGAGCGCTTCCCGGACCGGTTCTTCGACGTCGGCATCGCCGAGCAGCACGCGGTCACCGCCGCGTCCGGCATGGCCATGGGCGGTCTGCGTCCGGTCGTGGCGATCTACTCGACGTTCCTCTCCCGGGCGTTCGACCAGGTGAACCTGGACGTGGGCATGCACGGCCAGCCCGTGGTCTTCTGCCTGGACCGGGCCGGCATCACCGGCGACGACGGTGCCAGCCACCACGGCGTGCTCGACATGGTGCTGCTGTCCAAGGTGCCGGGCATGACGATCTTCGCCCCGTCCTCGTACCACGAGCTCGGCGTGATGCTGCACGACGCCCTCGAGCTGTGCACCGACGGTCCGGCCATGATCCGGTTCCCCAAGACCATGCCACCGGACGAGCCGACCGGCGACGAGGTGGGCTCCGGGCTCATGGCCCGCAAGGTGCGGGCGGGCCGCGACGTGTGCTTCCTCGCCGTGGGCAAGATGCTGGCCGCCGCCCGGGAGGCCGCCGAAGCGCTGGCGGCCGAGGGCGTCGAGGCCACCGTGTGGGACGTCCGGGTGGCCAAGCCCCTCGACGAGGAGATGCTGGCCGACGCAGCCGGCCACCCCGCGGTCGTGACCGTCGAGGACGGCTATCGCGAGGGTGGGATCGGGGCCGCCATCGCCGGCCGCCTGGGCGCGCTCGCCCCCGCCGGGGTGGCACCTCGGGTGGCGGTGCTGGGCGTGCCCGACCGGTTCATCCAGCACGGCAAGCCCGACGCCATCCTGGCCTCGCTCGGGCTCGACGGCGCCGGCGTGGCCCGCGCCGCCCGCGACCTGCTCGCCTGAGCTCCTGACGGTCCGTACGCCACGCCGTACGATCCGCAGGGAGACGCGCGCGCCGATTGCACACTCACCGCGTTCGTCCGCAAGACGCGACAAGGCCCGGACCGGATAACTCCGGCCCGGGCCTCTCCCCCTGGTCGCCCCCAGCGGATCAAGGGTCACCTTAGTCGAGCTAGGTGTCGCCTGTCACATGTTGTTATCGGCGAAATCGACGAAAAGGTAACGCAGGGGCCGCTATCAGGCGTAGTAAGGATTCTCACCCAGCGCGTGATCGGTGATGTCGATCACTTCGGACACCTCGGGGATCGCTTCCTTGATGGAGCGGGAGATGCCCTCACGCAGCGTCATGGCGGACACGGCGCAGCCCTGGCAGCCGCCGCCCATGGTCACGTAGGCGATGTCGCCCTCCACCCGGTCGAGCGCCGCGTAGCCACCGTGCATGGCCAGCGCCGGGTTGATCTGCCCGTCGAGCAGCTGGCGGACCTTCTCCTCGGGGGTGCCGCTGAGCTCGATGTGCATGCCGGACAGCGGGTCGGGCCGGTTGGGGTTGCGCAGGACCAGGCCCTGCTGGTTCCCGGACGACGGCAGGTCGAGGGTGGCGCCCCGCAGCGAGTCGATCGAGTCGACGGGGATGATGACCGGCAGGTCGCCCGCCGTCTCGACCACGTCGCCCGCAGCTTCGTCGGCCTCGGCCACCGGGTCGAACGTGAGGTCGTACGTGTACTCGACGCCCTGGACGCCCGTGACCTCGATGCGGAGGCCCAGCGACTCGGGCTCGTCTTCCTGGGCCCGCAGCTCGAGGATCTTGTCCCGGGCCGGCGAGGTCACGATCAACACCATGCGCTCAGGCTACCGCCGAAGCCCGGGCATCGATCCAGGTCAGCCAGCCCGCGGCGCCGGGGGTGACTGCCTGGGCACCGGCTGTCACCGCTACCCTCCCCGCATGAGTTGGCTCGGCGGGATCCTGCGGTTCATCTGGCGTAGCACCAAGCGCGCCGTCGTGTTGGTGGTGGGCGTGGCGCTGCTGGCGCTCGGGCTCGTGATGATGGTGACCCCCGGCCCCGGCATCCTCTTCCTGGTCGCCGGTCTGGCCGTGCTGGCCACCGAGTTCGCCTGGGCCGAGCACCTGCTGCGCAAGGCCCGCGAGCAGGCGGAGAAGGCGGGCCACGCCAGCCAGAAGATCCCCGGCGTCACCCAGGCCACGGGCGCGGTCAAGGCCGGCTGGCGCAAGGTCCGCCACCAACCCGCTACGCCCGTGGTGGACGCGGCGCAGCCGTCCGAGCCCGGCTGATCTCGCGGCGCTCCGCCCTCAGGCCTGCTCGGCCTCCTCGGCCAGGGCCAGCCAGGTCTCCTCGGCCGCCGCGAGGTCGGCGCCCACGGCGGACAGCTGCTCGCCCACGCGGGCGAGGACGACGTGGTCGCCACCCGCCGCGGTCAGCTCGGCCTCCAGCTCGGCCTGGCGATCGGACAGCCGGCGCATGTCCGCCTCGGTCTGGCGGATCAGGTGGCGCAGGGTGCTGGGTGAGCGCCGCCGCTCGCCCGCCTCCGGCCGCGACCGTGCCGGGGCGGCGCGGGACGGGGACGCGGCGCGGGTCGGGGC
>JBKPRS010000138.1:0-7652 GCA_046734695.1 Actinomycetota bacterium | reverse complement strand
GCCGGCGACGGCACCGTGCGGATCGAGGGCCGCTCGACGTTCGACGTCCGTGACTTCGGGATGCAGCCACCCCGGATCCTGATGCTGCGGGTCCACCCCGAGGTGACCGTGCGGGTGGAGATCGTCGCCACATCCGGGTAGACCGCCCTACGGGAGGTCAGCGCCCATGGCGACACCCGTGGTCGAGGCGAACGCCGGTGCCGAGCCCCGGCCGCCCTCCAGGGAGGCCGCCTCCGACGGCCGGCGGTGGGTCGTGCTGGGCGTGCTCTGCCTGGCCCTGCTCGTCGTCGGGATCGACGGGACGATCGTCAACGTGGCGCTCCCGACGCTCGTGCGCGAGCTCGGGGCGACGTCGAGCCAGCTGCAGTGGATCGTGGACGCCTACACGATCGTGTTCGCCGCGTTCCTGCTCATCGCCGGCAACACCGGCGACCGCCTCGGGCGCAAGCGCTGCTTCGTGCTCGGCCTGGTCATCTTCGGTGCCGGCTCGCTGGCCTGCTCGCAGGTGAGCACGCCGCCCGCGCTGATCGGCTTCCGCGCCCTGCAGGGCTTCGGCGCCGCGTTCATCATGCCCGCCACGCTGTCGATCCTCGCCAACGTCTTCACGGACGAGGCCGAGCGCGCCCGGGCCATCGCCCTGTGGGCCGGGGTATCGGGGCTCGGCGTGGCGATCGGCCCGCTGGCCGGCGGCTACCTCCTGGAGCACTTCTGGTGGGGGTCGATCTTCCTGGTCAACGTGCCGGTCGTGATCGCGGCCGTCGTCGCGGCCCTCGTGATCGTGCCCGAGTCCCGCGATCCGCAGGCGCCGCGGCTCGACGTCCTGGGCTGCGCGCTGTCGGCGATCGGCCTCGTCGCGCTGCTCTACGGCATCATCGAGGGCCCGGCGCGGGGCTGGACCGACCCGGTCGTGCTCGCCTCGTTCGCCGTCGGGGCTGTCCTGCTCACGGCGTTCGTGCTGTGGGAGCGCCACACCGACCACGCGCTGCTCGACATCTCCTTCTTCTCCAACCCCCGGTTCAGCGCGGCGTCGGTGGCGGTGACGCTCGTGTTCTTCGCCATGTTCGGCTCGATCTTCTTCGTGAGCCAGTACCTGCAGTTCGTCCTCGGCTACTCGGCGCTCCGCTCGGGCGCGGCGCTGCTCCCGGTGGCGGCCGCGTTGATGATCACCGCCCCGCTCAGCGCCAAGCTCGTGGCGCGGTTCGGGACGAAGATCATCGTGACCGTCGGGTTGGTCCTCGTGGCGGCCGGCCTGCTCACCTTCTCCCTGGCGACGACCACGAGCGGCTATCCCCTCGTGGCTCTGGTGCTCGTGATCATCGGGATGGGCATGGGCCTGGCGATGGCCCCGGCGACCGAGTCGATCATGGGGTCGTTGCCGCCGGAGAAGGCGGGCGTCGGCTCCGCCATGAACGACACGACCCGGGAGATCGGCGGCGCGCTCGGCGTGGCGATCCTGGGCAGCATCACCGCCGCGGTGTACTCGGCGCGCATCGTGGCGGACGCCGACTTCGCCACGCTCCAGGCCGCGTCGCCCGAGGCGGCCGCGGCGGTCAAGGACTCGGTCGGCGCCGCGGCCGCGGTGGCGGCCCAGGTTCCGGAGGCGGCTGGACGGCTGATCGTGGCGGGCGCGAACGAGGCGTTCGTGCATGCCATGGACCGCACGGTGATCGTCGGCGCCGCGGTGGCGCTGCTCGGTGCGCTGGTCGCGTTCGTCTTCCTGCCGGCCCGCCCCCGCGGCGACGCGGTGAGCTCGCTCGTGGACGGCGCGGCACGCCGCCTCCCCGAGGACCCCGAGCGGCGGCTCGGCCTGGCCCGGGCCACCCTCGGCCTGCTGGCCGACGCCGGGATGTCCAGCCTCACGTACAACGCGGTGGCCGCCCGCTCCGGCATCGGCACCGCCACCCTCGAGCACTACTGGGGCTCGCGGGTCGACGCCGTCACGGATGCGCTCGCCGAGGTGTTCCGGGCCCATCCGGTCCCCGACACGGGCGACCTGCGCCAGGACCTGTGCGACTACGTTAGCGACGTCGGCAGGATGCTCTCGGAGCCACGCGCCCGCCAGGTGCTCGGAGCGCTGATCGCCGAGGCGTCGGCCGATCCCGAGCTGTCGGATGCCCTCCGCCAGCGGGTCGGCGAGCCCCGGCGGCGGGAGATCGCAGAGCGCCTGGGGGCTGACGGCTCGCAGCTCACGGTGCCGGTCGACGTGGCGATCGACCTGCTGGTCGGGCCCGTGTACCACCGGGCGATCGTCGTGGCCGAGGGCCCGGTCGACCCCGCGCTCGTCGACGCGGTGGTGGACGCCGTCGTCGCCCCGGGCTAGGGGACCCGAGAAGATTTCGCGGCGTGTGTCGTTTTTCGGTGAGGCCGTTCGTGGTGATGGCGAGGGTCGGGATGGCCGGCCCCGGAACAGGAGAACTTCCGATGAGCACCACCGCCGCCTCCATCCCCACCGCCACCCCGACCTTCGAGTCGGCCACCGGCCACACACCCGCCACGCCGCTGTGGCGCAGCACCGCCCGCGCCGGCGTCGTCGCCGCCGCGGCCACCACCGCCGTCGCCGCCGTCGCCCTCGCCGCCGGCGTGCCCCTGGAGATCAGCGGCGAGCAGATCCCCGTCGCCAGCTTCGCCCAGCTCACCCTGATCGGGGCCGCTCTCGGTCTCGTGCTGGCCAAGGCGCTCGGCCGCTGGGCGACCCGCCCCCGCCGCACCTTCACGACCGCCACGGTCGCCCTCACCGCGCTGTCGATCGTCCCCGACCTGATGCCCGACGCCACCGTCGCCACCAAGGTCACCCTCGTCGCCACCCACGTCGTGGCCGCGGCGCTGGTCATCCCGGCCATCGCCCGCCACCTCCCCGAGCGCACCCGCTAGCCGGCCGAGGCCCCGAATCGCCGTGCGATGATGTCGCACGGCGATTCACGCGTAGGGGGGGCGGGTTCCTGAGGGATCCTCGATGACCAGCGGGCTGCAGATTGTCGGGGGCCTGGTCCTGCTGATCGGGGGAGCGGACGTGCTCGTCCGGGCCGGAACCGGCCTGGCGTCCTGGCTCGGGATCCGCCCGATGATGATCGGCCTCACCGTGGTGTCGCTCGGGACCAGCGTGCCCGAGCTGGCGGTCGGGATCGACGCGGCACTGGGAGGTAACTCGGGCCGAGCTGCTGGTCGACGGAGCCGTGGCGAGCGCCAGGACGCTGGGGGTGAGCGACGCGATCGTCGGCCTGACGATCGTGGCCATCGGGACCTCGGCGCCCGAGCTCGTCACGACCATCGTGTCGACCTTGCGCGGCGACCGGGACCTCGCCGTCGGGAACCTGATCGGTTCGAGCATCTACAACATCGTCGCGGTGCTCGGGCTGACGGTCCTGGTCGCACCCCACGGCGTCCCGGTCCCCGACGTGGTGCTCGCCGCCGACCTCGGGCTCCTCGTGGTGGCGACGGCGGCCGCCGTGCCGGTGTTCCTCTCCGGCTCCCGGATCTCCCGGACCGAGGGCGGGGTCTTCGTCGCGAGCTACGTCGTGTACCTCGCGTGGCTCCTCCTGACCCGCGCCTGATGCGGCCTAAGCGCAGCGTGGGCGTCGCTCGTGTGTAGGGCATGGCGGCAACGGACGCAGCGGCAGCGACAGGGACAGCGGGGATCAGGGTGAGACCGGTGGGGAGACGCCCGGAGCGCACGGTCGGAGGGTTCACCGCGCTCTACGAGCACGAGTACCGGCCGCTCCTGCGCATCGCCTACGGGCTCACGGGCTCACAGGGCGAGGCCGAGGAGCTGGTCCAGGAGGCGTTCGTCCGCTGCTACCAGCGGTGGGCGAAGGTCGAGGGGTACGACAACCCCGGGGCGTGGCTGCGCCGGGTGCTGCTCAACCTGGCAGCGTCCCGGGGCCGCCGGCTGGCGGCCGAGGTGCGGGCCCTCACCCACATCGGGGCGCGCCCCAGCCACCACCCCGCAGGACCGGCCGAGGCCGGCGGCGGTGCCGAGGAGTTCTGGGCGGCGGTGCGCCGCCTGCCCCGGCGCCAGGCCCAGGCGATCGTCCTCTACTACGGCGACGACCTGCCCACCGACGACGTGGCGCGGGTGATGTGCTGCGCCGAGGGCACCGTGCGCGCCCTCCTGCACCAGGCCCGGACCGGATTGGCGAAGGTGCTCGACCTAGAGGAGCAGTCATGATCGACCTCGAGACGCGTGCCCGCCAGGCCGGCGCCGACCTCCGGGACTGGACGCCCGGGACACCGACTCCCCCGGCCGGCATGGTGACCAGCCGCGCCGCGAGGCGTACCCGCCGGCACCGGATCGCGGCCGGAACCGCTGTCTTCTGCGTCGCCGCGGCCGGCGCCGGGCTCGTGTGGGGAGCGGGCCACGACCACGGCGACGACGTCCGCACCGGAACCGCGACGACGCCCCCGGCGGACGAGGTCGGACCGTCGACCACGGTCCCCGACCCGTCGCCGTCCAGCACGGGCGATCCGGTCACGACCGCTACGACGGTGCCGGCGACCGACCCGACGCCCGCTCCGTCCCCCCCGACCGCTTCGTGCGGCGGGCGGATCGGCACCGTGTCCTACGAGGTCACGCTGCCGGACGGCTGGTTCACCAACGACGAATGGGCCGAGGGCCCGCTGTCCGCCCCCGCCTGCTGGATGTTCGCCCCCGAGCCCGTGGAGATGCACCTGGGACCGGGCGAGGACGTGGATGGCGAGATCAACTCCAACGCCGTGGTCCGGTTCGACACCCCGAACATCCCGGGCGAGCCGCCGCCGGGCACGTTCGACGAGCGGATGGGCGGCATGGCGAGCGCGGCAGGGGTCCAGGACGTCCAGCGGACGACGATCGACGGCCGGCGCGCCGCCCGCTTCGAGCGCATCTCCACCCCGGGAGACGGCGAGCCGGGCGGCGAGCGCTACGTCGAGTGGCACATCGACCTGGGCACCGACGAGCTCATGATCACCGCGTTTGCCGGCGGCGTCAGCTATGACGAGGCCGTGGCCACCGCGGACGCGATGGTCCACAGCCTGCGCTTCACGAACTGACCGCAAGTGCGCCCGCGTGGCTGCCTGCCTACTGTTCTCGCTGTGGACAGGCCGCCCACGCGGTACGCGGACACGGGTGAGCTCAGCATCGCCTATTGCCGGGCGGGGAGCGGGCCGATCGACGTCGTGGTGCTGCCGGGGTTCGCGACCCACGTCGAGCTGATGTGGGAGCCGCCCTTCGGTGGCCACCTGTTCGATCGGCTCGCGCAGTTCGCGTGCGTCACCCAGATCGACAAGCGGGGTGTCGGGCTCTCCGATCGCCTGGCCGGACCGGCGACCCTCGAGCAGCGCATGGACGACCTGCGCGTGGTCATGGACGCCGAGGGGATCGAGCGGGCGGCGATCGTCGGGATCTCCGACGGGGCGTCGATGTCCGCCCTCTTCGCGGCCACCTATCCCGAACGCGTGTCGTCGCTGGTGCTGTGGTCGGGGGGCGCCGGCCCTCCGCCGTCTCAGGAGCTCCGCTCGGTCCTGGTGCCGTGGGTGCTCGGCGCCTGGGGCACGGGCCAGGTGCTGTCGTCGCTCGTGCGGGTCAGGGGAAGCGCCGACGTCCAGCGCCTCGCCAAGTTCGAGCGGTACTCGATGACGCCGCGGATGGCCGCCGCGCTCCTCGACATGAACTTCACCAACGACGTCCGTGGCGTCCTGCCGGTGATCTCCGCGCCGACGCTGGTCCTCCACCGCAGCGGCGATCCCGTGCTCGGACGGGACCGGGCCGTGGCGGCGGCCTCGCTCATCCCCGGCGCCCGGCGCGTCGAGCTGCCCGGCGACTGGCACCTCAGCGTGGTCGACGGCGAGGAGGACGAGGCGCTCGACCTGGTCGAGGAGTTCATCACCGGGGTGCCACCGGGGCCGAGGACGGACATCGACCGCGTGCTCGCGACCGTGTTGTTCACCGACATCGTCGACTCCACGCCCCGCGCCGCCGAGCTCGGGGACCGGCGCTGGCGCGAGCTGCTCGATGCCCACGACCGGGTGGTCACCGACGAGATCGAGCGGCACCACGGGACCATGATCAGGTCCACCGGCGACGGTGTGCTCGCCCGCTTCGACGGCCCCGCCCGGGGGATCCAGTGCGCGCGGGCCATCGTCGAGGGAGCCGACCAGCTCGACCTGCGGATCCGGGCCGGCCTGCACGTCGGCGAGTTCCTGCTGCGGGGCGACGACGTGGCGGGCATCACGGTGCACATCGGCGCCCGGATCTCCGCCATCGCCGGCCCGGGCGAGGTCTTCGTGTCGTCGAAGGTGCGCGACCTCGTCGGGGGGAGCGGCCTCACGTTCGACGACCGCGGCCGCCATGTCCTCAAGGGCGTCCCCGGTGAGTGGGACGTGTTCGCCGTCGCCTCGAACTAGGCGCCTGCGCCTGCGTCCCACCACGCGAGGACACGGAGGGCGCGCAGCGTGTTCCAGCGGCTCGGCGCCCCGACCGGGCTCTCCACGTCGAAGTGGACGCGACCCTGATGGATGCGGTCGAGCAGCCAGCGGCCGTCCGGTTGCTGCTTCGCCCGCACCACCTCCACGGCCTCGGCCACGCGGGGATCGGGGTCGGCGCCCGAGCGCCGGAAGTAGTCGAGCGCACGCAGCACGTCGTAGCGCCAGTAGTACGGGAACGCGAGGTCGAGGTACTCCGGGTGGACGACCTCCCCGTTGGACCTGCGGCGGAAAAGCCCCCGCTCCAGCAGGTACTCCTCGCCGCCCTCGCGGGCCGAGCGCACCTCCGGGGACCCGCCCGTCGCCCGCTCGAACGCGAGCAGGCCGTCGAGCACGTTGATCGTCGTGGCGAAGGAGGAGCGGACCGAGCCGTGCTCGGCCTCGCAGTTCCAGCCGCCGTCCTCGAGCCGCTCGGCGAGGACGCGCTCAACGATCGGCGCGACGTCCACCCCGAAGTACGCCCCGGTCTCGATCGTCCGCCCGTTGATGCAGGGCTCGACCTCGCCGTCGAAGTAGTGCTGCCGCTGGTTCTCCCAGCGCCCGTTCTCGGCCACCAGCCCGATCGCCCGGCGAGCGGCATCCGACTCCGGGTCGAGCCCGAGGATCAGCAGCGTCTGCAGGGTGTTCATCGTGGCCGTCCAGGGCTGGCCCCCGGGCTGACCCCAGCGGTAGTCGGCCGGGAAGCAGGCACCGCCGGCCCAGAGCCCGTCGGGATCCTCCAGCGCCAGCAGGCGCGCTCCCCAACCTTCGTGCTCGACCCGGGAACGCTCGGCCGCGACCTCGTCGGGCGGCGCATCCGTCAGATCCTGCAGAGCCTGCCAGCGGATCGCGGGGTCGCCCGCGAGCAGCCACTCGATCGCGCTCATCAGCGGCAAGCTACCCCCGACCGCCCGCCGCCGGTCGTCGCCCGGTGGCATCCTGTGGAGGTGGTCGCGGCCGTCCCGGTCCCGGTGGTCGGGCCGAGCGAGGGCTCGGCGATCCTGGGGCGACGCGCCCTGGCTCGCACGCTCGACTTCGGGCTTCGTCCCCACCGCCGCGCTCTGCTTCTTCCCGCGCTACCCGGTCGCGTGGATGCTGGAGCTCGGCGGCCACCACCAGTGGCCGAACGACTGGCTGGCCGGGACCGAGGTCGTTCGGGCCTGACCCACGGCCGGGCGCGGGCGGCCTGCGACCAGGGGTGACGGAGGCGGAGATGT
>JBKPRS010000137.1:0-7102 GCA_046734695.1 Actinomycetota bacterium | reverse complement strand
CTCGTACGCGACCTGGGTGAGGTCGTCGATGGGCTCGCCGCGGCGGTAGTGGCGGCGGGCCTGGGCCTCGGCGTGGGGCCGGTAGCGCTCGACCAGCTTGGCCAAGGCGGCGTCGTCTCGGTCCCGGGCGTAACGCACGTGAAGCGCCCACATCTCGCCGTCGACCGCCGGGCGCAGCGCCTCTCCGGCCAGCCAGCGCCGCTCGACCTTGTCGACGGGGATGGTGAGCAGGGCGCGGGCCCGGTCGAATGCCACGTCGGACGCCGCGAGGGCGCGGCGGCCCCGGCGCAGCTCGCGGGCGAGGACGGCGGTCGTCACCATTCATCCGTTCCCGCCCGGCGCCTCGCGTACACCCCGGTGGCGGGAGGATGGCCGGGCTCGAGCGGGGGTAGGGCTGACCTGTTCCCGGACCTAGGATCCCTGCGGTGCTCACATGACCGACCCGAGCCAGCTCATCGCCGACCTGCGGGCACGAGTCGAGGCCTCGACCCAGGAGATCGAGCAGCTTGCGAGCGCCCTGGCCGCCAGCCGGGACCTGGCCGACTACCTGGAAAGCCTGGTCGACGTGCTGCTGGGCGTCGGCGAGGTCGCGGTCCTCGTGGTCGACGACGACCGGCGCATCCGCGGCCTGAGCCGGGCCGCGGCCGAGCGGATGGAAGGGGCGGCGGTGGGCAAGCCCCTGTCGTCGGCGCTCTCCGACGAAGTGTCCGAGGCCGTCTCCGCCCGGCTCGACGGCGGCTCGGCCGGCGCGCAGGGGGGCGGGGGCGACGCTGCCCAGATCTACCCGCTTCCCGGCGGCGGGGCCGTGGTGGTGCTGGAGGGACGATGAGTCACCCCTTCAGTCACGACGGACTAGTCCCGGCCGAGCCGGGTAATCACAAGCCGACGGCTGAAAGAAGGATCATGGAGCCCCTGGCAGGCCGCGTCGAGCTCTCACTTCCTCCCGACAGCAGGTACATGCGCCTGGCGCGGTTGATGGCGAGCGGTGTCGCCACGACGTCAGGCCTGCCGCTGGACGAGGTCGAGGACTTCCGCATCGCGGTCGACGAGCTGTGCGCCACGCTCATCGAGCTGGGCGACGGCGAGGACGTGCGCCTGACGTTCGAGATCGGAAGCGACCTCCTGGTGGTGGTGGGCACGACCCGAGGCGCGCCGGGCGAGTCGATCGACGCCGAGCGGCTGACGCTGTCCCGCCAGATCCTGGATGTGGTCACCGACGGCCACGAGCTGAGCCGCGACGGCGACCGTGTCTCCTTCGTGGCCCGCAAGTACGTGCGCGCCGGCGGAGTCGATTAGCGACGACAGGACACGCGGAGTCGATTAGCGACGACAGGACACGCGGAGTCGATTAGCGACGACAGGTCACGCGGAGTCGATTAGCGACGACAGGACACGCGGAGTCGAGTCGTCCGCTAGCTCGCGAGCGTCTCGCGCAGGCCGGTCATCTCCAGGAGCCGGTCGAGCTGATCGGACACCCGGCTCAGCCGCAGCGTGACACCCCGCTGGCTGGCGTCGTTGTGGGCCACCAGCAGCGCCCGCAGCCCGGCAGAGTCGGCGAAGGACAGCCCGCTGGCGTCGATCTCGACCACGCTCGGCGTGTCGGCCAGCAGGTCGTCCACCACCGCGCTGAGCTGGGGTGACGAGTGCAGATCGAGCTCTCCCGACAGCTCGACGAACGCCGTCGCCCCGTCTCGGCGGGTGGCGACGACGATCGATTCCTGCGAATCGCTCATGGGGACTCCCATCGGCTCATTCCTCGTTGACGGATTCGATCTCCGGGCGGGCCGCCAGGCGGGACACCCAGCGTCGTACCTCATGGGGCGGGCCGCTCACGGAGCTGACCAGCACCATACGCCCGTGGTCCTTGCGCAGCGCGAGCTCCGAGGTCGCGACGGTCCCGTCCCGGTCGAACAGGTCGATCACCTCGTCCGAAGGCACGCCCGGGCGGAGCTCCACGGCCACGGTGGTGGACCTGGTGGAGTGGCGCCCGATCAGCGCGCGGATCGGGCGGAGCAGGATCAGGCTGCCCAGCAGCACGGCGGTGGCGAGGGCGCCCGTGGCCACGTCGCCCACGCCGCAGGCCAGGCCGATGGCGGCCACGGTCCAGAGGCTGGCCGCCGTCGTGAGGTTCCTGACGCTGCCACCCTGGCGGAAGATCACCCCGGCGCCGAGGAACCCGATCCCGACCACGACGTTGGACGCCACCCGGGACACGTCGACCTGGACCGTGGAGTTGGCCCGCAGCTGGTCGAACTCCAGGAAGCCGAGGGTCGAGATCACCCCGAAGAGGGCCGCCCCCAGCGCCACTGCGATGTGCGTGCGCAAGCCCGCGGGCTGGTCGCTGGCCTCGCGCTCGACGCCCACGAGCCCACCCAGCACGGCCGCGCCCAGCAGCCGCACCACCACGTCGGAGTCCAGGTCGAAGCTCGTGGCAGCCCACATCACCGCCGCAGGCTTACCCGCCACGAGCGGTGCTGAGGCGCGCGGGCGGCCCGTCAGGTGCGGACGTCGAGGACGAGCTGCTCGTTGTCGTGGGTGAACACATAGCGGAAGCCGCCGATCTCGGACGCGGTGGCCACGTCCAGGCCGAGCAGGCCGTCGTCCTTGTCCGTCCAGCGGTCGAACAGCGCGACCATCTCGCGGTGCTCGACCGGGTCGTCGCTGGGCAGGAAGCTCATCGACAGCGGCATCCCGCGGGGGATGACCGAACCGTCGATGACCAGGGTCTCCAGCGGGATGATGTCGAGCAGCACCCGTTCCGGCGAGTTGTCGAAGGCGATGAGCTGGCACAGGGTCATGTCACACCGCACAGGATCCGGCCACGTCGCCCAGCGTGCCTCGCAGCTTGGCCAGGCTGGCCCGCAGGAGGCGGGACACCTGGACCTGGCTCACGCCCACGAGGTCGGCGATCTGGGACTGGGTGAGGCCGCCCATGAAGCGCAGCTCGACGATGCGCCGCTCGCGGGCGGGCAGCTCGGCCAGCAGGCGCTGCACGGTGGCGGTGGCGTCGACGGCGTCGAGGCCGGCGTCGGGCCCGCCCAGCGTCGTCAGGTCGTCCACCTCACCGTCATCGCCGGAAGGAGCCAGAGGGGTCTTGCGGTAGCAGCGGGCTGCCTCGAGCGCCTCCAGCACGTCCTCGACGGCGACTCCGGCGTGGCCGGCGATCTCGTCCACGGTGGGGGAGCGGCCGAGCATCTGGCCCAGCTCGTTGACCGCCACCTTGACGGTGTGCTGCAGGTCCTTGGCCCGGCGGGGCACGTGCACCGCCCAGGTGGTGTCCCGGAAGTGCCGGCGCAGCTCACCGGTGATGGTGGGCACGGCGAATGTGGCGAACGTGGCCCCGAAGTCCGGGTCGAAGCGCTCGACGGCCTTGAGCACGCCCAGCATGGCGACCTGGATGAGGTCGTCGAGGGGCTCGCCCTTGTTGGCGAAGCGCTTGGCGCAGTGCAGCGCCAGCCAGCGGTGGTCTTCGATGAGCCGGTTGCGCAGCCGGCGATCGCCGGTGGTGCGGTAGCGCCGGAAGCGCTCCGCGTCCTCGTGCCGGTCCGGCGCCTTGCTGGTCGTCTCGCCGGCGGTGCGGCGGGCACGGCGGATCTTCGACGGCGTCGAGTCGAGGGCGGTCATGGACGTCTGCACGGGTGCCTCCGCGGTCTTGCGTGGGCTTGGGTGAGGCTCAGCTACCCACTCAGGGGGGCGCTACACCGAAATCGCGCTCCGGTAGCCTCAGCGCCCGTGGACCTGGGAATCACCGGACGCCGGGCGGCGGTGGCCGCCGCCTCTGCCGGCCTGGGCCTGGGATGCGCCCGGGCCCTGGTGCGCGAGGGCGTTCATGTGGCCATCTGCGGCCGCGGCGCCGAGCGGGTCGCGGCCGCCGTGTCCGACCTGGAGGCCGACTCGACCGGCGGGGCGACGGTCACCGGCCTGGTGGCGGACGTGGGGACCCCGGCGGGGGCCACGGGCTTCGTGCAGGATGCAGCCGGCGCGCTGGGCGGCGTCGACATCCTGGTGACCAACGCAGGCGGGCCGCCGCCGGGCAACTTCGCCTCGATCGACCTCGACGCCTACGCACCTGCGCTGGAGCTCAACCTGCTGTCCACGGTGGCGATGTGCCGCGCCGCGGTGCCGGAGATGTCCGAGCAGGGCTGGGGCCGGGTGGTGGCGATCACCTCGATCACCGTGCGCCAGCCCGCGGCCATGCTGATCCTGTCCAACACGGCCCGGGCGGGCGCGACCGCGTTCCTCAAGACCCTCGCCACCGAAGTGGCGCCCCGCGGCGTCACGGTGAACTCGGTGCAGCCCGGCCTGCACGCGACGGACCGTCTCCTGCAGCTGCACGGGGGCGACGTGTCCGGCGCGGGCGCGGCCCTGCCCGTGGGCCGGGTCGGTGACCCGAACGACTTCGGCGCGGCCGTGGCCTTCCTCTGCTCGCAGCGCGCCGGCTTCATCACCGGCACCGCGCTGCAGATCGACGGCGGGGCCTACCCCGGCCTCCTCTGACCCTGTGACCCGAAGGAGCGACGATGGCAGTACGGCACGTCGTGATGTTCCGCTTCGCCTCCGGCACGACCGAGGAGCAGCGGGCGCGCATCGTCGAAGAGCTGCGGCGGCTGCCCGCCGCCATCCCCGAGATCGCCGCCTACACGGTCGGGACCGATGCGGGCCTGGCCGAGGGCAACTGGGATTTCGCGGTCGTCGGGGACTTCGCCTCGGTGGAGGACTGGCAGGTCTACCGCGACCATCCGGCCCATCAGGCCGTGATCATCGACCACATTCGGCCGGTCGTGGCCGAGCGCGCGGCAACCCAGCTCGTCCTCCCGTGAGTGGGATCGCCCGGGGGGCCGGAGCCCCCCGGGAACGAATCCACTTCGGTCAGTCGACGCGCAACTTGCTCGTCAGCTCTTCGCGGCGAGCCTCGAAGTCGTCGAAGGCGATTCTTCCGTCGTCGAAGGCGGCGTGCAGGTCGGCGAGCTGGGCCAGGACCGTGGCCTGGTCGGCCTCGGACGCGTTGCCTGCACCGCCGTCGGAGCCGTCATCCTGCTCGGCCCGCTCCGCCTTCCGCTCGAGCTTGGCCTGAGCTTTGGCCTGCTTGTCGCGGTCGCGCTGGAGCTTTCCGAAGGTGGTACGCCGCCGGGACACGCCTGCTCAGACCACCCGCACGTTCTGCGCCTCGTCGCCCTTGCGACCCGGCCCGACCTCGAACTCGACCTGCTGGCCGGCCTCGAGGGAGCGGTAGCCACTGCCCTGGATGTTCGAGTAATGGACGAAGACGTCGTCCTCGCCGTCGCGGGAGATGAAGCCGTAGCCCTTCTCTGCGTTGAAGAACTTGACGGTACCGACTGCCATGGTGATTTTGCCTATCTGTTCTGTTCCAGCCGATCGGGCGTACTCAGAGCGTCGATCGTGCAGCGACGAGGCTACGCCCTCGCGCCACCAAGTGCGCGCTTTGTAGCGTGAAGGCGATGGTTCCCGAGGTCGAACGCGACACTGTGGCCCTCGCCCGGCGCTTCGCCCAAGCCGGCGAAGCCGAGCGCTCGCGCGTCTTCGCCATGTCGTGGTGGAGCGAGCGGGTCATGGACTGGGCCATGGCGCGGCCCGCGTTCAAGACCCAGCTCTTCCGCTTCGTCGACGTGTTCCCGGCGCTGCGGAGCCAGGCCGAGGTGGGCCGCCACCTGCAGGAATACTTCGCGGGCGTGGACGTGCCCCGCATGTTGGAGGCGGGCATCGAGGTGGCCGACCGCGTCCCGCTCGGCGACCGGGTCGCCGCCCGGGTGGCGCGCCGCAACATCATGCGCATGGCCCAGCAGTTCATCGTGGGCGCCACGCCGGCCGAGGCGGTCGAGGGGCTCCACCGCCTGTGGCGCGGGGGCAGCGCCTTCACCGTCGACGTGCTGGGCGAGCACACCGTGGTCGGCGCCGAGGCCGACCGCTACGCGGCCAAGGTGGCCGCGCTGCTCACGACGCTGTCCGACGCCAGTGCCGGCTGGGCACCCGACGATCACCTCGAACGCGACGACCGCGGGCCGCTCGCCCGGGTCAACGTCAGCATCAAGCCCACCGCGCTGGCCACCCACTACGAGCCGCTGAGCCGGGACGAGGGCCTGGCGGGGGCCAAGGAACGCCTGCGGCCGCTGCTGCGCCTCGCCCGGGAGCGGGGCGCGTTCGTCAACTTCGACATGGAGCACTACGACGCCAAGGACCTGACGCTCGCGCTGTTCCGCGACCTGCTGTCCGAGGACGAGTTCGCCACCATGCCCGCCGGCATCGTGGTCCAGGCCTACCTGCGCGACAGCCGCGACGACCTGGCCGACCTCATCGCCTGGTCGTCGCGCCGGCCCGAGCCCGTGACCGTGCGGCTGGTCAAGGGCGCCTACTGGGACGCCGAGACCGTGCACGCCCGGGCCGAGGGCTGGCCGGTCCCGGTGTTCGAGCACAAGGCGGAGACCGACGCCAACTACGAGCGCTGCGTGCGGCTGCTGCACGACCACCACGGGGAGGTCCGGGCCGCGTTCGGGTCCCACAACCTGCGCTCGCTGGCCTACGCGGTGAGCTACGCCCAGCACCGGGGCATCCCCGACACCGGCTACGAGGTGCAGATGCTCTACGGCATGGCCGAGCCGATGCACGCGGCCATGCGGCGGATGGGCCTGCGGCTGCGGGTCTACGCCCCGGTCGGCGAGCTGGTCCCGGGGATGGCGTACCTGGTGCGCCGGCTGCTGGAGAACACGGCCAACGAGTCCTTCGTGCGCCACCGCTTCGCCGAGGGGCGGGCGCTGGACGAGCTGGTGGCCCCGCCCCGCGTCGAGGAGCTGCCGGGGCCGACCCGGCCCGAGCCGCGCCCCGCCACCAGCCTGGACAACCCGGGCCCCTACCGGCCCGAGCCGGTGTCCGAATGGCGCCGGGCGTCCGCCCGTGCCGCCATGGCCGGGGCTCTGGCGGGCGTCGACGCCTCGCTGGGGGTGCCGGTGCCGGCCCTCATCGACGGCGAGCAGGTCACGACGGCGGCCACGCTGCCCTCGGTCGATCCCGCCGCGCCCGCCACGCTGATCGCCGAGGCAGCCTCGGCCAGCGCGGCCGACGCCGAGCGGGCCGTGGCCGCGGCCCT
>JBKPRS010000136.1:0-4267 GCA_046734695.1 Actinomycetota bacterium | reverse complement strand
CGTAGCGCAGATGTGCTTGGCCCGGGCGATGTCTTGCAGCTCCTCGCTGAAGAACATGGTGGCGAAGCGACCGCTGCCGTCGTTGCAGCGGGCGTGCGCCCACCAGGAGTCCTCCGTGGCGAGGAGCTCGGGTTCTGGCTCGTCGGCCTCACGGCTCCCGAAGTCTTCGGGTCTTGTCAGGTCGAGGATCTCGTCGGTTTCGTCTGCGGTAGGGGCGATCATCGGCCCATTCCCCTCATGTGTCTGGTTACGAGATCTGGTCGCTGGTGTCGTCGATACATGCATTGGTGTTGGTGTGGAGAGAAAGAGAAAGGCCGCCGGGAGTTTCCCGACGGCCTTTGGAGAGGGACTGCGCTTCCTGCGCCTGAACTGCTCAGGGGAAGCTCTCCCAAGGCCGTGGGATGGCTCGGTGGGTGCCAAACGCCCAGGACTCCGGCTTGGCATTCGTCCCATCGAGCCACGTCTGGGCATAGATGGGCGCGCCGGCCTGGCGAATGGCGAGCAGGGTGGTCGGGCACACACCGGGGCGCGCGGCACCGGTGGCTACGAAACCACCCAGTTGCATGGTGCCGGTCGTCATCGGTCCTCTTGTCCTTTCGTGCCCGAAGGTCGTTGATCAGTGCCTGGGGCGGGCCTAGTGCTCCCGCCGGTGCTCTAGGGCATCACGCGGCGCACGCCCGAGTCAATGGATTAATCGTCTTTGGCGCGATTCGTTCGCTCGACGGCAGGATCGCTGCGCCTTCCGCGCACGCTGCGGGTTCAGGCGGTTCCGGACTGGTCGACCGCGTCGAGGCGGAACAGGTGCTCGCGGTACCAGCGGAGCTCCTTGACGCTCTCCCGGATGTCGCCCAGCGCCCGGTGCGTGTTCTCCTTGCGGGGCGCGGCCTCGACCACGTCGGGCGCCCAGCGCAGGGCCAGCTCCTTGATCGTCGACACGTCGACCGACCGGTAGTGCAGGAAGTTCTCGATGTCGGGCAGGTAGGCGGCGAGGAAGCGCCGGTCGGTGCCGATCGAGTTGCCGCACAGCGGGACCGTGCGTGGCAGCGGCACGTGCGTGCGGATGAAGTCGAGCGTGGCCCGGCCCGCATCCTCGAGGGAGATGTCCGATGCCTGGATGGCCGGCAGCAGGCCGCTGCGGGTGTGCATGTCGCGCACCACGTCCACCATGGCGTCGAGCGCTTCGCGGGGCTGGTGGACGACCAGGTCGGGGCCCTCGGCGACGATCTCCAGCTTGTCGTCGGTCACCAGCGTGGCGATCTCGACGATCACGTTCCGGGTCGGATCGAGGCCTGTCATCTCGAGGTCCATCCACACGAGCACGGGGGTGACCCTAGACCCACTGGTGGGGATCCAACGGCGCACGGGCGAAGGCCGCCCGCGGGCCCTCAGTCCTCGTCGCCCTCGTCGAGCTCGGACAGGCGCTTGAGCAGCACGAGCCGCCGCCCTCCGTCGAGCAGCTGCCACTCGTCGACGCTGGCGTCGAGCACCGCGGCCGCCACCTCCGGGACGGCCGTCACCGTGTGCCCGTCGCCCGCCGGCCCGGTCAGCCGCAGGTCGATCCGCAGGCTGTCCGGCGCCACGTCGTAGTCCACGGCCAGCGTGCCGTCGCCCTCGGGCTCGGGCGCCAGCAACGCGGCCGCCTCGCCCACCGCCAGGCGCAGCTGCTCGACCTCGCGGTAGGTGAACCCGGCTCGGGTGGCCAGTCCCGCGGCTCCGGCCCGCGTGATGCGGACGGCGGCCGACGTCGCGGGCACGGTGAGCCGGATGCTGTCCACGGCCATGATTCTGCCTGCCGCCGGTGCCGGCGCCGCTCCGCCCCGTCCGGGTGAATCCGGCGCGGCGAGCTAGGGCCGGACGACCTCGGCCGCGTCCTTGTCGCGGCGCTCGCCCAGGTACACCGGATGGCGCAGCCTTCCCTCCGACGTCCACTCGCCGTAGGCGATCTCCACCACCACCTCGGGCCGCACCCAGTGCGCGCCCTTGCGGTGCAGCGGCGGAGGCGGCGGATCGAACGGGCAGTCCGGCGTGGCCAGCTCGGCGAGGCGCCGCTCCATGCGATCCAGCTCGGCCCATGTGAAGCCGGATCCGGCCCGGCCCGCGTAGCGCAGCATGGGGGTGCCCGGGGTCTCGTGGTAGCCGAACAGCAGCGAGCCGAGACGCCCCTCCCGGTTGCCGATGCCGCCGCTCCAGCCCCCGACCACCATCTCGTCGTGCCGGCGCACCTTGACCTTCACCCACGCCTTGGAGCGCGCCCCGGGGACATACGGCGCGTCGGGCCGCTTGGCCACGACGCCCTCCAGGCCCCGCTGGCGGGCCGCCTCGAGCAGGCTCTCGCCGTCGTCGTAGACAGAGGCCACGTCGATGCCGGTCGGGAAGTCCTGGCCCAGTTGGTCGAGCAGGCGGCGGCGTTCGTGCCAGGGCCGGGCGGTCAGGTCGTGGCCCGCCAGGCGCAGCAGGTCGAACACGACATACGCCACCGGGGTCTCGACCGCCCGCCTGGCGGCGTCGGCCGGCGAGGTGACATGCATCCGGCCCTGGAGGCGCTCGAAGCTGGGCCGGCCCTCGTCGAGGGCGACGACCTCGCCGTCCAGCGTCGCCTCCACCGGGGCGAGCGCCTCGGCCAGCGCGCCGAGCTCCGGATAGGCGGCGGTGGCGTCGTGGCCGTTGGCGCTCCAGGCCTGGACGCCGCCGGGCGCGACGTCGGTCACGACCCGCATGCCGTCCCACTTCACCTCGTAGACCCATCCGTCGCCGGGCGGGAGCGAGCTGGCCGCGGTGGCTTTCATGGGGGAGATCGCCAAGGCGCCGAGCGTACGGTCCCCGGACGCGCCCGGTGGGCCGGAACGAGCCGGCCCACCGGGGCAGAGCGCTGACGGAAGGGGGGATCAGCGCTGGTTCTGGGGCAACGCGATGCCCACGACCCGGTTGCGGGCCTGGAAGTCGCCCTGCGACGTGGCCCGGCCGGTCAGCAGGTCGACGCTGTAGAACGACGAGGTCGCAGGCATCGACAGGGCGGCGTAGGCCGAGTTGGACACCGTGGTGCCGTCGACGAGCTTGGAGTAGATGTCGGCGGACACGTCGGGCGTGGTGTCGACGCCGAGCTTGCCCGTGGTCACGAGCGTGCCGTTGTTGGGCGGCGACTGGATGGACACCTGGTCGAGCGTCGAGTCGATGTCGAACAGGGTGGTGCCGGTGTTCGGGTCGGCGTCGTTGTTGGTGTACATGGCGCCGGTCACGCCCACCGCGGCGGCCGCGCCGTTGGTCAGCGAGGTGTCGACGGTCGTGGTGCCGTCGGCCACGTTGATGCGCAGGTTCTGGCCGGTGTCGCTGATGACCCGCAGCCGATCGGCGGCCGGGTTGAAGTCGACGCCGAACGAGGTGCCCTGCAGGGCGACGTTGGCGCGTGCCGCCAGGGTGGCGACGGCGCTGACCGGGTCGATGACGTAGATGCCGGCCTGGTCGCCGAGGCCGTAGAGGTCGCCGGTGGCCGGGCGGTAGTCGATGCCGACCAGGCGGGTGTCCTGGACCAGGCCGCTCACGGCGGCGATGTCCCGGGCCGCGCCGGGCTTGTTGGTCCGGAAGCACACGAGGCGCTGGTCGGACGTGAGGCCGACCACCTCGAGGCGGCTGCTGTGGTTGGCGACGCCACATTCGCGGGGGGTGCGGGTGGAGGCGCCGGCGGCCGTGGCGCCGCTCGCAGCGGGCGCCACGGCCAGGGTGACTGCGGCCAGGGCGGCCGTTCCGGCCGCGACAAGTCGCGTGTACATGGGGGTGCTCCCTCAGGCATGGGAGCGGGAGTCCGCCCGCTCACCGGGCACAGCCCGGGGGAGTGGGCTGCACACCCTGTATTCGGCGGCGCGCCGGGCCGTGGATTGTCCGGCAGCCGCCGTGGGCGGTCAGGCGGTGTCGCCCGGCTCGCCGGTGCTCTCGTCGGTGGGGGCGTCCGACGGTGCGTCGGTGGGGGCGTCCGCCGGGGTTTCGGCGGGCGGGAACTGGACCGTGAGGCTCAGCTCGTCGGCGCCACGGACGACCTTCACGACCACGCTGTCGCCGGGCTGGCAGCGGGCCAGCGCGGCCTCCAGGCCTGCAGGGTCGTCGACCTGGTCGTCGCCGATGGCCACGATGAGGTCGCCCCGGAGGATGCCGCCCTGGGCGGCCGGGCTGCCCTCGGACACGCCCCGCACCAGCGCGCCCGGCCGCTCGGCCAGGCCGACGGCGGAGCGCAGGCGCCGGGCGACGTGCGGCGGGGCGACGCCCACGCCCAGGG
>JBKPRS010000135.1:0-2827 GCA_046734695.1 Actinomycetota bacterium | reverse complement strand
CTCGGGACCCGGCCGATGGCCGCTCGCCCCGCCGTCGCTCCGCCAGCCTGGCGCCAACGGCGGGCACACGGTGGTGCTGGCCGGCCGGTCGATCGCGGCGATCCCGTTCGTGCGGGTCCAGATCGCCCGGTGGCGCGGCGGGTCGCCCGGCGCCAACGGCGGTGACCCGGCCCGGGCCGGAGCGATCGCGGGCGTGGCCGTGGCACTGGTGGCGGTGGCCCTGGACGTGCGGCTCGCCCTCGGCGCCGCCGTCGTCCTCGCGGCGGTCGGGCTGCACTGGTGGTGGTCCCGGCGCCCGCCGTCCCCGGCCAAGGTCGTCGGTCTCCAGCAGCTGGCGCTCGGGATGGCCCTGGTGGCGACGACCGCGGTCGGCGTTGAGCTGTTGTGAGTGCCGGCCGGCCTCGTAGGGTGGCGCGATGTCGCTCGCGGTCGATGCCGTCTTCCGTCCCATCCGGACCGGCAACGCCTTCGAGGAGACCGTCGAGCGGCTGCTGCACGCCATCAAGCTGGGCGTCGTCACCGCGGGCGAGCGGCTGCCGGCCGAGCGCGAGCTGGCGCTGCGGCTCGGGGTGAGCCGGGTCACGCTGCGGGATGCCATTCGCGAGCTGGAGCAGGCCGGCTACGTCGAGTCACGCCGGGGACGCTCGGGCGGCACGTTCGTCATCTACCAACCGACGCCCGGGGCGGACGAGATCGTCCCCGCGCTCCCGCCGCGCGGGTCCGACCTGGAGGACGCGCTCACGCTGCGGTCCGTCCTGGAGTGCGGGGCGGCCGACGCCGCGGCCCGGCGCGAGCTGAGCGACGACGAGCGCCGCCACCTCGTCGACACGCTGACCGAGTGCGACGAGGCCGAGCGCGGGGCCTACCGGCAGCTGGACTCGCGCCTGCACCTGGCCATCGCCGAGGTCACCGGCTCGGCCTCCCTGTCCGCGGCCGTGGCCGACGTGCGCATGCGGATCAACGACCTGCTCGACCAGATCCCGGTGCTGGCGCCCAACATCGAGCACTCCCGGGTCCAGCACCGCACGATCGTCGCCGCCATCCTGGCCGGCGACCCCGACGCGGCCCGGGCCGCGGTGGACGAGCACCTCCAGGGCACGGCGGCCCTGCTGCGCGGCTTCCTGTCCTGACCCACGGAGTTCCTCCTCGACTGGGCCCGCGTGTACCAGAAGGGCTGAAGTCATCGAACTGTCGGTAGCGGAAATGGACTAATCGTGATCCAATACCTCCCACCGCCCGGTCGGAGCGGGCGGGACGAAGGGGGCAAGGGGATGACGATCGACGAGGGCCGCCCGCCCGACGCGGCCGGCACCGGCAGCGACGGGGCCATCACCGGCGCGACCACCGCCACCGAGGCGACCGACACCGGCAAAGCCGCGGCGGACCGCGCCCGGCTGCACGAGATGGGCTACGCCCAGGAGCTCGACCGGTCGATGTCGGGCTTCTCCAACTTCGCGGTCTCGTTCACCATCATCTCGATCCTGTCGGGCTGCCTGACCCTCTACGGGTTCGGCATGAACACCGGCGGGCCGGCCGTCATCGTCTGGGGCTGGCCCTTCGTGGGGATCATGACGCTGTCCGTGGGCCTGGCCATGGCCGAGGTGTGCTCGAGCTACCCGACCGCGGGTGGCCTCTACTACTGGTCGGCCAAGCTGGCGCCGCGCAACGGTCCGGCGTGGTCGTGGTTCACCGGCTGGTTCAACTTCCTGGGCCAGGTGGCGGTGACCGCGGGCATCGACTTCGGCACCGCGTTCTTCCTCAACGCGCTGCTCGACCTGCAGTTCGACTTCGCGGCCACACCCGGGCACACGATCTTCCTGTTCGGGCTGATCCTGGTGGCCCATGGCCTGCTCAACACGTTCGGCGTGCGGCTCGTCGCGCTGCTCAACGACATCAGCGTGTGGTGGCACATCCTGGGCGTCGTCATCATCGTCGGCGCGTTGGTGATACTCCCCGATCACCACCAGTCGACGAACTTCGTGTTCACCGAGTTCGTGAACAACACGGGCTGGGGCTCGACCATCTACGTCGTGATGCTCGGCCTGCTGCTGGCCCAGTACACCTTCACCGGCTACGACGCCTCGGCCCACATGACCGAGGAGACCCACGGTGCCGACGTGTCCGGGCCACGGGGCATCGTCATGTCGATCCTCGTGTCGCTGGCCGCCGGCTGGGTGCTGCTGATCGGCGTGACCTACGCCATCCAGTCCTACGACGGCGCGCTGGACAGCGCCACCGGCGTTCCGCCCGCGCAGATCTTCATCGATGCCATCGGCGAGACCGGCGGCAAGCTGCTGCTGGTCATCGTGATCGGCGCCCAGTTCTTCTGCGGCATGTCGTCGGTGACGGCCAACTCCCGGATGATCTACGCCTTCGCCCGCGACGGCGCCCTGCCCGCGTCGGGCTTCTGGCACAAGCTCAACAAGCGCACCCGCACGCCCACCAACGCCATCTGGCTGGCGGCCACGGGGGCGTTCATCCTGGGCCTGCCCTACCTGTGGAACGTGACGGCCTACGCCGCGGTCACCTCGATCGCGGTCATCGGGCTCTACATCGCCTACGTGATGCCCACGTTCCTGCGCCTCCGGCAGGGCGACAACTTCCAGGCCGGGCCGTGGAACCTGGGTCGCTGGAGCCGGCCCATCGGCATCACGGCCGTGGTGTGGGTGGCGTTCATCACCGTGCTGTTCATGCTGCCGCAGGTGAACCCCATCGACCGGACCACGTTCAACTACACGCCGGTGGCGGTGCTGGTCGTGCTCGGCTTCGCCGGGATCTGGTGGCTGGTATCGGCCCGCAAGTGGTTCGTCGGCCCCAAGGTCCAGGG
>JBKPRS010000134.1:0-20815 GCA_046734695.1 Actinomycetota bacterium | reverse complement strand
GTGAAGCCGAACAGCAGCGCGGCCAGGAAGGCGCCGACCGGGTGCCAGCGGCCGAAGATGAGCGCGGCCAGCGCGATGTAGCCCTTCCCGAAGGTCATGTTCTCGGTGAAGCTGCCCGTGGCGTCGAGCGTGAACCAGGTGCCGCCGATGCCGGCGACCACGCCGCCCATCATCACCGACCGGTAGCGGGTTCGCAGCACCTTGATGCCCACGGTGTCGGCCGCCCGCGGGTGCTCACCTACGGACCGCACCCGGAGACCCCAGCGCGTTCTGAACAGGGCCCACCACAGGACGATCACCAGGCCGAACATGATGTAGGCGTAGATCGTGTTGTCGAACAGCACCGGCCCCAGCACCGGCAGCCGGTCGAGCAGCGGGATGCCGAAGGGCGTGAAGGAGGCCGGCTCGTTGAGGTTCGGGTAGTCGGCCAGGATCTGCGCCGCCAGGTAGCTGGTCATGCCCAGGGCGAACAAGTTGATGACGGTGCCGCCGATGATCTGGTCGACCTGGTACTTGATCGACAGCACGCCGAGGAAGGCCCCGAGCACCAGACCGGCGGCCATGCCGGCCCCCAACCCCACCCAGGGGCTGCCGGACGCGGCCGAGGTGATGGCGGCCGTGAAGGCGGCGGTCAGGAGCATGCCCTCGATGGCGATGTTCACCACGCCCGAGCGCTCGCACAGGAGCCCGGCCAGGGCGCCGAGGGCCAGGGGTGTGCTCCGGAACACGGCGCCGTCGATGAGCCCGATGATGCTGACCGAGCCGTCCCGTGCCGCCCAGATCAGCAGGGCGATGGTGAACAGCGCCGCCGACACGCCGAACACGAGGTAGGCGTAGCGCCGGCCCCAGGCCGTCGCCACCACGACGATGCCGGCCACGATGACGAGGATCGCCAGGGGGAGCACCGTGGCGCGCGCCGGCATGGTGAGGTCGGGCACCTGGGTGAGGACGTCCTTGCGGCTGAATGTGAACGTGGAGTCCAGGCCCGACTCGCTGCCGAGCCCGAAGCTCACCAGCATCACCAGGCCGAGCAGGATGGTGGCGACGCCGAAGCCGGTCCGGCGCCGGTCGTGCTGGGCCTCGACCGGCGCTTCCGGCTCGGGGGCCTCGCCGGCCGGGGGCAGCTCGTCGGTGAGCGTCGCCGCCATCTAGCTCCCCCAGCTCGTGGTGAAGGTCGCGCCAGTGCCCCGCCCCGCCTTGATGCGGTAGATCGCCCGGACCATGGCCGGGGCGGCCACGAACAGGATGATCAGGGCCTGGATCACCGTGATGATGTCGACCGGGGTGGAGGTGGCCGCCTGCATGCCGGTGGACCCGGAGCGCAGCACGCCGAACAGGAACGCGGCCCCCAGCACGCCGATGGGGTTGGCCCGGGCCAGCAGGGCCACGGCGATGCCGTCGAAGCCCAGGAAGAAGTAGTACTGGCCGGTCAGGCTGAAGCTCGGGCGGCCCAGGATGTTGACCGTGCCGCCCAGCCCGGCCAGCCCGCCGGCGAGCAGCATGGCCAGGATGTAGATCGCGCCCACGCTCATGCCCGCGTAGCGGGAGGCGAAGGCGTTGGCGCCCACCGCCTTCAGCCGGAAGCCGACAGTCGAGCGTTCCAGCAGCCACCACACGATCACCGCGGCGGCGATGGCCAGGAACAGGCCCGCGTTCACGGTCAGCTCGCCGAGGGAGTAGTTCGGCAGGCGGGCGCTGGGCTTGACGGCCTTGGAGATGAGGTCGTCGCGGCCCGCGGGCTGGAACGCGTCGGACCGCAGCGCGTAGTTGAGCAGGTTGTAGGCGATGTAGTTGAGCATGATCGTGGTGATCACCTCGTGCGCCCCCGTGCGCGCCTTGAGCACACCTGCGATCGAGCCCCACGCCGCCCCACCCGCGAACCCGGCCAGGATGGCGAGCGGCAAATGGATGGGGGCCGGGAGGTCCCACGTGAAGCCCACCCAGCCGGCACACGTGGCGCCGATCACCAGCTGGCCGGCGGCGCCGATGTTGAACAGCCCGGCCTTGAATGCCAGCGCGACCGACAGGCCGGTGAGCACCAGTGGTGTCGCTTCGGTCAGCGTGCGCCCCAGGGCGTGGGCCGAGCCGAGCGACGACACCCACAGGGCGTGGTAAGCCTCGTAGACCACGTCCCACGACGCCTGGAGCGCGCCGATCGGGTCGGCGATGAACGAGTTCCACTGGCTGAGGACGTCGGGCGTGGTGAAGATGATGACCAGGCCGCCGATGGCCAGCGCGGTGACCAGGGCCAGGAACGGGATGAGCAGCGCGTTGCCCGCCGCCTTCAACAGGGCGAGGGCCCGGGCCGCGGCCCCGTCGGCTGGCCCGCCCTCCTCTGCCTCGGGCGGTTCGGCCGGCGGTTCCGGGGGAGCGTCGGTGGCGGTGGTCATGTCACGGTCACCTCTTCCTCCTCGACCGGTTCCACCTCGGCCGCCTGCTCGACCGCCCCCGCCATCAGCAGGCCGATCAGCTCGCGGTTGGCCTCGGACCGCTCGACCACCCCGACCAGGCGGCCCCGGTAGATGACGGCGATGCGGTCGGCCAGGGCCAGGACCTCGTCCAGCTCGGACGAGTTGAGCAGCACGGCCGTGCCGAGGTCGCGCTTGGCCACGACCTGGCGGTGGATGTACTGGATGGAGCCCACGTCCAGGCCGCGGGTGGGCTGGGACAGCACCAGCAGCTTGTCGGCATGGAAGAACTCGCGGGCGATGATGACCTTCTGCTGGTTGCCGCCCGACAGCGTGGACGCGGCCGCATCCACCGACGGGGTGCGCACGTCGAACTCCTGCACCAGTCGCCCGGCGTGCTGGCGGACCGCCTTGCGGTTGAGCCGCAAGCCCCGGGCGAAGGGGGGGTTGCGCACCTGGTTGAGGACCATGTTGGCCGACACCGCGAACGTGCCGATGAGGCCGTCGCGCTGACGGTCCTCGGGGACGTGCGCCAGCCCGGCGCCGAAGAGGTGGTCGGGTCCCGCGCCGGTGACGTCGTCGCCGCCGAGGCGCACCGTGCCGGACTCGGGCGCCCGCATGCCGCAGATGGCCTCGACCAGCTCGGTCTGCCCGTTGCCCTGCACGCCGGCGATGGCCAGGATCTCGCCCGCCCGCACGTCGAACGTGACGCCGTCGACGACCCGCTGGCCGCGGTCGTCGCGGACGACGAGGTCCTCGACCTCGAGGACCTCGTCCCCGGGCTCCGCCGGCGTCTTGTCCACCACCAGCTGGACCTCGCGGCCCACCATCAGGGAGGCCAGTGCCTGCTCGTCGGCTTCGGCGGGCGTGGTGGTGCCCACCACCCGGCCGCCCCGCAGCACGGTGATCTGGTTGGCCACCGCAGTGACCTCGCGCAGCTTGTGGCTGATGAAGATGATGGACCGGCCGCCCTCGGCCAGCCGGCGGATGATGTCCATCAGCTCGTCGATCTCGCTCGGCGTGAGTACCGCTGTGGGCTCGTCGAGGATGAGGCAGCTGGCGTCGCGGTAGAGCGCCTTGAGGATCTCGACCCGTTGCTGGACGCCGACGGGCAGGTCCTCCACCGTGGCGTCGGGGTCGACGGCCAGCCCGTAGGTGTTGGACAACTCGACCACACGCCGCCGCGCCTCGTCCCGGTCGAGGCTGCCGAGAGGCCCGGTGGGCTCGATGCCGAGGATGACGTTCTCCGCCACGGTGAACACCGGCACGAGCATGAAGTGCTGGTGCACCATGCCGACCCCGGCGGCGATCGAGTCCGCCGGCGAGCGGGCGGCGAGCGGCTCGCCGTCGAGCAGGATCTCGCCCTCGTCGGGCCGGTACAGCCCGAAGAGGATGTTCATGAGCGTGGACTTGCCTGCGCCGTTCTCGCCGAGCAGGGCGTGGACCTCTCCGTCTTCCACGGAGAGGTCCACGCCATCGCAGGCCACGACGCCGGGGAACCGCTTGGTGATGCCCCGGAGCTCGACCTTCATGTGCTCAGGTGTAGCTCAGGACGGCGGCGACGTCTGGATGTCCCCGTCGATGATCTGCTGCTTGAGCTCGTCGAGGCGGTCCTTGAGCTCCTGGGGGACCTGGTCGTCGAAGTTGTGGAACGGGGCGATGCCCACGCCGTCGTTCTCGAGCGTGCCCTGGTTGGTGCCGCCCTCGAACTCGTCCTTGGACGCAGCCACGGTGATGTCCTTGACGGCGACGTCCATGTTCTTCATGACCGAGGTCAGGAACAGGTCGCAGCTGTCCTCGACCGACACGCAGCCGTCGGTGTCGACCCAGATCAGCTTGGCGTTGCCGCCCGAGGCCTCGACGGCCTCGATGGAGCCGAGGCCCACCGGACCGGCGACCGGCATGATGATGTCGGCGCCCTGGTCGAGCAGGCTCTGGGTGGTGGCCCGGCCCTTGGCCTGGTCGGTGAAGTCACCGGTGAACAGGCCGTCGTTGGCGGCGTTGTCCCACCCGATCAGCTTCACGTCGGTGCCCTGGTCCTCGTTGTACTGCTCGATGCCGAGCTGGAAGCCCTTCATGAAGATGTTCACCGTCGGCAGGTTGATGCCGCCGTAGGTCCCCACCGTGCCCGTTTCGGTCATGCCCGCGGCCAGGTAGCCGGCGAGGAACGCCGCCTGGTCGGTCGAGAACACGAGCTCGGCGACGTTGTCGAAGTTGCGGTCCTGCTCGGTCGCGGTGTCGAACAGGTCGTTGTCGACGATGGCGAAGAGCTGATCGGGGTTGGCCTGGGCCGCCTCGGCGGTGGCGTCGCCCAGCAGGAAGCCCACGGTGATGATCAGTGTGCAGTCCTGGGACATCAGCTCGTCGATGTTCGGCGCGAAATCGGCCTCGCTGGTCGACTCGAGGTAGTTGGGCTCGAAGCCCAGCTCCGACGCCGCGTCCTCCAGGCCCTTGAACGCCGTCTGGTTGAACGACCGGTCGTCCACCCCGCCCGTGTCGGTCACTTGGCAGGCAGTGAAGTCACCGCTGCCGCCGCTGCCACCCGCAGTGGTGTCGCTGCTTTCGTTGTCGTTCTTGTCTTCGCCGCACGCAGCGGCGACGAGCGCCAACCCGAGCAGCACACCGAAGACTTTCACCCACCGTCTTTGCCGCATCTCGTTCGTATCTCCCTGTCGTGGAACGAGTGACCCGCAGGCCACGGCCCGCACAGTAGTCACATTTCCCCCTCCGAACGGGGGACGACGGCCCGCCTGCCCGGTCCTGGGTCGGACTGGAGGGCAGATGGCTCACCGCTCGTGTGGCGGGCGCTACCGTCGGCCCCCGTGATCGTCGAGCCGACCGACCCGTTCGACCGCGCGCAGGACGCTGCCCGCTCGCTGGCCAAGGCCACCGGCGTCGAGCGCCACGACGTGGCCGTGGTGCTGGGCTCCGGCTGGCGCCCGGCCGCCGACCGGTTGGGCGAGGCGGTGGCCGAGGTGGCTGCGGCCGACCTCGGCGGGTTCCCGGCCGCGACGGTGTCCGGCCATGCGGGCACGGTCCGGTCGGTCCACACGCCGCGTGGGCGGCCGGTGCTGGTGTTCCTGGGCCGGGTCCACGCCTACGAGGGCCACGACCCCGCCACCGTCGTGCACGGCGTGCGCACGGCCCACGCCGCGGGCTGCCACACGATCGTCCTGACCAACGCGGCGGGCGGCATCCGCGAGGACTTCGGCGTGGGCCAGCCCGTGCTCATGGCCGACCACCTCAACCTGACCGGCAGCTCGCCGGTGGCGGGCCCGCTGGCCGGCGGGGTGCCGGCCCGCTTCGTCGACCTGACCGAGGCGTACTCGACCCGCTTGCGGGCGCTGGCCCGCGAGGTCGACCCGAGCCTGCCCGAGGGGGTCTACGCCGGGCTGCCCGGGCCGCACTACGAGACGCCGGCCGAGATCCGCATGCTGCGCACGCTGGGGGCGGACCTGGTGGGGATGTCCACGGTGTGGGAGGCCATCGCCGCCCGCCACCTCGGTCTCGAGGTGCTGGGGCTGTCGCTGGTCACCAACCCCGCCGCGGGCCTGGGGGCCACGCCGCTCGACCACACCGAGGTGCTCGAAGCCGGCCGCCGCTCGGCCGAGCGCATGGGCGACCTACTGGCCGCGGTGGTGGACCGCCTGTGACTGCCGACGCCGCGCTGGTCGCGGCCGCCCGGGCCTGGCGGGACGAGGATCCCGACCCCGAGACCCGGGCCGAGCTGTCAGGGCTGCTGGACGGCCCGGACGGCCCCGACGTCGCGGCGCTGGCGGATCGCTTCGGCGCGCGGCTGCAGTTCGGCACCGCGGGCCTGCGGGGCGAGATGGGGGCCGGGCCCAACCGCATGAACCGGGCCGTGGTGATCCGGGCCACTGCCGGGCTTGCGGCCTACCTGAGCGACACCGGCCACCGCGGCGAGCCGGTGGTGGTGGGCTTCGACGCCCGCCACCGCTCCGACCGCTTCGCCCGGGACGCGGCCGAGGTGCTGGCGGGCGCGGGCTTCCCGGTGCGGCTGGCCGACCGGCCGCTGCCCACTCCGGTGCTGGCGTTCGGGGTGCTGCACCTCGGCGCGTGCGCCGGGATCGTCGTCACCGCCAGCCACAACCCGCCCCGGGACAACGGCTACAAGGTCTACCTGGGCGACGGCGCCCAGATCGTGCCGCCGGCCGACGGCGAGATCTCCGCCCGCATCGACGCGGTGGGCCCGCTGGCGTCGGTGCCGCGGGCGGGCGAGGGCATCACACCGCTGGGCGACGACCTCATCGACGCGTACGTCGCAGGGGCGCTGGCCCAGGCCGGCGAGGGGCCGCGGGAGCTGAAGATCGTCTACACGCCGCTGCACGGGGTGGGCCGGGACCTGCTCGTCGAGGTGTTGGCGCGGGCCGGGTTCCCGCCGTGCCAGGTCGTCCCCCTCCAGGGCGCGCCCGACCCCGACTTCCCGACGGTGGCGTTCCCCAACCCCGAGGAGCCCGGCGCCCTCGACCTGGCCCTGGACCTGGCCGCGTCCGAAGGGGCCGACCTGGTCGTGGCCAACGATCCCGACGCCGACCGGCTGGCGGTGGCGCTGCCGGACCCCGGGGCCCCGGGGGGCTGGCGCCCGCTCAGCGGCGACGAGATCGGCGTGGTGCTGGCCGACTGGCTGCTGGCGGCAGGGTCGGGCGACGACCGGCTGGTGGCGACCACCGTGGTGTCGTCGTCGATGCTGGCCCGCCTGGCCGAGGCCCGGGATGTCCACTACGCGGAGACGCTCACCGGGTTCAAGTGGATCGCCCGGGCGGCCGCCGACCGGCCCGGGCTGCGCTTCGTCTACGGCTACGAGGAGGCGCTGGGCTCCTGCGTGGGAACGCTCGTGCGGGACAAGGACGGCATCACCGCGGCGCTCGCCTTCGCCTGCCTGGCCGCGGCCGAGAAGGCGGCAGGGCGCACGGTCTTCGACCGGCTGGACGACCTGGCCCACGAGCTGGGCGTCCACGCCACGGGGCAGCGCTCGCTGCGGGTCGAAGGTGTCGACGGGCTGGCCCGCATGCAGGCGGCGGTGGACGCTCTCGCCGCGTCGTCACCCGCCACCCTGGCGGGCGTGGCCGTCAGCGAGGTCGAGGACCTGCGTCTCGGGAAGCGGTTGCCCCCGACGGAGGGCATCGTGCTGCGGGGCGACGGTGTCCGCCTGGTGGTTCGGCCCTCGGGCACCGAGCCGAAGCTCAAGTGCTACGCCGAGGCCGTCGTCCCCGTGACCGACGGGGACGTGGCCGCGGCCCGGGCTCGGGGCGCGAGGACGGTCCAGGCCCTGCTCGACGAGGCGGTCGAGCTCGTCTCCTAGGCGTGCCTGCTCGGGCATGGCCGGAACGTTCAAGACCGCGGCCGCCCCGGGGCTCACCATGGGGGCATGACCACCACCACTCCCGATGTCGACGTGGCCGCAGCCCGGAAGTTCCTCATCGCCCATGCCCGCGTGCTCGACCGCCGCCGCGCGGAGGTCCTGTTCGATGGCGAGCCGGGCGCGGGCGCGCTGGGCGCGCTGGAGGGCTACCGCAATGCCGACGGCGGCTACGGCTGGGGCCTGGAGCCGGACTTCCGGGCCCCCGAGAGCCAGCCGGGTGGTGCGCTCCACGCCTTCGAGGTGTTCGAGGACGTGGCCCCGGCCGTCGACCCCCGCGCCGGCGAGCTGTGCGACTGGCTGGGCTCGGTGACGCTGGCCGACGGCGGCATGCCGTTCGGCCTGCCGGTGGCCGATGCCACCGCCACCGCCCCGTTCTGGGCCGAGGCCGACCACACGACGTCCTCCCTGCACATCACCACCGCCGTCACCGGCGCCGCCTGGCGGGTGGCCCGCCACGACGCGGCGGTGGCGGACCACGAGTGGCTGGACCGGGCCACGCGCTACTGCCTGGACACGCTCGCGTCCCGCGCCTCGGTGGAGTTCGCCATCGAGCTGCTCTTCGTCCTGGACTTCCTCGACACGGTTGTCGCCGGCGAGGTGGCGCCCGAGGCGGAGGCACTGCTGGCCCGCCACGCCGCCACCGTCCCGGCCTCGGCCGAGCTGAGCGTGAGCGGAGGGGCGGAGAACGAGAAACTACGGCCGCTCGACCTGTCCCCGTGGCCCGACCGCCCGCTGCGCCGCCACATCGACCCGGCGGTCATCGAGGCCGACCTCGACCGCCTGGCCGGCGACCAGCACGCGGACGGTGGCTGGGACATCGACTTCCGGCCGTACTCCTCGGCGGCCGCCCTGGAGTGGCGCGGCTACGCCACCGTGCGGGCCCTCGCCGTCCTCCGGGCCCACGGCCGCATCTAGGCGGTTCCGAACAGCCGGTCGCCGGCGTCACCGAGGCCGGGGACGATGAAGGCCCGCTCGTCCAGGTGGCTGTCGACCGCGGCGGTCACCACCCGGGCCACCAGGCCCGACTCCTCGATGTGGGCGATGCCCTCGGGGGCGGCCAGCACGCAGACGCCCGTGAGCTCGCCGGCGCCCCGGTCGGCCAGCAGCTTGCAGGCGTGGGCGAGCGAGCCGCCGGTGGCCAGCATGGGGTCGAGGACCAGGACCGACCGGCCGGCCAGGTCGGCGGGCACCGAGTTCATGTAGGGCTCGGGCTGCAGCGTCTCCTCGTTGCGGGACACGCCCACGAACGCGGTGTCGGTCTCGGGCAGGAGCCGCAACACCGCGCCGTGCAGGCCCAGCCCGGCCCGCAGCACCGGCACGACCAGCGGCGGCCGCGGGATCACAACGCCGTCGCCCACGCCCATCGGTGTGGTGACGACCACGGTCTCGGTGGGCAGCGTCCGGCAGGCCTCGTACACGAGCATGCCCGCCAGCTCGTCCATGGCCAGCCGGAAGGCGGCCCGGTCGGTGGTCTGGTCGCGCAGCCGGGTCAGCAGGCGGGCGGCGAGGGGATGGTCGACGACGGTCAGCTCCATACGGCCCGCAGTCTCGCGCTCTGCCCCTAGCCGGGTGGGACGGGACGGCGGCGCCGCTACGGTGCGACCGCTCGTCCCCCAGACAGGGAGCGCATCCATGGCATCGTCATCTTCCCCCGCAGCGGCCGCAGGCACGATCACCATCGGCGGCGAGCACGAGGTGAGCCGCCTCGGCTTCGGGGCCATGCGCATCACGGGCTCCGGCATCTGGGGCCCGCCCGCCGACCACGACGAGTCGCTGCGGGTGCTGCGCCGGGCCGTCGAGCTGGGCGTCGACTTCATCGACACGGCCGACTCCTACGGGCCCGAGGTGAGCGAGGAGCTCATCGCCGAGGCGCTGGCGCCCTACCCCGAGGGCCTGGTCATCGCCACCAAGGGCGGACTGGTCCGCCCCGGTCCCGGCCGCTGGGACCCCGACGGGCGGCCCGAGCACCTGCGGGAGGCGCTGGAGGGCAGCCTGCGCCGGCTGCGGACCGACCAGGTCACGCTGTACCAGCTCCACCGGCCGGACCCCGCGGTGCCGCTGGAGGAGTCGGTGGGCGAGCTGGCCCGGCTGCGCGAGGAGGGCAAGATCCGCCACCTCGGCCTGTCCAACGTCACCGTCGACCAGCTGGACCGGGCCCGGGCCATCGTGCCGATCGTGTCGGTGCAGAACCGCTACAACCCCTCCGACCGCGCCTCGGACGCGGTTGTGGAGGCCGCCGAGCGCGACGGGTTCGCCTTTCTGCCGTGGGCGCCCGTGGGCGGGCACCGGCCGGGCCAGGGTCGGGCGCTGGCCGGGGTGGCCGAGCGCCACGGGGCCTCACCGGTGCAGGTGGCGCTGGCGTGGCAGCTGGCCCGTTCGCCGCAGATCCTGCCGATCCCGGGCACGTCATCGGTGGCGCACCTGGAGGAGAACGTCGCGGCCGCCGCGCTGGTCCTCGACGAGGACGACATGCGCCGGCTGGCTGCGTGACCTTCACCCGCGGGGGGTGACGACGGCGCCTCCGCTCACGGCGACGGTGAGGCCGTCCACCGACGGGTCGAGGCAGTTGTCGATGAGCTTCCAGTACGAGGTGCGGGTTCGGGGTCGCTTGAGCCGGACTCTGGCCAGCGAGTTCGAGGAGCTGGCCCTGGCGGCGCGGGTGGCTCCGGTCGAGACGGTGCTCAGCGGTCCGGTCGAGGACCAGGCGGCGCTGCACGGCCTGCTCCGCCGGATCGAGTCCCTGGGTCTGGAGCTGCTGGAGGTGCGCCGGCTGCCCGCCAACGAGCCGGGGTGACCGTCAGGTCCCGACGGGATCGCGGGGGAGGGCGGCCACGGCCGCCGGGTTCACGTGGTCGCGCACCTTGCGCAGCAGGTCGGCCAGCTGGACCTGCTCGGCCCGGTCGAGCGTGGCTGTGAGGTGCTCCTCCACGTGGTCGAGATGGGGCTCGACCGCGGCGTGGATGCGCTCGAGGCCACGCGCGGTGAGCGCGGCGTAGGCGCCCCGCCGGTCCGACGCGCACGGGGCGCGCTCGACGAGGCCGGCCCGCTCCAGCCGGTCGACGGCTCGGGTGAGCCCGCTGGGCGTGAGGCTGGTCTGGGCCGCGAGGTCGCTCATGCGCAGATGGCGACCGGGGGACCGGGCCAGGCGCAGCAGCAGCTCGAACGACTGCAGCGGCAGGTTGACCTGCCTCTCCAGCTCTCGGTCGAGCTGGGCGCGCAGGGCCGTCGCGCTCTCGAACAGGAGCCCGACCAGCGTGAGCCGGTCGTCGCACAACGGGTCCATCACCACGAAATCCTACGGCCGATAGTTGCAGAGTCAATAACAATTTCACGCCCCACCGCTCGGTCCGAGGTCAGTAGTGCCACGGGTAGCTGCTCCAGTCGGGGATGCGCCGCTCGAGGAACGCGTCGCGGCCCTCCTCGGCCTCGTCGGTGCCGTAGGCCAGGCGGGTGGCCTCGCCCGCGAACACCTGCTGGCCGACCAGCCCGTCGTCGATGAGGTTGAGGGCGAACTTCACCATCCGCTGGGCCGTGGGGCTCTTGCCCATGACCCGGCGGGCCCAGTCGAGCCCGACCCGCTCCAGGTCGTCGTGGTCCACGACCGCGTTGACCATGCCCATGCGGTGGGCGTCCTCCGCGCTGTAGGTGTCGCCCAGGAAGAAGATCTCGCGGGCGAACTTCTGGCCCACCTGGCGGGCCAGGTAGGCGGACCCGAAGCCGCCGTCGAAGCTGGCCACGTCCGTGTCGGTCTGGCGGAACTGCGCGTGCTCGCGGCTGGCCAGCGTGAGGTCGCACACGACGTGCAGGCTGTGGCCGCCCCCCGCCGCCCAGCCCGGCACCAGGCACATCACGACCTTGGGCATGAAGCGGATCAGCCGCTGGACCTCCAGGATGTGCAGCCGCCCGGTGCGCCCGGGATCGACCGTGTCCGCGGTCTCGCCCTCGGCGTACTGGTAGCCGTCGCGGCCCCGGATCCGCTGGTCGCCACCCGAGCAGAAGGCCCAGCCGCCGTCCTTGGGCGAGGGCCCGTTGCCGGTGAGCAGCACGCAGCCGACGTCCGCGGTCTGCCGGGCGTGGTCGAGCACCCGGTACAGCTCGTCGACCGTGTGGGGCCGGAAGGCGTTGCGCACCTCGGGCCGGTCGAAGGCCACCCGCACCACGCCGGCGTCGACCGCCCGGTGGTAGGTGATGTCGGTCAGCTCGAAGCCGGCGACGGGGTGCCAGGCATCGGCATCGAACAGGGCTGAGACCATCGGAGACCTCCGGACGGGCGACCCCGCCGTTCTAGCTGACGGCTCCACCCGTGAGGTCTACGCGCTGGCCCAGCAGGTCGAGGACGTGGGCGGCCAGCTTCTCGCCCCCCTCGGGCGTGAGGTGGATCCCGTCGCCGCGGCGCCCGTCGTCGATGTAGGCCCCGTTGGGGTCGCCCACGATCGGGGCGGGATCGACCAGCACGATCCACGGCCGGCTGGCGGCCTCGGCCGTGATCGCCTGGTTGACGACGTCGATGCGCCCGTCGAAGCCGGGATCGCGCATGGGCGGCTGGATCACCCACAGGACCAGGCGGTGCTCGTCGCGCAGCTGGTCCATGACCTCGCCAACCCGGCGCCGGTACTCGACGCTCCAGCGGGGGTCGGACACCTCGGGGATCGGCGTGCCGTCGGGCAGCACGATGCCCTGGGCGTCGTTGACGCCGAAGACGGCCACCACGACCTCGGGGTCGGTCGCCTCCAGGTCGGCGGTCAGGGCGTCCGGCCAGTCGTAGTAGTCCGGCCGGGTCAGCCCCGACGCCATCTCGTAGTGCAGCGCCGGCGCGACCACGCCGGTCGCCTGGGCGTCGGTCGCCAGGGCATGGCCGAACGCCTCGGACATCGAGTCGCCGCCGACCCACAGCCGCAGCGGGTGCTCGGCGGTCGGCGTGCGGAGCCGGGCGGGACCGGCGGTGGTGGGCGGGCTCACCTCGTCGGGCAGGTCGCCGCCGGGCCGCGGCAGCTGGCCGCGCCCGGGGAGCGAGGCGGTCTCGGGCGCGGGCTCGGGGACCGGGGAGCCGTCGCCGTCGTCGTTGCCGGTCACCCAGTCGGCGAACTGGCGGACGCGGTGGAGCTGCAGCGCGTGGCTCACGTCCTGGACCGGGTGCCACACCGCGAGCGCCCGGTCCCGCCCCGGTCCTGGCGCCCCGCGCTCGGCCCGGGCCACGATCGCATCGGCGTTGACCAGCATGGCCAGCACCAGCGCCGCCACCATGACCACCAGGACCCGCCCCGCGGGGGCGGTGCCGTCGGCGACGTCGGTCTGCCCGCCGGGCTCGGCTCGCTCCGGCTGCGGCTCGCGGTTGTCCGGAAACGGCGGCGGGCGCTCCTCCCGCACCCGGGGATGGCGGCTCGTGGGCCGGGACGGGCGGGTGCGGTGGCGGCCCAGGTCCGACAGGTCGTCGGGCAGCGTTGGATCGTCGCCCGGCCAGCCCTTGGGGGTGCGGGGAGGGGGTCCGGTGCCGGTGGGTCTGCTCATCAGAACTGGAAGTAGATGAAGGGGGGCACGCCGTCGGGGCCGAGGACGCTGATCAGCGTCAGGCCCCCGGCGAGCACCAGGGCCTGCAGGGCGGGATCGAGCGTCGAGAACCGGGCCTGCACCGCCGTGCCCGGGCGGTGGGGGTAGATCTGCAGCGCCAGCGCCACGGCGATGACGGCCACGACCAGCGCGGTGACCAGGGTCGAGGACCCGGCGGCCGAGGTGGCGATGCGCCCGATGATCTCGAACGCGGTGCCGGCCGAGTCGGCGCGGAAGAACACCCAGGCCAGGCACACGAGATTGAAGGTCAGCAGCCAGCGCAGGGCGGCGGACACCGGGCGGGGGACGGCGGGCAGGGCGGTCCGCTCCGCCCACGCCGCGGCGGCCAGCTCGCCGACGATGTAGGTGCCGTGGAGCAGCCCGAAGATCAGGAACTTCACGTCGGCGCCGTGCCACAGCCCGGCCAGCGCCATGGTCACGAGCACGTTCCGGTAGGTGAACGCGGCGCCGTGCCGGTCCCCGCCCAGGGGCAGGTACACGTAGTCGCGCAGCCAGCGTGACAGCGTCATGTGCCAGCGGTGCCAGAACTCGCGCACCGATCGCGCCCGGTAGGGCGAGGCGAAGTTGGCGGGCAGGCGGATGCCCAGCAGCAGGGCGCAGCCGATGGCGATGTCGGTGTAGCCCGAGAAGTCGGCGTAGATCTGCACCGCGTAGGCGTAGGTGGCGGCCAGCAGCTCGGTGCCGCTGCGCCCGCCCGGGGCGCCGTAGGCGGGGTCGACGAGCTGGGTGGCCAGGTAGCTCGCCACCACCACCTTCTTGAACAGGCCGAGCCCGATGAGCGTCAGCGCCTCGGTGGCGGCCAGCTTGCGGGGGTCGGGCCGCTCGTGGAACTGGGGGACCAGCTCGTCCACCCGGGTGATGGGCCCGGCGACCAGGTGGGGGAAGAAGCTCATGTACAGCAGCACGTCGCCGAAGCCGATGGGCTCGATGTCGCCCCGGCCCACGTCGACCACGTAGCTGATGGCGTGGAACGTGAAGAACGAGATGCCGATGGGCAGGAGGATGTCGAGCACCGGCGTGTCGGGGTGCAGGCCCAGGCCGCCCAGCGCATCGGTGAACGAGTCGACGAAGAACCCGTGGTACTTGAACACCCCCAGCACCACCAGGTTGGCCACCACGGCCACTCGGACCAGCCGGCGGCTCTCGACCGTGGGCTGGCCGAGCGGCATGGCCCGGAACGCCGCCAGCGCCAGGGCCCAGTTGAGGACAGCCGACCCCACCAGGACGAACACGAAGCGGATGTCGACCCAGCCGTAGAAGTACAGGCTGAAGGCCACCATCGTCGCCCGCCACACCAGGAAGTGGGGCCGCAGCAACCAGTTGGCGGTGAAAGCGGCGACGAAGAAGACCGCGAAGGCGACGGTGGGGAACAGCAATGTTCGTCCCCAGGGGAGGCTGGTTGCAGACGGTTGCGGCCGATCGTACTTAGGCCCGTCAACCCCCCCGGGGATGGTCGCGGCTCAGGCCGATGTGCCAACATCGCCCGGTTACTCGGCGCACTGTTGGAGCGAGCGGAACGTGGCTAGAGCGGTCGTCATCTACGAGAGCCTCACCGGCAACACGGCCCGGGCCGCTCAGCTCATCGCGGACGAGGTCGCGGCCCGCGGCGTCGAGGTTGCCGTCTACAACATCACCGACATCGGCCTGAAGGAGCTGGCCGAGGCGGACGTGGTGTTCATCGGCACCTGGGTCGACGGGCTGGTGCTCTTTGGCCACCGCCCGGGACGGGCGGGCCGGATCAAGCGCTTGCCCGTTATGGACGGCAAGCAGGTGGCGGCGTTCATGACCTATGCCATCCATGCCGGCAAGGCGCTCGACCGCTTCTCCCGCGTGCTCGGTGAGCGGGGCGCAGTCGTCGTGGCCCGGGGCCTGCTGCGCCGCGACCATCTCGACCAGGGCATCGACGAGCTCGTCTCCCAGGCCCTGGCCACCGTCTCCGCCTGACCGATCCGTGCTGTCCACGACCCGCCGCAACATCCTGTGGGTGCTCGCCCTCGTGGTGGCGCTCGGAGCGGTGGGCGTGGCTTACATCCGCCAAGGCTCCGAAACCGAGGTGGTCGTCACGCCCGAGGGCCCGACCGTGCCGCACGACCCCGGGCCGGGCTGCGGCGCCGCTGCCGCCACCGATCCCACCGACCTGCGCATCGGGCGGGCGGTGGCGCGCTGCGAGGCCGGCTCGCCCGAGGCGGCCCCGCTGGCCCAGCCCGCCACCGTGCGGGTGGCGCTGACCGAGACCACCGAGGCGGCTGCGCCGCTGCTGGTGGCGCAGGCGACGGACGAGTTCGAGGCCGAGAACCTCACCGTGGACGTCGTGGAGATGGACCAGCCCTCGGCGTACGCGGCCATGGCCGCGGGCCAGATCGACGCGGTGGTCGGCACCGTGGACGCCCCGTTCCTCGACGCGGTCCACGCGGGGAGCGGCGCCCGGCTGGTGCTGGGCGGCCCGCTGTCCCGGGCGCCCAACGACACCGCCACGGCGCAGGCCGGCCTGTGGGCCCGCACCGACGTGCTGCCCGACCCCGACCACTGGAAGTCGGTGGAGGGCCAGCTCATGGCCGTGAGCGGCGGCATCGGCAGCGGCGCGCTCTACCCGGTCGGCCTGGTGCTCGACCAGAACGAGCTGACCCTCAACGTGCTCGACATCGTGCCGACGTCCTCGGCCGATGCGGCCCGGCGGCTGCTGGGCGCCGAGGTGTCCATGGCGTGGCTGCCCGAGCCGGAGGCGGCCGAAGTGGCCGGCAACGACTCGCTGATGCTGCTGGGCACCCTGCCGGCCAGCGAGGCGATCGAGGGCACCGTGTTCGCCCCCCACCTGATGGCCGCCGACCGGGCCACCGGCCTGGCCTACGTGCGGGCCGTCCTGCGCACGATCAACACCTACCTGGCCGACGGCTGGAGCGACGACGCGGTCCACGCCCTGGACGGGGACCTGACCGGCGGCCCCGCCCCGCTGTTCGACTGGGAGATCCGGGCCGACACCACCACCCGCATCCAGAACGCCCTGGTGGTGGTGGGCGGCGTCCGCTACGAGCGGCCGCTGGACGACGCCGCCGTCGTCGACCGCAGCCTGTACGGGGACGTCGTCACCGGGTCCTAACGGGACCAGGACACCCGTTCCCTAGCGCGACCAGGACCAGGCGTACTCGCCGTCGTCGCAGGCCAGGGCGGCGTCGCCCAGCCGGAGGGGCCGGAAGGTGTCGACCATGACGGCCAGCTCGTCGGTGGCCTCGGCGCCCAGCGCGGCCTCGACGCTGCCGGGCTGGGGCCCGTGCACGAACCCCGCCGGGTGCAGGGTGATCGAGCCGGCGCTGATGCCCGCGCCCTTGCGCGCGGTGTAGTCGCCCTCGCAGTAGTAGAGGACCTCGTCGCTGTCCACGTTGGCGTGGTTGTACGGGACGGGGACGGCCAGCGGGTGGTAGTCGAGCTTGCGGGGCACGAAGCTGCACACCACGAAGTGGGGCCCGGCGAAGGTCTGGTGGACCGGCGGCGGCTGGTGGACCCGCCCGGTGAGCGGCTCGAAGTCGTAGATCGACAGCCGGTAGGGGTAGAGGCAGCCGTCCCAGCCGACGACGTCGAAGGGGTGGTGGGCGTAGCCGTAGAGCGTGAGCCCGTCGCGCTGGCGCACCAGCACCTCGACCGGCTCGCCGTCCCCGTCGCCGGCGAGCAGCGGGGCGTCGGGGGCGTGCAGGTCCCGCTCGCAGTAGGGGCTGTGCTCCAGCAGCTGGCCGGTGGCCGACAGGTAGCGGTCCGGCGGGCCCACGTGGCCCCGGGCCTCGATGACCAGCGCGTGGATCGGCTCACCGGGCTCGGGCACCCAGCGGTGGGTGGTGCCGGTGGGGATCACGACGTAGTCGCCGGTGTGGCAGTCGAGGGCGCCGAACGAGGACTCCAGGCGGGCCGCCCCGGTGCGCAGGTAGACGATCTCGTCGCCGCTGGCGTTGCGGTAGAGGCCGCTGGCCTCGGTGGGCCGGGCCAGCGACAGGCGCACGTCGTCGTTGCCCAGCAGCAGGTGGCGGCCCGTCACGAGGTCGTCGCCGGCCGCCAGGTCGCCGGTCCGCAGGTGGCGGGGCAGCAGCGGTTCGTTGGGCTGCAGCGGGACGTCGTCGTGTCCCACCGCTTCGGCCGCCACGATGGCCGTGGGCAGGTGCCGGTGGTAGAGGAGGGACGAGTCCGAGGAGAACCCCTCGGACCCCATCAGCTCCTCGGCGTAGAGGCTTCCGTCGGGGGCGCGGAACTGGGTGTGGCGCTTGGGCGGGACGTCACCGACCCGCTGGTAGTGGGGCATCGCGACCTCCTCGGTGCGCAGGGGGGGACGGCGCCGGGCGGCGGCCGGGGGCGGCGCGGGCGAGCGCCTGGCTGATCCGCTCGGCTGAGGCTCGCACCGCGGCGGCGGCCTCGGCGTCGTCGCGGGGGAAGCGGTGCTCGGGGGCCACGACCGCGATGCTGGCGATCGGTCGGCCGTCGGCGTCGACCACTGCGGCGGCCACGCCGCGCACGCCCGGCTCCAGCTCACCGCTGGAGAAGATCGCGCCCACCCCCGCGTTCTCGGCCAGCAGGGCCCGGCCGCTGGCGGCGACCGACACCGGGTGACGGGTGCCGGTCCGGTAGTGGATCTGGACCACCCCGTTGCCTCCGACCACCTGGTCGACGGCCACGGCCTCGTCGCCATCGCGCACGGTCAGCACCGCGGTCTCGCCGAAGCGGGTGGCCAGCGCCTCCAGCTCACCGCGGGCCAGCGCCCGGAGCTGGGGCTCGATGCCGGCGGCCAGCGCCAGCAGGCCGAGGCCGGGGCCCCAGCCGTGGTCGGTGCGCCGGGCCAGCCCATGGGCCTCCAGGGTGGCCAGCATGCGGGCCACGGCGGTGCGGGACAGGCCCAGCACCCGGGCCAGGGAGGCGGCGCTGGGCTCGTCGCTGTGCTCGGCCAGCAAGGTGAGCAACGTCAGCGCCGTGTCCACGGTCTTCGACTGTTCGGCCACCGGCGGCTCCGAACCCCGGGGGGATCGGGCGCACGGACCGTGCGGCGACAGAGCGGACCGTCACGCCCCGTTTCCCCTCGGTAATGTCTGTTCCAATTCCGTGACACAAGGCACAGCTGCCTCATGTCACCGATAGGCGGACACTAACCTCCGCTTTCCGGAGGTGCAACGATTGGCCAGCCCCCTGCACGCGGTTCTCGAGCGCCTCTTCGACGATGCGGAGCTGTTCCCACCGCGCGGCCGGCCGATGGCCGACGCCCTCCGTGGCCATGCCGAGGCGCTGGCGGGCCCATACGGGCGGACGATCGGGTCGTTCCTGTGCCCGGCCTCGCGCCTGGCCGAGATGGACGCCCTCGTCGCGTCCGGCCTGCCCCGTCCGCCGTCGGTCGGGGTGGTCGGCTACGACACGTTCGCCGGCTGGCGCCCGGTGTACGCCACGCCCGGGCTGGTCCACGTGGAGGTGCCCCAGTCGGCTCGAATCCCACCCCCACCCGGCCGGGTGCGGCGCTACGTCGAGATCCCCGCGAACGCGGACCTCGATCGGGCCCTGGACGCGCTGGCGCAGGGCGACGGCGTCAAGGTGCGGGGCGCTGGGCCGGGCGGCTTCTCATCGTCCAGCATCGGCTGGATGGCCCGGCTCCTGACCGGCTGCGCAGCACGGCGCTTGGTGGTCAAGGCCGGCGGCGGGTTCGACCACCCCTACCGCACCATGGGCGACGGCGGGGTCCGCCACGGGTTCGTGAACCTGCTGGCGGCTGCCGGCCTGGCCCGCTCGCGGCGCGCGGAGCACGAGATGGCGGCCGCGCTGGCCACGGGTGAGGATCGGTCCGCCGAGCTGCTGCCCCTCGTGAGCGGCTCGCGCGAGCTGCTGGCGTCGGTCAGTGTGTCGTCGCTCGATCAGGCGTTGCACGAGCTGGCGGCCCGCGATCTGCTGTAGGGCCATGCTGAGCTCATGGGTGCCGGGGGCCGACGGGTCGGGGTTCCCGGCCGAGCACCTGCCCTACGGCGTGTTCTCCGGGGGTGGCGGCGACCGCCGGGTGGGGATCCGCATCGGCGATCACGTCCTCGACCTGGCCCGGCTGGCGGCCGTGGGCGTGGCCGGGCTGGAGCCGTGGGCCGCGGCGCTCGGCGCCGACCGGCTCAACCCGTTCCTGGCCGCGGGGCCCGACGCCTGGCGCCAGGTGCGGGAGGCGGTGACCGAGCTGGTGTGCTCGCCGACCGGGCGGGTGGTGGCGGAGCCCGCGCTGGTGCCGGTGGAGGAGGCCACGCCCCACCTGCCGGTGGCGGTCCCCGACTACGTGGACTTCTACAGCTCGATCGAGCACGCCACGAACCTGGGCCGCCTGTTCCGGCCCGACGCCGAGCCGCTGCTGCCCAACTGGCGCCACCTGCCCGTCGCCTACCACGGCCGGGCCGGGACGATCGTGGTCTCGGGCACCCCGGTGCCGCGTCCGTCCGGCCAGCGCCGCGACCCGTCCGGCGACATCGTGTTCGGGCCCAGCACCCGCCTCGACATCGAGTTGGAGGTGGGCTTCGTGATCGGGCGCCCGTCGGAGCCGGGCCGGCCCGTGAGCGTGGCGGACGCGCCCGGGCACGTCTTCGGCGTCGCGCTCGTCAACGACTGGTCGGCCCGTGACATCCAGGCCTGGGAGTACCAGCCGCTGGGACCGTTCCTCGGCAAGTCGTTCGCCACCACGCTGGGGGCCTGGATCACGCCGCTCGACGCCCTCGCCGCCTGCCGGGTGCCGGGCCCGGCCCAGGACCCCGAGCCGCTGCCGTACCTGCGCCTCGTGGCGGACTGGGGCCTGGCCCTCGACCTCGAGGTGGCCCTGCGCCCTGCGGGCGGCACGGGCGAGGAGACGGTGAGCCGCACGTCGTTCGCCGGGCTCTACTGGCGCCTGCCCCAGCAGGTGGCGCACCTGACGGTCAACGGCGCCCACCTGCAGGTGGGCGACCTGCTGGCGTCGGGTACGGTGTCCGGCCCGGTCCGGGGCAGCGAGGGCAGCCTCATCGAGCTGACCCGCAACGGCGCCGAGCCGCTGGCGGTCGCCGGGGTGGACCGCACGTTCCTGGAGGACGGCGACGAGGTCGTGCTGCGGGGCCGCGCCGCACTGAGCGATGGCGTGACCCTCACGCTGGGCGAGGCCCGGGGCCGCATCGTGCCCGCACCCGGCCCGTAGCCTTCGCGGGTGCGCGAGTTCCTGACGGCCTGCCGCGAGGCCCTGGGCGACGCCCACGTCCTCGTGGACCCGGACGTCACCGCCGGCTACGCCACCGACTGGACCGGCCGGTTCCACGGGACCACGCCTGCGGTCGTACGCCCGGGGAGCACCGGTGAAGTGGCCGAGGTCGTGGCCCTGGCCCGGCGCCACCGGGTGGCGCTGGTGCCCCAGGGCGGCAACACCGGGCTCGTGGGCGGGAGCGTGCCGCTGGCCGGTGAGGTGGTCGTGAGCCTCGGCCGGCTGGACCGCCTGGAGGTG